>JARRRD010000042.1:0-22837 GCA_037381085.1 Candidatus Sulfobium sp.
TTCTGATCGGCATACACTGGAAGATGGTTCGAACGTCGCCGTCATAGGTGGTGGACCAACAGGTTCTTGTTTCAGTATCTTTGCCCTCAAAATGGCAAAGATGATGGGCAAGGAAATTACGGTGACGATATTCGAGCCGAAGGACTTCACAAGAGATGGCCCGGGGGGGTGTAACAGGTGTGGGGGGATAATCTCGGAACTCCTTGTACAAACGCTGGCTGTTGAAGGCATAAATCTTCCCGATTCGGTAGTCCGGAAGGGCATTAATTCCTACCGGCTTCATACAAATCATGGTAGCGTTTTCATCGCTACTCCTTCTCTGGAGAAGACTATAGCAACTGTCTACCGCGGCGGGGGCCCGAAAGGGACGGTCGGAGAAGATAAGGAGAGTTTCGACCGCTTTCTTCTTAATCAGGCTATTCAGGAAGGGGCGGTCCACAAAAACTTTCGCCTGGAACGGATTGAACTCAAGAATAACAGACCTGTGTTGTTCGCGAAGAACTCCGAAGTCATGCATGCTGACCTGGTGGTGGGTGCCTTCGGCGTTAACAGCAGTTCGGGAAAAATATTCGAAGACGTGGGTTTCGGATACAGAGAACCGGACAAGGTCACTGCTGCCATCGCAGAGATCAGCATGGGCGAGGATGTGGTAGCGGAACACTTCGGCAATTCGATTCATCTTTTTTTACTCCCGGACAAGGGCATTAAGTTTGGAGCCATGATACCCAAAGGTCCTTATGTAACCTTGTGCATACTTGGAACCGGCGTGGGACCCGGAACCGTAGCCGATTTTATGGACAAACCCGTCGTCAGAAGCGTTCTTCCCAAATCGGCCCCATACACTGTGGAGTGCCGCTGCTTGCCAAAGATGAACGTGGGAGCGCCACGAATAGCTTTCACGGACAGGCTCGTTCTTTGTGGGGATGCCGGCTCCACCAGACTTTTCAAGGATGGCCTGGGTGCAGCATATATAATGGGAAAGGCCGTGGCAAAAACTGCTGTATTTGAAGGCGTGGCAGCGGAGGACTTCAAAAGAAATTACCTGCCTGTTTACAAGAGCATAGTATTAGACAATTACTTCGGCCGGGTCCTCTACTTCGTTATTGACCGTTACAGAAAGACTGCGATATTGACCAAAGCGATGTTGAAGGTGATAGAAAAAGAGCAGCATGACCCAGGGAACGGCAAGATACTCAGCTCTATTCTCTGGGACATGTTCACCGGCAACGAAAGGTATAAGACTGTCTTTCTCAAATCAGTTAAGCCCAGAATGCACATCGACATGTGGGAGGGTGTGATCAAGAGTTTTCTGACGGA
Organism: Candidatus Sulfobium sp.; assembly: GCA_037381085.1. GTDB lineage: Bacteria > Nitrospirota > Thermodesulfovibrionia > Thermodesulfovibrionales > UBA6898 > JARRRD01. Next base: position 1,318 of record JARRRD010000042.1, read on the forward strand.
GGGACGATGAAGGAAGGCGAACTCGGGAAGGTTTACCATGACGGAGAGGTCATCTTCAGGGAAGGTGACAGGGGTGAGATGATGTACGTGGTACAGTCGGGCGAGGTAAGAATCACCAGGGAAAGTCCATCGGGAAAGCTTACCCTCGGAGTTCTTCAGGGCGGCGAAATCTTCGGAGAGATGGCCCTCTTCGACAGGTTGCCCCGCTCGGCAACTGCCGTTGCTTCAGGAGATGCAAGAATATTGTCGGTTGACAGGAAAAAGCTCTTTCCCACGATCAGCAAGGATCCGACCCTGCTTTTCAAAATACTCGAAACCATGAGTCAGAGGATCAGGAGGCTCGACGACGAGATCGAAAAATTGAAAAAGCACGGGTCGGACATGGTAATAGTCTGTGCCAATATTGAGCAGACATGCCGCACGATCCTTGAAGAAGCCCGGCACGTTATAGTCGCCGACAGCGGGTCCGTAATGTTGCTTGATGAAAAAGAAAAGTATCTCTCGGTCAAGGCTGCTTTCGGTCCGGGATCAGATCCTAAGTTAAGGCTGAAGATTGGAGAGGGGATAGCCGGTAATGTCCTGCAGACCGGAAGGGCCGAGTTGATTGATGACGTCTCGACCGACTCGCGGTTTATGCCCGGCACTGCAAAGGTAATTTCAATGCTGTGCGCCCCCATCGGATGTGAAGGGCGCAATTTCGGGGTAATCAATATGAGCAATATATCCTCACAAAGTTTCACGGCAGATGATTTGAAACTACTTCGGACGCTGGCCGTCTATGCATCCATCGCAATCCAGAACGAACAGAATTTCTTCAACCTCAAGAATGCCACCGACGATCTTCTCAAACATGCTGCTCTCCTGGATACCCGATAAAATGACCTGTCGAGGTGCAGGAGTTGTTATGAGCGAATCCAAAAAATCGGGGCGGACAGGAGAGCACAACCCCAGAGTATTGGCTCCAAATGTTCGATTTAAATTAATTTATAAATATAATTGAGAGTATAATTGAGATATTGACAGTAAGAGCTCTTTTATGCTATAAAGAGGCTGAGGGGCGCTCGATAAAGCCAAACCCTTTGTGAAAAGGGGGCGGAAAGCAACGGATCTTGGGAAGGAAGATGGCCGTGCTGCCGAAAGTGAATGTAACAGAGAGGCGGCACGGCCGTAATATTTTTTGCAGACCGTTGTAAGGGGGAAGGCACGAGAGTGGCGATGCTCTTCGGAAGTTTACGCAGTTCACCGGTTTTTCCGTCTTTTTCACCTACTGTTATGCTATTCGATGCAACCAGACAACGTATTTCTCCAGTTGATTATCTTGGCAGTCCGACTGCCCCTTTTTTCTTATTATTTTCTGAGCTCTTTCCAAACTGTAAGTTTTTTGTTACCTCCAGCGCGGTATAGTCAGACAAATCTACTGACAAAAGGAGGACGAACGTTTTGGACATGATGGGGAAATATCAAAGGAATTTTCTCAAATCCAGGGAGGAATGAGGAGGTGGTCTCAGGAGAGTTAACGGACATCGCGGAATTATAGGGGTTGTCTGTCCTCATCCGTGCCACCACATGGGTGTCGCTTAAGAAACCCAATTTAGAAAACTTAAAATGCAGCATAAAGAGGGGGAAACAATGCTAATAAGAAAACGAATGAGTTTGTTGTTTATGGTGATGGTTTTCGGGTGCATTTTGTTTTTTAATTGCCGGGAGGCCGTCGCTGACGGTATTACGGCAGCTGCAAATTGCGACGGCATTTGCTCGGCAGAGGAGGCGGCTTCCAACTATTGCGCCAATTTCGGAGTCAATAGGATTGAGTTTTGCGGGGCAGGCACCGCAATGTGCCTGGACTACGCAGACTCTCTTGGAAAACATTACGTTCCATGCACAGTTTATTTTTACAGATATGAGGAAGAAGCTACGAACCAAATCGATATCGCTATTCCCATAAACCTCACCCAAACACTGGATGATGCCTTGGGAACGCACTGTAGCCAATACATCACAGACGGCTCAGGGGATCCCACAACCGGCTTCGGAGAGAATTTAAACACATTAGGCATCTGCAGGATAACTCCGAGCGGTTCGAGCTTTCCAGGGGTCGTAAGCCCGGTTCCCAACGGGTATCCCAATTTCTGGATACAGACAGATCCCAGTAATTACGATAAGGACTCGCCGCTGAATTGGCAGGTCAGATACAGCAAGAATCAAGTGTATCCCCTTACCCTTGTCGGACCGATAACAGCGCTGCCTGAGGTTTCGGAAGCGGGCGCTACAATAACTACAAAAAATGGCGGTACCTGCACATACGGGGTCTCGGGCGGACAACCATTCTTTGATCCGGCAGACTGCCCACAGGGCACGAAGATCATCCCTCAGAGTCAAACCAAGATATGCACGCCGGCCGATGGTAATGACGTCTCTTTCACCGCGCCCGACGGCGTTGCTTATCATTGCGAAACTATCTCCTATGTATCAGAAAAGTGTGATGTCAAGACAACAGGTACGGACCCTATGCGATATGTCGGTGGCAGCTGGATATATTTCCCGTATTGAGAATAAATCCGGGCCGGGCCGTTTCCGGCCCAGCCCGGATGCCTTTCAGTCAATTAACCGGTGAAATTGATTGAGCAATAAAGAGAACAAGCGCGGTCGGCGGCAAAATGCCCCGACTGTTTAAAGCAATATTACTGGGCCTTCTCGTAGGGATAATGGGGTTAGCGGTGAGTCCCCTGCATTCCATGCTTAAACTTGACGAAAATGTTGGCATGGGTCTGTTGTTCAAAATGAGGGGAGCCCGACAGGCCCCTGCCGATGCCGTCGTAGTAAGTATAGACAAAGAATCTTCCGAAAAGCTCAACCTGCCCGACAACCCTGATAAGTGGCCTCGTTCACTCCATGCCCGGTTGACCGAAACTCTGGCTAAAAAGGGAGCCAGTGTCATCGCCTTCGACGTACATTTCATAGAACCACGTTCAGCGAGAGATGACCGCTTATTCGCCGAGGCACTGAAAAAGGCGGGTAATGTCGTTCTTTGTGAGCCGCTCAAAATGAAGGAAGTTCCGCTGTCCGGTGGGCAAGAGTATGATGATACGGCAAGTAATATCGTGAAAGTGGTGCCGCCGATTGATCTCTTTACCCGCGCTGCCGCAGCGATAGCGCCCTTTACCCTTCCAAGGATACCATTCAAGGTAAGCCAGTATTGGACATTCGAGACAGGGGCGGGAGATTCGCCGACGATGCCGGCAGTGGCACTTCAACTTTTCGCTGCGCCGGTATACGGGGACTTCATTCATCTGTTGCAGAAGACAAGTCCGGACCGGGCCGGGGAACTGCCCATTGATATCAAGACAGCACGTGAGACGACAGGCGTTAAGGAGCTGATGAAGAAAATAAGGGGGACTTTCGAAAGCGATCCCTTGATAGCAGACAGAATGCTTGGAGAACTGGAGAGGTCGGATACCCTGTCGGCTGATCTGAAAAAAAGGCGATTGGTCGAATCCCTGATAAAAATGTACGGCGGCGGCAACAGCCGGTTCATAGACTATTACGGGCCGCCCGGCACTGTCACTACCATTCCTTACTACCGGGCCCTTGAAAGCGGCGGAGAAGCAGCCGGCGACAAAAAGATAGATTTTAAGGGCAAAGCCGTCTTTGTCGGGCTATCGGAAGTATTGCTGGCAGAAAGAAAGGACAGTTTTTATACTGTTTTTTCCCGAGCGAACGGCACCTTTATCGGCGGAGTAGAGATTATGGCCACTTCGTTCCTGAACCTTTTGACGGATACGCCCATGAAACCCGTCAGCACCAGTTCCTACATTCTTGTCATCTTCCTTTGGGGCGTCCTGATAGGTATCATCTGCCGTATATCCCCCGTCGGATATGCAGCAGTGGCTACCGCCGGGCTGGGCGTTCTGTATCTGATTGCTGCAGAGTATCAATTCAAGAACAGCAACACCTGGTACCCTGTCATCATCCCTCTCTTTTTACAGGCCCCGGTCGCATTTTTCGGGGCCGTAATCTGGGATTATATCGAAACAAACAAGGAGCGCCAGAATATCAAGAAGGCCTTTGAGTATTATCTTCCCAAAGACGTCGTAAGCCAGTTATCGAAAGACATCGCGCAGATCAAGACAGGGAGCCAGGTCGTCCACGGAGTTTGCCTGTTTACTGACGTAGCAGAATACACCTCCCTGTGCGAGACCATGGGTCCCAGGGAACTGGGAATCTTCATGAATAAGTACTACGAAACTTTGTTCAGACCGGTGAAACAGCACGATGGATTTGTTTCAGGAATAATCGGTGACGCCATGCTGGCCTTATGGGTATCGGCAGGCAGCGAGACCGCTCTAAGAGGGAAGGCATGTTCTGCGGCGCTTGACATCAATATGGAACTGCAGCGGTTCGATCAGTCGCCTGGTTGTGAGAAGCTCAAGACCCGCATAGGCCTGCACTGCGGTCAGATTTTCCTGGGCCATGTCGGCGCCCTGGACCACTATGAATATACTCCCATGGGAGATATTGTCAATACAGCATCGAGAATCGAAGGACTTAATAAATACCTGGGCACCAGTGTCCTCGTATCTGAAGACATTGTCGACAGCCTTGACCGTTTCCTGATCAGGGAAGTTGGAAAGTTCAGATTAAAAGGAAAGGCCAAACCAATTGTGGCTTATGAACTGATGGGCCTCCGGGAATCAGCTGAAGAAAAACAGAAAATAGCCTGTGATGTCTTTGCCGAGGCGCTCAGCGCTTTCAGAAGCTATTCGTGGGACGTTGCGAAAGAAGACTTCGGTCGGGTCATCGAAATCCTCGGCGAAGACGGGCCATCTGTGTTCTACCAGGCACTGTGCGATCGTTACAAGGAAGATCAACCCGCGGAGTCGTGGGATAAAATAGTTGAGATGGGAAGCAAGTAGGAGAATTTTGACATAGAAAAAGACAGGATGTTTAAAATAAATTCCACAAAGGAGGCAATCCTCTTGCAGCAACTTGCGAAAAAACGGTAGCAAAAATGGTGTCGGTACAGGGGACCGTGCAGGTAAAAAGGGTGGGTGAGACGCAGTGGCAACAGGTCAAACTGAACGAAACATATTGTCCTGGTGACGTGATCCAGGTAGGGGAGAGAAGCCGGGCGGACGTTGCTCTGGTTAACCAACCTGTTCTCCGTCTTGATCAGAACACCGTAATCACCCTCGGAGGACTGAAAGAGGAACGGACATCTATCATAGCGCTGCTCAAGGGAGCCGCGCATTTCTTCAGCCGGGTTACCCGGGGCCTGGAGGTGCAGACAGCCTTTGTAAATGCAGGCGTGGAAGGAACAGAGTTCTTCATAAGAGTCGAAAAAGACAGGACACTCCTCTCCATATTTGAAGGAAAAGTTCTGGCCTCAAATGCCGCGGGGAGCCTGACCATAACCGGCGGCCAGTCAGCTGAAGCCGAGGCGGGGAAGGCTCCCGTTGCACGTGTTGTGGTGCACCCCAGGGATGCGGTACAGTGGGCGCTTTATTATCCTCCTGTCGTCTATGAGCATCCGGAGAACTTGAAGGAGAACGATCCGCGTTTTTACACCACCCGCGCGTCAGCCTTGCTGCAAGTGGGTCGTGTTGACGAAGCGAAGGCTGATTTAGGAAAAGCCCTCGAGCTTGATCCGAAAAACAGCGTGGCCTTTGCACTGCAGTCGATAATCGCTGTAACGCAAAATGAGAAAGAGAAGGCCCTTGACCTCGCCGGGAAGGCGGTTCAGTCAAACCCGAATTCAGCGGAAGCGCATATCGCCCTTTCTTATGCCCAGCAGGCCAATTTCAATCTCGAGGGTGCTCTGAACAGCGTGAAAGAGGCGGTAAGAGTGCAGCCTGAAAACGCGCTTGCCTGGGCTCGGCTGGCCGAACTGCAGCTGTCATTCAGCAGACTCAATGAAGCGCTCAACGCGGCACAAAAAGCGGTGACCCTGAACCCCGATATTTCGAGGACACAGACTGTTCTGGGGTTTGCGTTTCTCACAGAAGTCAAGACCGGCGAGGCAAAAAAGGCATTTGAAAAGGCGATTGAACTTGATCAGGCTGACCCGCTCCCCAGGCTCGGCCTCGGTTTGTCGAAGATCCGTGAGGGTAATCTCGAAGAAGGAGGAAGGGAAATCGAGATTGCGGCGAGCCTGGATCCCAATAATTCACTGATCCGAAGCTATCTGGGGAAAACCTACTTTGAGGAGAAAAAGGGCAAAATGGCAGGGGAAGAGTATGGCATAGCCAAGCGACTGGACCCCAAAGATCCGACCTCGTTCTTCTATGATGCTATCTTGAAGCAGCTGACGAACAGGCCGGTGGAGGCGTTACACGATGCTCAGAAAGCCATCGAACTAAATGACAACCGGGCAGTCTACCGTTCGCGTTTGTTGCTGGATGCCGACCTGGCTGCGCGGAGCGCGGGTCTCGCGCGCATTTACACGGATCTCGGCTTTCAGCAGCTCGCCCTTGTAGAGGGATGGAAATCGGAAAATACCGATCCGGCTGACTTCTCCGGCCACAGGTTTCTGGCCGACAGTTATGCCGCCCTGCCCCGCCACGAGATAGCAAGAGTCAGCGAACTGTTACAGTCTCAACTTCTTCAGCCAATCAACATCAACCCGATCCAACCTCATCTGGCGGAGAGCAACCAGTTCATCATAGGCGGCGCCGGCCCGGCGGACCTGTCATTCAATGAATTCAATCCCCTTTTCAACAGAGACCGGGTTGCTCTGCAGATGAGCGGCATAGTGGGAGAAAACGAGACGTCCGGAGAGGAGGTCTCCGTTGCCGGCGTTTACAAGAATGCCTCCATCAGCGTCGGTCAATTTCATTACAGGACAAACGGGTTCCGTGAAAACAGCGACATTACGAATGACATCTATAACGCCTTTTTCCAGTTCGAGCTTTCCCCTGAAACGAGCATTCAGGCTGAGTACAGGTACAGAAATACCGAATACGGTGATCTCCGGCTCAGATTTTTCCCGGAGGACTTTTCCCCCGGCGAGACAAACAAAGAAGAGAGGCGAACCTATCGTATCGGTTTCCGGCACGACTTCTCGCCGGATTCCACAATCCTCGGTTCATATATACATGAAAATGCTCATGTCAGCTTAAATGATGACCAGCCCGTCGAGTCATATCTCACTTTTCTTGATATTAAGAGGCCGGAGAGTGCCGATAGCGCAGAGATTCAACACCTGTTCCGTTCAGAGTCCTTCGACGTCATAAGCGGCATAGGTTATGCCAGTATTAACGGTACATTAGATACTACTACAGGGACGCCATACCCACCTCCTTATGACGTCATAAGCGGCAGCATAAGTACGGATCTCAAGCACACCAATCTCTATGTGTATCCCCATATCAGCATCATGAAAAATCTGACGGTTATCGTCGGAGCGAGCGGCGATATCGTGGACGGCAAAGAACCGTATTTCAAAGACAAAAGCCAGTTCAATCCCAAATTCGGGGTGACCTGGAACCCTATGCCCGATACCACTGTTCGCGCCGCCGCTTTCAGGGTCCTGAAGAGAACTTTGATTACCAACCAAACCCTCGAGCCCACCCAGGTTGCCGGATTCAATCAGTTCTATGATGATGGTAATGGTACGGACTCACGGCGTTACGGCGTTGCTGTGGATCAGAAATTTTCAAGGAACATATTCGGAGGAGTCGAACTCTCCAGGCGCAACCTGAAAGTTCCGATCCTGGACTATACGGATGTAGGCGAACCAATATGGGTGAAAATAGGCTGGACCGAAAAACTGGGCCGTGCTTATCTTTATTGGACACCCCACAAATGGCTGGCGCTCGAAGCGCAATATCAATATGAGCGCATAGAGAAGGACGAGAAATATACCGATGGACCCATTACATTGACTACGAACCGCCTTCCACTCGGGATCAACTTTTTCCATCCTTCCGGATTCAGCTTATCGCTGAAGGCGACGTATATCACTCAGCAAGGCGAGTTTGTGGCATTTAAAGAGGGGGAAGGTGTCCGGACGGGTGAAGACAACTTCTGGACGGTTGATGCTGCAATTAATTACCGTCTTCCGAAGTGGCATGGTATCATTACCGTTGGAGCGACCAATCTTTTTGACAAGGAGTTTGAGTTTTTTGACACGGACACGGCAAATCCGATAATGCAGCCGAAGAGATTCTTTTTCGCACGGGCGACGCTATCATTCTGACAGGGAAACTTTTCAAGAAAGGATGAAAACTGTAGCGGGAAAGTTAGAATACTGATTCTTCATACTTTCTTTAATCGTTACTTATGGAATATAATAACGGTAAAAAGGACCGGAAATATGAGTGAAGGCGTTACTATAAGAATACTTGGAGATTTTGGGCCTTTTTCGCGAATCGGGAAGAGTATCGGGTACAAGGTATCAAGAGGAGGGCGCTCGTACCTGATAGATTGTGGCTCACCCCTGTTCCATGAAATCAGCGGACACGAACTGAAGGTAGTCGATGGCCTCTTCATCACCCATTGTCACGATGACCATAAGCGTTGGTTCACCGATCTTGCCCTCTTTTATATGTTGGGCCACAGGCAAGATACAGAATAGCTGTGCGGCATGAAGGCGACGGGAAAACGGGACTGTACGTCATGGACGACGCGGGGAATATCGTCGTACCTGAGAAGGCGAAAGTTGTAGTCAGTCAGAAGACAGGGAGACCCAGAATGCTTTTCAAGGACCCCGATTACGGGGAGTGGGTAGAACCTGAGAGCTTCTATCCCTTTTCGTCCGGAATATTCTATCAAGAGGACAGGAACACGTTCCGGGACGAGACAGGTCTGACATTCGACGCAGTGAAGGCACCGGTCTGGCACGGGGTTCCTGCCATAGGGCTGAAAATCACGACTTCGCGTGAAAAGATCCTCTTTACTTCAGACACGGTTCACAATCAGAATCTGTGGAAGGAACTCCACATGGAGAAGAGGGGCCAGCGGCTCGGCGGCATGTCGCGAAAGGAATTCGAATCCGCACCCGTACTCATAGGTGACATCAATGATTATATCGAGAGAGCGTGGAGCGAAGAACGATACATAGAAGCGGTAAAGACGTTCGAGGATGTCGTCGTTATTCATGATGTTGCGATTTGCAACAGCGTAGTCCATACGGATTATGAGAGACTGGATGAGACAGGGCTCGTGCGTGAGAGAACAATATTAACCCACAGTCCTGACCGGATAACGTCGGAGTGGGTATTGTGCGATGTTGGAAAGACGATCAGGATAGTTGGAAATCAGTTCTACGAGGTTGTTGGCGAGAACCTCTATCCAATGGATGCAGATCTCTACGTAAAGGACGTCGGGAAGTACTACGTTGGCTACAAGCGCGACAACGGACGATACGGAGTATATGAAAGAGACGGACTCCTTTCGGTGGCACCCGGCGACAAGAATGATGACGGAGCTACTTTTCGATACAGGGTAGATCTTTACGAGGATATATCGGGCAGATATTTCCCCAAGATAGAGCAAAGCGATACCCAATATTTCAAGCGTAGGGATGGAAGGGTGGAACGTCGGGAATTTACCGATGAAGGAAGCAGCGGACGAATAGTTGAAGACCAGAGGAGCAAGGTTTCAGGGAAGCCGTCGGCAGTTTCTTCGGGACGAAAGAATTCTGTTTGATCCGGAATGCTTCGCCGATTCCGCGTAACCGCATCAGGGTCTAAACCTGAAGACGATCAGGGGGGACAATAGATGTCACTAGCAGACTCTGTCTTTCGGGAGTTGACAGGCTCGGATTTAGAGAAGATCAAGGCTCGGGCAGTCAGGCACACTTACAAGAAGGACGAACTGATATTTTCCGAAGGGGACAAGGCGGATTACGTATATTTCATTGAGTCCGGCCAGGTTTCCATCTTTATCCAGAAGTTCACTGAACAGGAGGAAATTGCGACGCTCGGGCCGGGCGAGTACTTTGGCGAGATGGCACTGTTTCACAGGGACAAGAGGACGGCTTCTGTCGTCGCCCTGACGGATACTGCTCTCCTCAGCGTTGACAGGAATGTCTTTATGGACCTTGTCAATTCCGACCGCAACATGTCCCGAAAGATAAACGGCATCCTTGCCAGACGTAACGAAGAACTCATGCTCAAGGAAAGTCTCGTCGATATCACCGGCATTAAAGGGAAGAACTTCCACGTGAGCATCAAGGGCGACCCCTCACTGAGGGAAACGACATTTACAAGGGAAAGATACGAAAGTGTCGTCGACAGGATTCTGCCGCTCCTCGGACCCAACCTGGAAGACCTCTTGCTTAACCGGTGCATCTATCAGGTCTTCGTTGCCTTCAACAGCGGGGAGATTCGCACCTCGTCCGTTTTTGAGCCCTTCGGCGAGGAGATCCAGCAGGCGAATAAGCTGATTGACGAAGCTTTTGTCGAACGTCATTTTCCGAAAGTTGCATATGAAGAAAAAGTGCTTATGCTTGGACGCATATATCAGGCAATAGCCGGTGATCCTGTCTTTGGCGGTCTTCCCGGCCACTTCAGGAAGATCTTCAGCTCTTATTATGAAAACTGGAAGCCCGTCACCCCGGAGGAGATTACCAATACCATATCACAACTGACTGCCCTCAGAAGCATTCCAAACTATTACCTGCGTAACTTCACGATGAACGTGACCCGGGATGCCATTCGTATGCAATTCAACTGTGACGGCACCCATATCGTCAGCGCAGAAGATTACCAGCGTTTTCTCGAAGAAAACCTTTAGGACGATTAACTGACGGTCCGGCATCCGCAGCTGCTGATATTATCGGGTATCGCTACGCCTTTTCTGCGTGGAAGCTTATAATGATAAGTGCTGTTGTGACCGTTTATGCGAGGAGACAATCTAAAGCGGTACTGGAAAGACGCGGTATCTCAATGACGACAAACAGGGGTATTCCTTTTGATGTGGCCTCTCAAATGCTGATGGTCTCGAGTATTTCTTGCTGCCGCTGTCGGGCTTTGTGAAAATTGTCAGTACGACTGCAAGGAAATATGTCCGAGAAGATAAAACTGGGAATCAGCTCATGCCTTCTCGGCAACGAGGTCCGTTATGATGGAGGCCATAAGCTCGATCATTATCTTGCCGATACAATGGGGAGGTTCGTGGAGTGGGTGCCCGTGTGTCCGGAAGTCGAAAGCGGACTGCCCGTGCCCAGGGAGGCGATGCGCCTCGTCGGCAGCCCCAACGCACCGCGTATCGTAACGGTTCTTACCGGCAAGGACCATACGGGCCTGATAACCGCTTGGGTCGAGAGAAAGCTTTCGGAACTGCAGGAGGCCGGCCTCTGCGGGTTCGTGTTTAAGAGCGGGTCACCCAGTTGCGGCATACGGGACGTGGAAATGTACGGACCGGCAGGCGTTCTGTCGCATAAAGGGGCGGGCATTTTTGGAAGGGCCTTTATCGAAAGGTTTCCACTCCTGCCGGCCGAAGACGACGGGAGGCTCAATGATCCTGTCCTCAGGGAGAACTTCATCGAGAGGGTCTTCGTTTTCAAGCGGTGGCGCGAACTCCCCGAAAAAGGAATGACCGCAGGCGGCCTTGTGGCATTCCATTCTGACCATAAACTGCTCATCCTTTCACACAGCCCGGCACATTACCGCTCGCTGGGGCAGCTGGTCGCCCATGCAAAAGAACGTCCGCCGAAGGAACTGCGATCTGCCTATATTGTCATGCTTATGGAAGGCCTTCGGCTTATCTCAACCCCGGCAAAAAACACCAACGTTCTCCATCACATAATGGGATACTTCAGGAAAAGACTCTCCGCAGCCGAAAAGGAGGAGCTTTTTGAAATTATCGGGAATTACCGCAAGGGTCTGGTCCCCCTGATAGTCCCTGTAGTGCTCCTCAACCATTATGTCCGGATATCCGACGTGCCTTACCTTAAAAGGCAGTATTACCTCAATCCCCATCCGCTGGAATTAATGCTGAGAAACCATGTTTAGGCCGAACGTGCAACTATACTGTGGAATCCAGGCGGAATCTGTGATAACATTTTCATGTCGGCGGGCCAAAACGCATACGTACGTGGCGGCTAAATAAAGAGAAGGTGAACCCGGTGCCCGAAAAAACGATTGAATCATGCAACATCACGCGTCTCGATATCCTGAGCGAAACAGGAGAAGCCGACGAAGCGCTGATGCCTCCGCTCTCGGAGGAGCAAATAAGAAAAATCTATGCTCTGCTGGTCCTGTGCAGGACCTTTGATCACAGGGCTCTGAACCTCCAGAGGGAGGGAAGGATAGGCACATATGCTTCGATCCTGGGGCAGGAAGCATCCCAGGTAGGCAGCGCCTTCGCTCTCGAGAAGTCCGACTGGGCATTTCCCTCCTTCAGGGAAATGGGTGTTTACATTGCCATTGGATATCCCCCGTATATGCTCTTTCAGTACTGGTCCGGCGATGAAAGAGGGCTCAGGACACCCGACGATCTGAACATCTTCCCGGTCTCCATCCCGGTGGGAACGCACATTCCCCACGCCTCGGGAGCCGCCATGGCCGCAAAGTACAGGAAGGACAAGGTCGCTGCGGTGGCATATTTCGGAGACGGTGGAACATCCAAGGGCGATTTTCACGAGGCGCTGAATTTCGCCGGCGTTTTCAAGGCCCCAGCGGTCTTCATTTGTCAAAACAACCAGTGGGCCATATCGCTCCCCCGCGAGAGGCAGACCGCTGCCAAAACCCTTGCCCAGAAGGCGGTCGCTTACGGTTTTGAGGGCATCCAGGTCGACGGCAACGACGTGTTCGCCGTGTATAAGGCGACGAAGAACGCCCTGGATAAGGCAAAGAACGGCGAAGGCCCGACTCTGATAGAATGTTACACCTACCGGATGTCCGACCATACCACGGCGGATGATGCGTCGAGATACCGCAAGAAAGAGGAAATAGAGGAGTGGAAGGCCAGGGACCCGATCCTCAGGCTGGAGTTGTTTATGGAGAGAAAGGGGATATTGTCGGACGAGTACAAGAAGAAGGTTGAGGATGAGGCGAAGCAGAAGGTAGACGACGCCGTCAAAACGGCCGAATCGGTGGAACACCCGCACCCGGCGGATATGATCACATTCACTTACGAAAAACCGACGCCGAGGCAGAAAAAAGAGATGAGGGACTTTTGATATGCCGAAGCTGAATATGGTTCAGGCCATAAATCTCGCCTTGAAGGAGGAGATGGAGAGAGACGGCAGCGTAATCGTGATGGGCGAAGACGTCGGCAGGGATGGAGGCGTTTTTCGCGTGACCGAGGGACTGCTGGAGAAGTTCGGAACGGAAAGAGTCATGGATACGCCGCTTTCCGAGTCGGGCATCGTGGGTACCGCCATAGGTATGGCTGCTTACGGGCTGAGACCCGTGGCGGAAATACAGTTCATGGGGTTTATCTATCCCGCCCTCGACCAGATCTTTTCCCACGCGGCGAGGCTCCGGTCCCGTTCGAGGGGGAGATACACCTGCCCCCTTGTTGTAAGGACGCCCTATGGCGCGGGGATCAGGGCGCCGGAGATCCACTCCGAGAGCACCGAAGCGCTCTTCTGTCACATGCCCGGGATCAAGGTGGTAGTACCATCCACACCATCCACCGCAAAGGGACTCCTGAAATCCGCCATCAGAGACCCTGACCCTGTCGTCTTTCTCGAATCAACGCGGGTCTACAGGCAGATAAAAGAAGATGTCACGGATGAAGAGTATACGATACCGCTGGGGAAGGCAAGAATTGCGAAGGAAGGGAAAGAGGTTACGCTCGTAGCCTGGGGAAGCATGCTCCACCGTTGCCTCAAGGCCGCAGAGGGCATGGATGCCGAGGTGATCGACCTCATGACCCTGAGCCCCTTCGACGAGGAAACCCTTTACAGATCGGCCAGGAAAACCGGGAGGGTCGTTGTCGTGCACGAGGCGCCAAAGACGTGCGGAGTGGGCGCGGAGATTTCGGCATCTCTTGCCGAGGAGGCGATGCTCTACCTCAAGGCCCCGATCATGAGAGTCACCGGATACGACGCCGTCATTCCCCTGCCGAAACTTGAGGACTATTACATGCCTGACGTAAACCGGATAAAAAGATCCATAGACGAAGTTATGAAATATTGATGTATACGCAGCAGATACTCGTTGGGAGAAGGATGTCGAAATTCAACAAGAGGGGAGAATGAGGAAATGATGGCGGGAAGGCGGTCGATACTTTGTCTGGTCCTTGCACTTTTTATATTATACGTCCCGGTGCGCTCTTATGCAGGAAGCCTTTCTGCACGTGACACTGAACAGGAGGCCGTAACCGGGACAGGGAGCGCTGCAGAAGAAGTTTCAGCACCGGCCGATGAGACAGGGGGGGAAGAAGTTAAGGAAGAAAAGGGGATAGCCGATCCGCTTGAACCCTGGAACCGTGCCATGTATACCTTCAACGACAGGTTCTACTTCTGGCTCCTGAAGCCCGTCTCTCAGGGTTACAGCAAGGTCGTCCCGCAATGGGGGCGCGTCAGGGTCAGGAATTTCTTTCACAATATCACGATGCCGATCCGGTTCGTTAACTGCATCCTCCAACTGAAGTTCCACAGCGCGGCAAAGGAAGTCGGACGGTTTGTGGTGAACAGCACCGGGGGTATAGGGGGACTGTTTGACGTCCTCAAGGACAATCCCAATGCACGGGGCGCCAATGAGGACCTCGGTCAGACCTTTGGATCCTACGGTATCGGCAACGGGTTTTACATTGTGTGGCCGATACTCGGCCCCTCTTCTGCGCGGGATACTGTTGGGCTGGTGGGAGACGGTTTCCTCAATCCTGAAAACTATGTTACCCCTTTCTGGTGGAACGCCGTCGGTATTAATGCTTACGAGACGGTCAACTACACGTCCCTCCATATCGGCGATTATGAGGACCTGAAGGAATCGGCCCTCGACCCCTACGTCGCTCTCCGGAACGCCTACTTCCAGCACAGGGAAAGCGAGATCAGGAAATGAACCGGACGGCAGCCAAGTGAGGAAGGAAGTGGGTGCAATACTAGAACCTATCTCAAAATCGGTTCCTGGTTGAATGTTGTCATTCCCGCAAGCGAAGCGCGTCGGGAATCCTTCTGAAAACAAAGAAAGATTCCGGACAAGCCGGAATGACAAAAGAAGTGGATATCACGAAATTTCAATTTTGAGATAGGTTCTATTTAGTATCCTTCACCGTCTTCTTTTTCAGCCTTTTCACAAGTCCCGCGTATGAGTCGGACCTTATGATCTGGCTGAACTGGGAACGGTAATTATTCACCAGGCTCACACCTTCTATCACCACATCGTAGACAACCCACTTGCCGTCTTTCTTCATGAGCCTGTACTCGAGCGGTATCTGGGTCCCCGTATTTGTCTCGACCCTCGTCCTCACCACCGCATAGTCGCCCTGGATCGATTCGTCGGTGTAGATGATCTTCTCGTTCGTGTACCTTTCAACTTTCCTCATGTAGGTGCGGTTGAGAAGATCCTTATAAAGCGGAACAAATTCGTCCCTTTCCTGCGGCGTCCGCTTCCGCCAGTATATACCGAGTGAGCGTTTCGCCATCTCCCGGAAGTCAAATACCTGCGAAACTATTCCAAGTATCTTTTGCCTCCTCAACTCTTCTTTCCCAGGACCCTTGAGTTCCTTGTTCCTCAGGACAGCGAGCACCTCATCAGTCGTTTTCTTTACCTCATCCATCGGCACACCTGCAAAAACATTCGCCGCGCTGACGAGAATGACAAGAACACCGAGAGTACACAGCAACCGGGAGCTTTTCCTTATCTTCATATTCAAACCTTTCCAAAGACAAATTTCGAGATCAGTGACTCTATGTCTATCGCAGACTCCGTATCCCTGATCTTTCCGCCGTCGGGTATGATCTTTTCCGAGGCCCCGGGCGTGACCTGTACGAATTTTTCACCTATGAGGCCCTTTGTCTTTATCGATGCGATCGCGTCATCCTGGAGTTTTACGCCTTCATTGACCTGCATGGTAACTACGGCCTGATAGCTCTCGAGATCGAGCTTTACCCCTGTCACCCGGCCTATGGGCACACCCGCTATCTCAACAGAGGCGCCGGCCTTGATCCCGCCGTCGTTATCAAAGTCCGCAACTACAGTATATCCCCCGCCGCCCAGGACTTCAAGCTTACCCAGCTTCACCGATATATACGCAAGGGAAAACATGCCGATCAGCAGGAATACGCCGACCACCAGTTCCATATCAATCTTTCTTTTCATCTCGACCTCCTTCGGACTGCTCTCTATGTCACGATTTCAATCGGACCTTCCAGCGAACCTGTGATAAACTGTTTCACCACCGGATCGGAAGAATTCTTTATCTCATCAGGCGTACCCGCCTCCACGATAACTCCATCGTACAACATCGCTATCTTATCCGCCACGCCGAAAATTTCGGGTATCTCATGGCTGATGATCACGCCCGTGAACCCGTATTTCTTATGGGTGGCCATGATCAGATTATGGATCGAATGGAGGATGATCGGGTCAAGACCCGTCGTCGGCTCATCGAAGAGGACAATCGAAGGCTCCGTTATAAGCGCCCTCGCGAGAGCGACCCTTTTTTTCATCCCTCCGCTGATCTCGGCGGGATACTTGTTGCCCATGCCCCTGAGCCCCACGTCATCAAGGGCCCCCAACACCCGCTCCCTGACCTCCCTGCTTCCCAGCTTCGTCTTCTCCCTCAGTGGAAATGCAACGTTCCCGTAAACGGTGAGGGAATCGAACAGCGCCCCTCCCTGAAAGACCACCCCGAACTTTTCGCGGATACTGTCGAGTTCCTTTCCATGCACGACGGTAACGTCAACACCCTCGATGATGATATCTCCCTCGTCGGGCTTAAGGAGACCGATCAGGTGTTTCAGGAGAACGCTCTTTCCTCCCCCGCTCTTTCCGATAATGGCAGTCAATTCCTTATTGGCGATCGTCAGGTTCACGCCCCTGAGAACTTCCTGGCCGTCAAAGGATTTTTTCAAGTTGACGATCTCTATCATTCCAATGCCCCTCTACACAAAGAGCGTACCGAGAAAATAATCCCAGACAAGGATCAGTATGGATGAAGTGACGACCGCAGAGGTGGTGGACTTGCTCACCCCCTCCGCGCCGTATCCGGTATAAAAGCCCTTGTAGCAGGAGACCCAGGAGACTATGACGCCGAAACTGACCGCCTTGTATAGACCGATGCGGATATCCTGCATGGTCACCAGGCTCTCCATCTGGGAAAAGTATGTCCCGGAACTCAGCCCGAGAAGCTTGACGCCGACAAAGTACCCGCCGTATATGCCTATAAGGTCAAAGATCGACGTAAGCAAGGGGAAGACGATTATTGCCGCGACTATGTTCGGGACGATTAGGTAACGGAGGGGATTGAGGCCCATGGAGGTCAGGGCGTCTATCTGTTCGGTAATCTTCATGATTCCTATCTCGGCGGAAAGGGCCGAACCCGCCCTCCCCGTGACCATCAGCGCCGACAGGACAGGTCCCAGTTCCCTTATAATGCTCAAAGCCACAGCGGGACCAAGCATGGCCTCGGAGCCGAATTTCCTGAGCGTGTAGTATATCTGGAGCCCCAGGACCATGCCGGTGAAAGAGCCTGTCAGTAATATTACTACAAGAGATTTGTTGCCGAAAAACCTGATCTGCCTGAGCATTACCCTGAATTTAAAAGGCGGCACAAAAATGAGATAGAGCGAATTCAGCAAAAAAAGCAGCATTCGCCCCATCCCTCTCACCTTTGAGAGGGTCAGCACTCCCAGCTTTCGTATGAATATAACCATATCCGGTTCCCGATAAATTACGACCCAAAAAGATGAATGGAGACAAGAAAAGCCTCTATCTTAAAGTCTATTCTAACAGATATTCTTATGCAATAAGTCAAGCTTACGGTTGCTCATGAATCCTGCAAAACGGGCAGATGTCCAGAAAAAGATCCGCGTCCTGTTTGGGAATGTCAAGGGGCGCCCCTGCATTGGCTGGTGAATACGTTAGGCAAAAATCAGGAATTATTGATGCCGGGCGGGCGGAACGGATTAAAATGGACGGCCTGTCCTTCTGCTCTTCTTTCTATGCTCAATGCCCTCTGAGCCGTGCCTGAGAGGTGCCGTTTTCGAATTCTCCTTCACAACTGCTTCACGCGATATCCCTTCTCTTTAAGGATCTCGACGATGCCCTTTTTGCCGACCAGATGCCCCGCACCCACAACAACGAACCATGTCTTGCCCGTCCGGAGGAACCGCTCGATCTTTGCAGCCATATTCCTGTTCCTGCCGTAGAGAAGGTCTTCGTAAAACGACGACAGTTTCTTGTCTTTCCCGGTGTCCTCAGACAGTAAAGAGGCCATTTCCTCTCCGTCACCGGTCTTCCAGGCGTGGAGCATTTTGTCCGTCTCGGCGCCGAGCCTCCGGAGGTCTTTAAGAGTATACATCAGAAGCAACTTCTGTTCACTTTCTGAAAGATGCGACAACAGATTGACCTGGTAATCAAGGCTCTCAAGTTCGACTATCTTCTTCCGCCCTTTTGCCTCCGACAGGAAATGGCGGTCTATCCCGTATCGCGGACCGAACCCCGATCTCATCATTTCGAACGAAGTGAATGTCATGGCAAGAAACCAGGGTCGCTGGGTGTCGAGAATTTCCACGGGCAGACCCATTCTGGCGGCCTCTCCTTTCACCATGTCATAAGTCTTGTCAGATAAATGATCTCTCAGCGAGTCACCCGGCGGATAGAGCGACTTCTCGGCTATCTTTCCAGCTTCAGCCAGACTGATATTCTCTATGTTAGCTTCGACGACCAGCACATCCGACATGCGGAATGCGTTCTCTATCTCCCTGTTCAGCGGGTAGATGCTTTTCTTCATGAGATGTACGGACCCGAGGAGATAGGCGGTGCCCGTCGCGGACCGGACCTTCCAGATGAAACTCTTCCCCTCTTTGCCCGATGCGCCGCGAGACACACCGGGCAGCGTGAAGATCAAGAATATGGACAGGGCGGCAATACTTCTCTTCATTATTTCCCCTCTTTTTTTGAGATTATATCACATCCCTGCGCCGTCACTGCGGCGTATACGGGACCGGACGTAACCGGGACTGCACAAAATGGACGGTACGCCGGCCGTGAAGTCGCGTCGAAGCATTATGCCTCTTTAACCTTAATGTGCAGGCTGAATGAATTGACTGCCCGTATTTTGCATGATATTCTTTAGCTGTTGTTGTTCAATGTCGGCGGCTGCCGGCAGACGGGTGACAAAGTATCTTCCAACGACGAAGACCGCCTGCAGCAGCAGCGAGGAGGTTTCATGCCGCACGATTTTGTACTGCCCGACCTGGGTGAAGGCATTACCGAAGGAGAGGTACGCAAGTGGCTTGTCAAGAAGGGTGATGCCGTAGAAGAGCACCAGAACGTGCTTGAGATAGAGACGGACAAGGCCGTCGTAGAGGTACCTTCGCCGAGGAAAGGCACTGTCCTGAAGATCAACAAGGAAGAAGGAGACATTGCCAGGGTCGGCGAGGTACTCATGACGATAGCAGAGGAAGGCGAAACTGCGGAGGCGACGGCAGAGGCCCCGAAGAAGAGAGAATCGGTGTCTGTCGTCGGGGTAGTGCCCGAGGCGGAAGAAGAAGAGGAGGCGGGAACGGGACGCCGAAGGGAATCGGTGTCCGTCGTCGGATCGATCCCCGAAGAGGAAGAGGGAGAAAAAGAGAAAATTCTCGCAACCCCCGCGGTTCGAAATTATGCAAAGGAGCTCGGCGTCGCGATCGGGAAGATAAAGGGCTCCGGACCTGCCGGCAGCGTCACAAGGGAAGATGTCAGGAAGGCCGCCGGGAAGGCCGGAAAGCCTGCCGCGCCGTACGGCGCGGAGGTGCGGGAACCCATGAGGGGCCTGCGCAGGACCATATCGAAAAACCTGACAATGTCTCAAAAAACCACGGCCTTCGTTACAGGCATGGACGAAGTGGACATAACGGAGCTCTGGGACCTCAGGGAACGGGAAAACAAGTCCCTGGCCGATAAGAAAGTCCATCTTACTTTCCTGCCGTTTTTCATAAAGGCCGTCATTCACGCTCTGGCTGAACATCCCTACCTGAACGCCTCCATAGACCCGGAAAGGGAGGAGATTGTGGTCAAGAAGTATTACCATATCGGCATCGCCGTCGACACGCCCGACGGCCTGATGGTTCCGGTCATAAAAGAGTGCGACAAGAAAACGATAATCGAACTAGCGGACGAACTGCAGGAGTTGAGTAAGAAGGCGAGAGAACGCAAGATAAAACTGGAAGAGATGAAGGGCGGGACCTTCACCATAACAAACTACGGCCATTTCGGCGGGACCTTCGCAACACCGATCATCAACTACCCGGAATCGGCCATCCTCGGTACCGGAAGGATCTCGGAAAAACCCTGGGTGAAGGACGGCGCCATTGTGATCAGAAAAATACTGCCCGTATCTCTGACCTTCGACCACAGGCTGACCGACGGTGTTGACGCCTCGAAGTTCCTCACAAAGGTGTCCAGGTATCTTGAGGATCCCGCACTGCTGTTTATAGAGAGCGCATGAATTCGCTGGATTTACTGTTCAGTCCCAAAACCGTCGCCGTTGTCGGGGCCGCACATACAGAAGAAAAACTCGGTGGTGTGATCCTGAAAAACCTCCTCGGATACAAGGGCAGGGTCTACCCCGTCAACCCCAGGCACGATGAGCTGATGGGACTGAAGTCTTACCCCTCGCTGAGAGAGATCCCCGAAATCATCGATCTCTCCCTGATAGCCCGGCCGGCATCTGAAGTTCCCGGGATCCTCAGGGAGCATAAGAACAGGGCGCGCTTTGTCGTTATCATCAGTTCCGGTTTCGCCGAGACAGGTCACAGGGACCTCCAGGATGAGATCAGGAAAATAGGGAAGGAGGCCGGCGTGAGGATACTCGGACCGAACTGCATGGGTGTTTTCAATCCATATCGCAAGCTCGACACCTTCTTTCTGCCTCCCAAAAAGGTGAAAAGACCGAAGAAGGGAAATGTGGCTATCGTGTCACAGAGCGGCGCCTTTCTCCACTGTATCTTTGGCGTTATGCACATTGCGAACATCGGAATATCACGGGCCGTAGCGTACGGCAACGCCCTCGACGTCGACGAGTCTGATCTTTATGAATATCTCGCCGGCAACAGGCAGACGGACGTCGTCATTTCCTACATCGAATCAGTAAGAGACGGCAGGAGGTTCATCGACAAGGCACGGTTGCTGACAGGGGAAAAACCGCTCCTGGTGCTGAAATCCGGCAAGGGGTCGAGCGGTCAGGCGGCCGCTTACTCCCATACGGGAAGACTTGCCGGAAGGTACGAGGTATTCAGTTCCATACTGAAACAGTACGGCATCAGGGAAGTGCGCGACTTCGACGAGCTGACAGACTCCATAAAAGCCCTCTCCTATCAGAGACCTGCCAAAGGGAAGAGGGTCCTCATCGTGACTAACGGCGGCGGATCGGGGGTCCTTGCGTCGGACGAATGCATGAGACAGCGACTTGAGGTCGCAAG
>JARRRD010000043.1:0-25261 GCA_037381085.1 Candidatus Sulfobium sp.
CCTTGTGGTCTATTTCTCCGGCCTTCTCATATGGATACAGGTGAAGAATTATTATGGTTATGCGGTAACCCTGACGGCGACGAAGATCGTAAGCGGTATTAAAGACGTGAAACTTGAAGGGATAGAAAGTGAGGGAGATATAATCCAGGCCACCTTTGCCCCTCTCACCGGGAACACGGGCATGCTGATCGATATACCCGTTCAGACCTCGAATTACACATTCAACGTCCCGCTGACGTTCGCGGTCATGGGGGCGCTGTTTCTCTTTGTGCGACGGAGGAAAAAGGCATACGCCGAGGCCCTTCTGATACTTTTCGGCGTGCATCTGCTCTACGTGTTCTCATTCGAAATAAGAGAGCTGACGGAGATACTCATGAACAGGGGATTCGAGACCGTAAGCACGCTCCAAATCGCCGTCTACCAATTCCTGTGGGGTTTTACCGACAATATGGTCATACGGTTTGAGCCTTTTCTAATAGGTTTCTACATGTTCCTGCGGTTCAGAAGACCGGCGGAGGATTAAGCGATGCCTTTGCGGAATGCTATAGTGCTGCTGACAATACTCTCCGCCGTCCTCTATATCCTGGGCTGCTATCGAAGAGTTTTCATCTATCCCGCATTCTTTTTGCAGGTCTCGTATATGTTCTACAGGGGAATGGTGCTGGGCAGACTTCCCATTGTCGGGCCGCACGACACCCTCTTTTTCCTCTCCACCTCTATCACACTTTTCGGGTTACCTTTGACTTTAAAACTGGAAAACCCGCGCAGAGTGCTTTATTCCGTCACGGCATTATCGGTGTTCTTCCTCTTACTCTCGCTGCCTTTTAAACCCCACAACTTCCCGCTTCCCCCCGTACTGAAAACCATTTGGTTCGAAGCTCACGTCACCCTCTCTTTTTTCTCTTACGCCCTCTTCGGCATAGGGGCTGCGCTCGGGGTCGTATTTTGGCTGACGGGGGAAAAGCAGAGCGAACTGCTCCAGTACAAGACGATTGTCGTGGGATACTTCCTCTTTTCTGCAGCGATGGTCTTCGGGGGCGTCTGGGCCTATCTGGCATGGGGAACTTACTGGCTCTGGACACCGAAGGAATTGTGGACCGTAATACTGTGGCTCTTTTACAGCCTGTACCTGCACGCACGTCTGACGTCCCGGTGGAAGGGCCGGCCGGCCGCCCTGCTGGGGGTTGCGGGGTTCGTAATCGTGATGTTCACCTATCTCGGGGTAAGCCTGCTCATGAAGAGCTCCCATTCGTTCTGAAGAGGAGGGAATATGAATCTTTTGAAAAAGGCGCTGAAGACCCTCCTTTCCCTGAAGACCGCCGTCTGGCTCCTTATCGTCCTCCTCGTCGTCCTGTCTTACGGCTCTTTAATCATGCCTTTCACGCCGGAGTTTCAGGAATTATACATCCTCCCCCTCTTCCGGTGGCTGGTGAAGAGCCCTGTCGGAGTAACCTGGTGGCTTTGGCTCTCCATCGCCGTCCTCTCTCTCATTACGATCAATACCCTGGTCTGCAGCATCGACTCAGTCGTTAAAAAAAGGGGGGGCAGAAAATGGCTCCCGGTAATTTCTCCACAGGTCGTTCATGCCGGCTTTCTCTTCATACTGCTCGCACACCTTCTCAGTTCCTATGGGGGTTACAAGAGGATGGCATATGCTTATGAGGGCTCCGTCCTCAGTCTGCCCGGCGGCCCCGAAGTCGTTTTTGACAGGATAAATACCACTATAGACCCGTCCGGATACATTACCGACTGGTCGGCGGATATAACCTATTACCGGGACGGCAGGGTAGTCGCCAGGGATGTCATCAGGCCGAACGCCCCTTCCTTTCATGACGGCTTCGGCATATATATAAGGAACATTCGTATGTCACCTTTCCCCGCTGCGCTGATAGAGGCAAGCAGGGAACCCGGGGCGCCTTTTGCCCTCGCCGGGGGCCTCCTGTTTCTGGCCGGGATGTTCTCGGTGCTGCTGCTGAAAGTAAAGAGAGAAGAACTGACAGGCAGCAGTTAGCTCCTCTTTCGATCACGACTGCAGCTCTCTTGAAGAGTCGCGGCAAGTCACGGCTTACCTTGACAATTGTTTCTCCCTCTCCATATAATTTCCTGAGAATAATGAATCCCGACCTCCAGGAACTTTACGACCTTGGCAACAAGCTTTACGGAGAAGGCAAATTCACCGAGGCAGAGCCTATCCTCAATGAAGTCATAAAGATAAACCCCCGGTACGCCGACGTTCACAACAAACTCGGCGTCATCGCCAACCTCAAAGGCGACCTGAAGGAGGCGGCCGAACATTTCGAAATGGCCCTCGACATCAACGCCAGGTATACGGAGGCTTCACTGAATCTGGCCGTTACATACAACGACCTTGGGGAATTCGAGAAGGCGCAGGAAGTCTTTTCCATGGCGGCGCAGATCGCCCATCCCGCCCCGGACGCTCTTGACCCCTTCATCGCGGGAAAGCTCGCGAATGAACATTTCAGGGTGGGGAACCTCTATCTGCAGTTCAACATGAATGACGAGGCCATCGAAGAGTACCGGAAGGCCGTAAGGCTGCATCCGAAGCTGCCCGACATACATACCAAACTTGGAATCGCTCTCAGAAACAAGGGGCTCGTGGAAGAAGCCATTGTGCACTTCGTAAGGGCAAAGGCGATCAATCCTTCGTACGGTCCCGCCTGGGTACAGCTTGGCCTGAGCTATTATATGGAAGGTCTCACCGGGCTGGCCTTCGAGGAGTGGGAGCGGGCCCTCGAAAGGATGCCCGAACTGAAAGAGGCCGAAAATTACCTCAAGCTTCTGAAAAAAGGGGAAAAGTAGCCTGGCGTGTCCCTTCTGGAAGTAAGGGATCTGAGCATATTTTTCAGGTCTGCCGCAAATCCACTGCCCGTCGTTTCCGGTCTCGGCTTCAGGATAGAGGAATCTGAAATCTTCGGTCTCGCGGGCGAGAGCGGCTGCGGTAAAAGCATGACCGCACTCTCGATAATGGGACTTCTGCCGCCCAATGCCTTCGCAAAAGGGGAAGTATTCTTCAGGGGAAGAGATCTCCTGAAGCTCGATTCCGAATCCATGCGTAGCCTGCGCGGGAAGGACATCGCCATGATCTTCCAGGAGCCCATGACCTCACTGAACCCCGTGCTTACCGTCGGATATCAGATTGAAGAAGTGCTTGTCACCCATCTGTCGATGTCAAAAAGAGATGCAAAGGTTAAGGCGGTCGACCTTCTGCGGTCGGTGAAGATGCCTTCCCCCGAAACAAGGATAGACGAATATCCGCACCAGATGTCCGGAGGGATGAGACAGCGCGTAATGATCGCCATCGCTATAGCCTGCAGCCCGGCCCTGCTTATAGCCGACGAGCCCACAACCGCCCTCGATGTGACGATCCAGGCCCAGATCCTCGAACTTATTCAGGGTCTCCGGGAAGAACGGGGGATGGCCATCCTCCTGATAACCCATGACCTCGCGGTCCTTGCTGAAAACGCCGCCAGAGTGGCAGTAATGTATGCCGGGAGACTTGTGGAGATCGCGGACACGGGAGAATTGTTTCACAACCCGGGGCACCCTTACACCAGAGGGCTCATGGAGTCAATACCACAGGCAAGGGGAAGGCCCCTCAACCCGATTTCGGGCACAGTCCCCGGCCCTGGGGACCTGCCGCCTGGATGCTCCTACTCCGGCAGATGCCGTTACTCACGGGTGGCCTGCAAAGAGCGGGAGCCGGAGTTCGTGGAGGTGTCAGAGGGCCATTTCGTGAGATGCCCGATGACCCGGGACGTACGATGGAACTCCTGAAGGTCAGTTCATTACATAAATATTTTAAGGTGAGGACCAAAGGCGCCGACGGCGTGCTGAAAGCAGTAGACGGGCTCGATTTCTCCATCCCCGGAAACAGCGTCATGGCCCTCGTCGGCGAAAGCGGCTGCGGCAAGTCCACCGTGGCAAAGCTTGTTCTCCGGTTGATGGAACCGACATCCGGCACGGTTCTCTTCAAGGGGAAGGATGTCTTCCAGATGGACAGACAGGCCATGAAGAGCTTCCGAAAGTCGGTCCAGATAATATTCCAGGACCCCTTCGCATCGCTGAACCCGAGGAGGACGGTTTATGAAACCATCTCCGAGCCGCTGATAATCCACAAGATCGCAGCCCGCCGTGACTTGAAAAAGATGGTCGTGGACATTATCGGCAGGGTCGGCCTGGGACCGGAGATCATAAACCGCTATCCCCACGAATTCAGCGGCGGCCAGAGGCAGCGGATATGCATCGCCAGGGCTCTCGCCGTATCGCCGGAAGTCATCGTGGCCGACGAGCCCCTCTCGGCGCTTGATGTCTCGATACAGGCCCAGATCATCAACCTCCTCATAGGTCTGAGAAAGGCATCGGGCATCTCTTTCCTCTTCGTAAGTCATGATCTCAGAGTGGTCAACTACTTCAGCGAAAACGTAGGCGTCATGTACCTGGGGAAGATCGTGGAATACTCAAAAACGGATGAGTTGTTCGAAAGGCCCTTTCATCCTTATACGGAGTTACTTCTGGCAGCAGCTCCCAGGCTGGAAGCCGCAGGCAAGAAAAGGATCCACGCGGCACCCCTCAAAGGGGAAGTCCCGAGTCCCATCAACATCCCCCCGGGATGTCCCTTTCATCCACGGTGCCCTAAAAGATTCGAGCCTTGCGACAGGATCGTACCGCTCCTTAAAGAGATCCGCGGCAGGCTGGTCTCCTGTCATCTCTGGAACCCTTATTAACCCCGGATCTCCCGCCCGCTTTGGCCCTCATCATCATAAACTTCAGATAAGGCACGATAGAACAAGGCGGGCTACAAGAGCTTCTCTATCTTCTCCTTCATCTCCTGCCCCGTCCAGTCGTAAGCTCCGAAGAATTTCTCGACAATTAAGCCCTTTTTGTTTATAAGAAAGCTGGTAGGCAGGGAAAAAACGTGATAGAGGCGCGTCACCTCACGGTCTTCGTCCATCACGACAGGGAAAGCAAGTCCATGGTTGTCCCGAAAATCCCTGACGCTGACAGCCGACCTGTCGGTGGAAACTGCTATGACTTCAAGTCCGCGCGATTTCATCTCTTCGTACAACCTGTTCAAAGAGGGCATCTCGGAGACGCAGCTGGGGCACCAGGTGGCCCAGAAATTAAGCAGGACTACCTTCCCCTTCGAGGATGACAGGGTGACGGTCTTACCCCCGGGATCTTTAAGAGAGAAGTCGGCTGCCTTCTGTTTTTCGGCACCGGCGGCAGGAGAAACTGAAAAAGGGAAGCCCGTTGCAGCCAGGAACACGACTGCTGCAACGAGTAGAATTCCTTCTTTTATCTTCATAAAGCGCCTCCTCCTGTTATTCTACAGACACCATCCGGAATTGGCAACGGCATATTCCCGCTCCGGCCGCCGGAACGTCAATTCCGCTCTATTCCGGAAATATTTTCCCCGGGTTAAGTATCCCCTTGGGATCGAAGACGCCTTTGATCTTTTTCATCAACTCGAGTTCGGCCTCCGGAATTTCCATGCCCATGTAAGCCGATTTAGTCAGACCGATACCGTGTTCTCCCGAGATGGTGCCGCCCATTTCAAGAGTAAATTTGAATATTTCTCTCACGAGGTCCTGCGCACGCGCGTATTCGTCCCGGTCTGAAACGTCGACCATAAGGTTGACGTGAATATTGCCGTCCCCTGCGTGGCCGAAATTGACTATCTTTATGCCGCTCTCCTCCGACAGCCGCCTCAGCCTCGTCAGCATGCGGGGGACCATGCTGACAGGGACGACAATGTCCTCGTTTATCTTGGATGGTGCGATGTGGTACAGGGCGGGAGAAACGGCGCGTCTCGACTCCCAGATCCTTTCCCTCGCAAGATCGTTCTGCGCCATTATCGCGTCCCCTCCCAGGTCCACGCAGATATCCGATACCTTCTCCGCCTCTTTTCTGATTGACGGGGCAGATCCGTCGATTTCAATGATCAGCAGCGCCTCCACATCTCTGGGAAGGCCGACTGGTCTGTAATCCTCCACCGCCCTCACGGTCTCCCCGTCAAGAAATTCCAGCGTCCTGGGGATAATCCCGGCCGACAGTATCCGCCTCACCGCTTCCCCCGACTTTTCCAGTTCCCTGAAGAGCACCAGCAGTGTCACCACATCTTCCGGCAGGGGGATGACCTTCAGCCTGATCTTCGTGATAACGGCAAGCGTCCCCTCGGAGCCGACAAGCAGTCTCGTAAGGTCGTATCCGACGACCCCTTTCGGAGTACGCACGCCGGTATGGATCACCCCGCCGTCGGGGAGGACCGCCTCGACCGCCATCACATAATCCCTTGTGACCCCATACTTCAATGCCCTGGGGCCGCCCGCATTTTCGGCGACATTACCTCCTATGGTGCTGAAATTCATGCTGGCGGGATCGGGCGGATAAAAGAGCCGGCGGGGCGCGAGTTCCTTCTGAAGCCTTCCGTTGATTACGCCGGGCTCGACAAGAACGTTGAGGTTTTCACTGTCCACCTCGATTATCCTGTTCATCCTCTCCATGCTGATGACAACAGCCCCCCTGGACGGGACCCGTAGCATAACAGGTCTTCCCGTTCCGTCGATATCCTGCCGGGCAGGAGGTCTGCCAGTTTATTCATCTAAACCTTGCAGTTGCAATAAAATACCGGGAAAGCACTGAAGGAACGCCGAAAAACGTCTTGTAGCGACACCTTACAGCCCTGTGGAATGGCCTGCCGGCCTTCCTCTGAAAATCACCGGTCGTCAGATCCGCATTTACCAAAGCGATAATTAGTAACGCCACATTGAGCAATAATCTGTCATTCCGGTTTGTTCGGAATCTTTCCGAAAAAGAAGGATTCCCTGCGCGCTCTGCTTGCGGGAATGACAAACTGTGGGGCTCGTCTTGTAACAATTTTAGCATGTGGAAGATAAATGGAATCATGTCGTCATCACAAGCCTTTTTCGGTGGCCCTTCCGTGCTGTTTTGCAACGTCAGGGATACGGCAACAGCGCGGGTATCTCCCCATGTTCGGGATGACCATTGTCAGGCCTGTACTTCCTCGAGCTGCATGGAGATCACCTTGGAGACGCCGGCCTCTTCCATGGTAATGCCGTAAAGATGCTGCGCGGCGCCCATGGTAGTCCTGTTATGTGTGATGACGATAAACTGGGTGTCGGCGGAAAGCTCCTCCAGCATCTTTGTATATCTCTCCGTATTGGATTCGTCAAGAGGGGCGTCCGCTTCGTCGAGTATGCAGAGGGGGGTGGGCTTGATGAGAAAGCTCGCAAACTGTATCGCCAGTGCGGTGAGTGCCTTTTCTCCTCCCGAGAGGAGATGCAGGTTCTGGAGCTTCTTTCCGGGGGGCTGGGCAACGATCTCTATGCCCGATTCAAGTATGTTATGCTCGTCCGTCAGGACAAGCCCGGCCCGGCCCCCTCCAAAGAGGCTGGTAAATACTTCCCCGAACTTGGCGTTCAAAGACTCATAGGCATCCCTCAGCTTCTTCCGGGTCGTGCTGTTGATCTTTGAAATAGCCTCTTCCAGTTCCGCAATCGACTTCGTGAGGTCCTCCTGCTGCTTCGTCATGAATTCGTACCGTGTGCGCAGCTCTTCATATTCTTCCAGTGTCCCGAGGTTCACCGGGCCCATCTCCTGTATCTTGCTTCTCAGTTCCGCAAGCCTCTCCTCTTCCTCATGCGTAACATCTTCGACCTGCAGCCCGGCGATTTCCTCACCGTAGTTGGTCCGCACGTTTTCGGCAATATTTTCCATCCTCATTTTGTGCTCCGCCCTCGCCACGTCAAGCTCCGCTATCCTGGCTCTCATGGCGGCTATCTCCTGCCTCAACGTCCTGAGGCCCTGTTCGACAAGGATCAGGTCTCCGTTTTCTCTCTCGATCTCTTCCTTCCTCTGAGATATGTGGCCCCTCACTCTGTCCGCTTCGGCAACACATTTCCTTAGCCGCATCTCCTCTTCGGCCACTTCAGTTTCACGCCCGGTTATCCGCTGCCGGACGGCGCCATGTTCTGAATGGAGGTCTGTCTTTTTCTGTTTGAGATCCTCCACGGTCCTGGCCAGGGACTCTCTTTCATTCCTGACCGCCTCAATCCTCTCCCGCGTCGAGGCGATAAGCAGCCTGAGGTCCGTCACATCCGCCCTGCGCTCCTCCATCTCCGCTTTCTTGCTGGCGATCCCGTCGCGAATGGAAGCGGCTTCTTCTTCCGCCGCTTTCTTCCCCGTTTCGACCGAACTTATCTTGTCCCCGTTTTCACCGATCGTCTTCAGGAGAGATTCCCTTTCCCTGGAAATCTCCTCCAGCTCCAGGGTCAGATAGGAAAGTTTCCTGTTCAGGCGTTCCCTGTCATTGCTGTAATTTTCGACGGTAAGCCGGGAAAGGGATATCTCCTTTTCGATCTTGTGGACGGACGACTCAACGGCCCTGATCTCCTCCTCTTTTCCGAAGATCATGTTCTGCATGTCCTGAACCCGTCCCCTCATCTCCTCGATAACGGCTTTTTCGGAATCAATCATCTCCTCAAGTTCCCTTATCTCCCTCTTTCTGCTGAAGACACCCTTTCCGCCGCCCACCACCACCGCGCCGGACGGTTCTATAACCTCCCCGTCCAGGGTAACAAGAACGGCGTCTCTCTTCAGGCCCATCATCGCAATGGCGGACTCAATGTCCCTTACGACAAACACCCTGCCGAGAATGTTTTCCGCAATACGTGAAAACTCTTCTCTGACCTTTACAAAGTCAAGTGCGCAGCCGACGGCCCCTTCCGGTCGCCAAGCCGCCCTTTCCGCAGGCGCGGGGGACACGGCAATGAAAGACGCCTTGCCTGTCTCCGAACCCCTCAGTGACTCTATCGCACCCCGTATCTCTTCCTCTGATCTGACGATGAGCAGGTCGGCCTTTTCAGACAGGACCCCTTCAATCGCCTTCTCATACTCCGCCCCGACTTCGATGACGTCGGAAAGCGTGCCCAGAAGGACGTCGGCGGGCAGCAGGTCCCCGGCCGGTCTGTTGTCGACAACGATCTCTTTCAATGATTCGACACGCGACGTATGCGATGCAAGGTCTTCCCGCGCATCGGAGAGTGATCTGAGGAGCTCTTCAAGCCCCGCCTTGCCCGAAGACAACTCACGGAGCAGTACCGCCTTCTTTTCTTCCAGCAGAAGAGATTCGTTGCTGTTTCCCAGGATTTCAGATTCCACGGAACTTATGGCCGTCTCGATCCCGGCCAGCGCCTTTCCGGCTTCCTCCGATTCCTTCAAAGAGGACATCTCTCTCCTGTCGAGAGACTCGACCATGGACTGCTGCCTGGAGAGATCGTTTCTCATCCTGCTCAATTCTTCGGATATCCTGAAGACCTCTCTCCTCTTCTCCTCGATCCGGCCTTCTTTTTCCGCCAGTTCCGCCTCGAGCACCCCGAAGGCCTCCGTCTTTTCCCTGAGGGCTTCCTGGTTATTCTGAATATCACCGGATATTTTTTCGCCGACCGTCGTCAATTCCCCTATCCGTGCCGTTATCTCCTCGCTTCTCGCCTTCGCCTCTTCCTGCTGGTATTCAATCTTCTCGAGATAATCGCCGAGATTCCCGATATCGGCCTTTGCTACCGCAATCCGCCGTTCGATTTCCGAGATGTCCCGCTCCATCACCTGATAGTCCTTCTGCAGGAGTTCAAGTTCCTTTTCCTTCTCGATCAGGACGAGTCTCCTTGATTCGGTCTGGTTTTCCGTCTCTGATATCCCGGCGCCCCTCACAGCCTCTTCGCCCTTCAGGGACGCATGCTCTTCGGCTATCTCCCGGTGCAGCTCCTTTATATGCTCGAATTCCCTTCGCGCCATCTTCAATTCTATCGAGTGCATCTCGGACGAAAGTTTCTTGTACCGCTCCGCCTTCCGGGCCAGCCTGTCGAGTATATTGATCTGTTTCTTCACCTCCAGGATGATGTCGTTTATCCTGACGAGGTTCGCCCTCGATGACTCAAGCTTCGACAGCGCCTCCGCCTTCCTGACCTTGTATTTCATGACGCCGGCTACTTCCTCGATGATGAACCTTCTGTCGAGGGGCTTCGAATTCAGTATCTCGCCTATCCTGCCCTGCTCAAGGATGGAGTAACTCCTGAAGTCCAGGCCGGTGTCGAGAAAGATGTCCCTTATGTCCTTCAGCCGGCAAGGCGTTCGGTTCACCATATACTCACTCTCCCCGGACCTGTAAAGCCTTCTGGAAATGGTCGCCGTTTCCGCCTGTCCTCCGTTGCCACCCCGTCCGGCCCCGTTCAGGCCGGAGATCACCATCGTAACCTCCGCCATACCCTTGGGTTTCTTGAGTGCGGAACCATTAAAGATGACCTCTTCCATCTTCTCTCCCCTCAGGCTCTTGGCGCTCTGTTCCCCGAGAACCCATCGGAAGGCGTCCACTATATTGCTCTTGCCGCAACCGTTGGGCCCGACGATACAGGTCATGCCCGGATGGAGAACAAAGGTGGTCCTGTCGGCGAATGACTTGAAACCTATGAGTTCGATTTTTTCGATGCGCATTATTATTGTTCAGGAGAAGTGCTTAGTGGTCTTTAGTATATCCCATATCAAAAAATTCTGACAAGCGATTTTCTTGACATGACTAACTTTAAATGCATCATACTGGAAACCATAAAATAACGTTTAATAGCGCAGGGTTACGCACACGACAGTCCGCCACGGCAGTGCCCTTTCGAAGGCGCGGAAGGCCGGAATTTGCGGCGGATAACGATAGACGCTGAAGCCTTCGCAACAGCAATCATCCTGGAATTAATGACCTGTATGCGCCGGAGGTCATCGGCATCCCGCACCTTGCAATAAAAAAAGCCCCGTCGGGCTTTTTTATTGCGTTCTTAGCGTACCTTTTTCTATTTTTTCTTGCCGGTCTTGCACGAGACCTTCGGGTCGACCCCTCAGGTGGTAACCCCCATCTTCGGAAAAACAAGAACCTGCAGGATTATCCAGACGGCGAATATCAGTATCCCTATAAGGAGATTGCTCATCGTCACTTCGCCTTCTTTTCGGACTTCTCTTCCTTCTTGGCCTTGCCCTTGGCCACCTTAACCGACTCGTAGTCTATGAATTCAAGCACCGCCATGGGGGCCGAATCCTTCAGGCGGTTCCGGGTCTGTACGATTCTAAGGTAGCCGCCGTTCCTTCCCGAAAATCGCGGTGCTATTTCGTTGAACAATTTTGAGGCCACGGCCCTGTCAGTAACATAGGACAAGACCTGCCGCTTTGAATGCAGGTCTCCCTTTATCCCGAAGGTGACCATCTTCTCGGCAATCCGCTTCGTCTCCTTGGCCTTGGCAACGGTCGTCTCTATCCGCTGGTTTTCCAGCAGTGCCGTCACCAGCCCCCGCAGAAGCGCCTTCCTCTGGTTTGCCGGCCTTCCAAACAGTCTTCCATCCACTTTATGACGCATCTTGCTCTACACCTCCGGTATGTACTGCCTGGTTCTCGGCGCCCTCGAGGTCAACTTTCATCCCCAGATGCAACCCCATCTTGCCCAGAATCTCCTTGATCTCGTTGAGCGATTTTCTTCCGAAATTCTTGGTCTTCAGCATCTCGGTCTCGCTCTTCTGAACCAGTTCCGCTATCGTCCTGATATTGGCGTTCTTCAGGCAGTTATATGACCTCACTGAAAGTTCGAGTTCGTCCACGTTCTTGAAGAGATTGTCATTTGTTGAAGAATACAACTGCTCCGAATGGGCAACAGCCGGCTCTTCGGCTGATACGGACTCGTCCTCTTCTTCCTCGGATATGAACAGGTTCAGAAGAGCGAGAGACACATACCCTTTGCCTTTTCTTATATACACCTCGGCGTCGAAACTTACGCCCTTGTCGAGTGTAGCGATCTCATATTCCGGGTTCAGGATTTCAATCGAGGAATCGCACTTCAGGTCCGCACCGGTAACCTGCGCCGGGCCCTTCACATTGAAGGTCCCTACTTTCGTCCCTTCCGCGTGGGATTTCAGCCTCAGCGCCTTCATATTCAGGATTATATTGATAACATCTTCCTTTATGCCGTTGATCGTCGAAAACTCATGGAGCGCGCCGGAGATCTTCACCGCCGTAATCGCCGCCCCTTCAAGTGAAGACAGCAACACCCTCCTCAAGGCGTTCCCGATGGTCGTCCCGAAGCCGCGCTCCAGAGGCTCCACAACAAGTTTTCCATATGTACTGCTCAGCGTTTCTTCATCAAACCTGAACTTATCAGGCAGTTGAAAGCCTTTTTTCCTGAGATTCATAAGGCCTCCCATATCTCTATTATATTTTGAAAATCTTAGTAATCAAAAAAAGCTTCTCTTCCCGCAAGCCGGTATTGAAAGCGTCCTTACTTGGAATAAAGCTCAACGATTAACTGTTCCTGGGCCACAAGCTGAATTTCTTCCCTGGACGGGATATGTGCGACCTTGCCTTTAAAGTTCTGGAAGTCCATGTCGAGCCAGGAGGGCGTCCCCCTCTGTTCACCCCGTGACATGCTGTCCTTGATAATGTCGATATCGCGGCTTGATTCCCTCACCTCTACGGCATCCCCCGCCTGCACATTATATGACGGTATATTGACGTCCTTCCCGTTTACAAGGAAGTGACGATGTTTGACCAGCTGCCTGGCACTGCTCCTGTTGGCGGCGAAACCCATCCTGTACACAACGTTGTCCAGGCGTGTTTCCAGAAACTGGAGCAACACTTCACCCGTTACACCTTTTTTACTGTTCGCCTTGTGAAAATATTTTCTGAACTGTTTTTCGAGCAGGCCGTAAGAGTTCCTTACTTTCTGCTTCTCCCTCAGCTGTATTCCATAGTCGGACAGTTTTCCGCGGCGCTGCCCGTGCTGACCCGGAGGATACTGCCTCCTCTCTACAGCGCACTTTTCGGTATAACAACGGTCACCCTTCAAAAAGAGTTTCTCCGTCTCCCGTCTGCAAAGCTTACACAGAGGTCCCGTATATCTCGCCAATTTATACCCTCCTCCTCTTGGGCGGCCTGCACCCGTTGTGAGGTACAGGCGTGACATCCTTAATCAGGTTTATATCAAGCCCTGCGGCCTGGAGTGCCCGTATCGCCGACTCTCTCCCCGCGCCCGGGCCCTTTACGTACACATCAACCTGCCTCATGCCGACATCAATGGCCTTCTTGGCAGCCGACTCAGCCGCGATCTGCGCGGCGTAGGGAGTAGACTTCCTGGAACCTTTAAAGCCCAGGTTGCCTGCACTCGCCCATGTAACAACACCTCCCGCCGGGTCAGTGATTGTCACTATGGTATTGTTGAAGGTGGCCTGAATATAGGCCGCACCGCTGGTTATATGCCTCTTTTCCTTCTTGACCCCTTTTCTCCTCTGCGCCATTCCTTATGCCTCCTTCTTCTTTCCGACTACGGCCTTCCTCGGTCCCTTCCTGGTGCGGGCATTCGTCTTCGTCCTCTGCCCCCGCACCGGGAGTCCGGACCTGTGCCTCAGCCCCCGGTAGCTGCCGATATCTATGAGCCTTTTTATGTTCATGGAAATATCACGTCTCAGGTCGCCCTCAACCCTGTAATCCCTCTCGATGACCGACCTTATCTTGACGGCGTCCTCGTCGGAAAGGTCTTTGACCCTGACGGTGGGGCTCACATTCACCTCTTCGAGGATCTTTCTGGATAAAGGCCTGCCTACACCGAAAATGCGCGTCAGCCCTATCTCTATACGTTCATTCTTGGGCAGATCAACCCCAGCGATTCTAGCCACTATAGACCTCCTCTACTTTTTTCGGAGCATTTACGAAAACACCCTCTGACTGCTCTCATTATCTCCAGCCCCCGAGCGGGCTACCCCTGTCTCTGTTTGTGCTTGGGGTTATCGCAGATTATGCGGATAACACCTTTCCTCTTTATTATCCTGCACTTGCTGCACATCGGTTTTACTGACGAACGGACTTTCATGGTTACTCCTTAGTCGTTAATATATCTATTTGAACCTGTACGTAATTCGTCCTTTGGTGAGGTCGTATGGCGAGAGTTCCACCGTAACCCTGTCTCCCGGCAGGATCTTGATAAAATGCATCCGCATCTTGCCCGACACATAAGCGAGGATCGTCTGCCCGTTTTCCAGCTCGACCCTGAAAGTGGCGTTCGGCAGAGTCTCAAGGACCGTTCCCTGCACTTCGATGTTGTCTTCTTTCGCCATAAAACAGATATTATAATCGTCTCAACTGAAATTAGTCAAGATGAGCGGTTTTCCGGCAGTCACCACCACCGTATGCTCAAAATGAGCCGACTTCTTGCCGTCCACCGTCACCGCCGTCCACCCGTCATCGAGTATCCTGACTTCGTGGGACCCGGCATTCACCATCGGCTCTATGGCCAGTGCCATGCCCTTCCTGAGCCGGGCACCGTGTCCCGCCGTTCCATAATTGGGTATCTGGGGCTCCTCATGCAGTTCCCGGCCAATCCCGTGACCGACAAAGAGCTTCACGACGGAAAATCCATGCCCCTCGACGTGCTTCTGGACCGCACTGGATATGTCGTAGAGGCGGTTACCCTCTACGGCGTTCTCAATTCCCCTGTAAAGCGCCTCTTCGGTCACCCTGATCAGTTCTGCGTCCGCGCCGTCGACGGTGCCGACCGGTATCGTCACCGCAGCGTCACCATAAAAACCGTTCATGTACACACCAAGATCAACACTGACGATGTCCCCTTCCTTCAGTCTGTGAGATGACGGTATGCCGTGCACGACCTGCTCGTTTACGGAGGTGCAGATGCTGCCCGGGTAGCCCCTGTAACCCTTGAAGGCAGGCACGGCCCCGCGCGCCCGTATGCGCTCAACTGCGTACGTCTCTATCTCCCTCGTCGTCATCCCGGCTGTAACTATCTCCTTCAAAGACGCCAAAACCTCCCCAACTATGCGGCCTGCGTCGGCCATTTTTTTAATCTCCTCTGGAGACTTCAGAACAATCACCGAATTCCCCTGCATCTATTTTGAGTGTCACAATTGTTAATACAGCGGTCGATACCGGCATCGGCTCAGGCGCGTCTGCCCCTGAATTTCCCTCTCTTCAGGAACCCCTCATATGATCTCGTGACCAGATGGGACTCAACCTGCGAAACGGTGTCGAGCGCGACACCAACTGCGATCAGAAGAGAAGTACCGCCGAAATAGAAAGGCACCCCGAATTTCGTTATAAGTATCTCGGGTATTACGCAGACTATGGCGAGGTATATCGATCCCACAAAGGTCAGCCTTGACAGAACCCGGTAAAGATATTCGGAAGTCTTCTGACCGGGTCTTATGCCGGGGATGTAGCCCCCGTATTTCTTGAGGTTGTCCGCAATGTCCACCGGATTGAATACAATGGCAGTATAGAAATAGGAGAAAAAGAAGATCATGCTGACGTATAAAATAGTATATGAGACTGTTCCGGGGGCCAGATGCCGCGCCATCGACTGAACCCAGGGGATGGCTATGAATCCCGCGACGGTCGCCGGGAACATGATAATGGATGAAGCAAAGATCGGAGGTATGACCCCGGCGGTATTTATCTTCAGCGGCAAATGCGTCGACTGACCTCCGTATACCTTCCTCCCCACGACCCTCTTGGCATACTGGACGGGTATCTTCCTCTGCCCCTTTTCCATGTATACTATGGCCCCTATCACCCCAACCATCAGTACTATCAGGAAAATAAGAAACAGGAGGGAAATCTCCCCGGCCTTGACCAGTCTGATCGTGCTGACGACCGCCGAGGGAAAACGCGCCACAATTGCGGCAAATATGATAAGCGATATACCGTTGCCTATGCCTCTCTCTGTAATCTGCTCGCCCAGCCACATGATAAAGGCGGTGCCCGCCGTAAGAGTGATCACCGTTGTCAATCTGAACGACCACCCCGGATTTATAACAAAAGCGCCCTGGTTCATACCTTCCAGCCCCACGGCAATTCCAAAGGACTGCACGACGCTGATCAGGATGGTGCCGTAGCGGGTATATTTCGTGATTATCTTGTGGCCTTCCTCGCCCTCTTTCGCCAGTTTCCCGATGGCCGGGATTACCACCGTAAGCAGCTCCATGATGATCGCAGCGCTGATGTAAGGCATGATGCCCAGGGCAAAAACAGTCACTCTGGACAGTGCGCCGCCGGAAAACATATCGAAGAACCCCATGACAGCGCCGCCCTTCTGCGCCAGGAACTTGCTCAGCTCGTTCCCGTTTATCCCGGGCGTGGGAACGTGGCACCCGATTCTATAGACGGCCAGAAGCGCAAGTGTAAAGAGGATCCTGTTTTTCAGTTCTGTTATCTTGAAGATGTCTTTGACTATCGAGACAAGTCGCAATCTAGATCACCTCGGCCTTGCCACCGGCCGCCGCAATCTTTTCCGACGCAGAGGCGCTGAATGCCGTTGCCTTTACAGTAACCGCCCTTTCTATCTTTCCGTCGCCCAGTATCTTGATGCCGTCCTTGATGTCTCTTACTATCCTCTCCTCCAGAAGAAGTTCAGGGGTTATTTCGTCGTATCCCTTCAGACCGTTTATCTTGTCCAGATTTACGACGGCATATTCTATGCCGAACCTGTTTTTGAACCCTCTCTTGGGAAGCCTCCGCTGCAGGGGCATCTGGCCGCCTTCAAATCCGGCGCCAGTATTGCCGCCCGACCTGGCCTTCTGGCCCTTGTGACCCTTGCCTGAGGTCTTACCGAGTCCGGAGCCGACGCCCCTCCCCACTCTCTTGGTGCGCTTTCTGCTTCCTGCAGCCGGTCTTAAGTCTTCGATCCTCATAGTAAACGTCAATCCTCCAGACTATTCTTCTATTTTTTCCACGGTGATCAGGTGGGAAACCTTGTTTATCATGCCCCTCGTCGAATCGTCATCGGCCTTTTTCACGGACCTTCCGATCTTTTTCAGGCCAAGGGCCTCGAGAACCCTTCTCTGCTTTTGGGGAATTCCGATGTGGCTGCGCTTCAATGCTATCCTTAACATTTATCCGTTCGCCTCCTGCGCCTCTTCTTCTCCCCTGCCCCTCAGCTTTACAACGTATTCAGGGTCCTTGAGATTCACCAGGCCGTTGATCGTAGCCTGTACGGTATTGAAAGGATTATGGTTGCCGAGAGATTTAGCCACAATGTCCTGTATCCCGGCAACCTCAAGGATGGCCCTTACGGCACCCCCGGCTATAAGACCGGTCCCCTTCTGGGCGGGATTCATTATGACCCTTCCGGAACCGAACCTGCCGATGATCCTGTGAGGTATCGTACCGTCCCGCAAGGGAAACTTCAGAAGGGATTTCTTCGCCTGCTCCACCGCTTTCCTGATCGCTTCCGGGACCTCGGACGCCTTGCCCTTCCCCATGCCGACCGTACCCTCACCATCGCCGACGACGACAAGGGCGCTGAAGGAAAAACGCCTTCCTCCCTTGACAACCTTCGCTACCCTGTTTATGTAAACAACCTTATCCTTTAGGGTTAAACCTTCGGGGTCAATCCTTCCCACCTTACCTCCTTACACGGTTTTCAATCATATTAAAACTCCAGTCCGGCCTCTCTCGCCGCCTCAGCCAATGCCTTTATTCTTCCATGATAGAGATATCCGCTTCTGTCAAAGACAACCTTCGTGACTCCCTTTTCCCGGGCCTTGCCGGCAATGAGGGTTCCCACCTCCCGTGCCGTTTTGATATTGCCCTTGTGCTGGTTCATCTCTCTCAACTGAGTGTCGAGACTGGAGGCGGACACCAGCGTTTTCCCCTCCGTGTCGTCGATAATCTGCGCATACGTATGGTTCAAGCTCCTGTAAACGGAGAGCCTCGGTCTCTCTTTCAACCCGCACACCTTTTTTCTTGTCCGGCTATGGCGTCTCTGCCTGCCTGCTTCTCTGCTCTTTACCAAGCTCGCCTCCTGCGTCTTTATGTTTCGAACCCTTATTGCCGATTCTTTCTATTTTTTCCCGGTCTTGCCGACCTTGAGCTTCAGCCGCACGCCGGAATACCTGATACCCTTGCCTTTGTATGCGTCGGGAACCCTGAGGGACCTGAGATCGGCCGCAGCCTGCCCTATCCTCTGCTTATCGATGCCGGTAAGGGTGATCTGCGTCTGCTTCTGGTCCACCGCAGCGCTTATCCCGTCCGGAAGCTGGAACTCCACAGGATGAGAATATCCCAGAGAAAGCAGGACCTTTTCCCCCTGGACCTGCGCCCTGTAGCCAACGCCCGTAATATCAAGAACGCGCTGGTAGC
The DNA here is from genome assembly GCA_037381085.1 of Candidatus Sulfobium sp. Taxonomy (GTDB): domain Bacteria; phylum Nitrospirota; class Thermodesulfovibrionia; order Thermodesulfovibrionales; family UBA6898; genus JARRRD01. Next base: position 18,214 of record JARRRD010000043.1, read on the forward strand.
CCTGGGTCACCCCATGCACCATATTGGCTAACATGCTTCTTGTGAGCCCGTGCACCGCCCTCACCTTCTTGATGTCCGCGGTTCTCTCGACAATCAGCCTCTTGTCCTTGACGGACACTACGGCCCCGTCAGGGACGGTCCAGCTGAGTTCCCCCTTGGGCCCCTTCACATTTATATGGTCATCCAGCAGTTTCACGTCCACGCCCGCCGGAATGTCTACTGGTTTTTTTCCGATTCTCGACATCCTGGTTCTCCTTTACCAGATGTAGCAGAGGACTTCTCCGCCCACCTTTTCACGCCGGCACGATTTGTCTCCGAGAATCCCCCTGGACGTGGAAACTATCGAAATCCCCACGCCTCCCATCACGCTCGGAATCCCTTCCTTGCCCGTATAGACCCTCCTGCCAGGCTTGCTCACCCTTTTTAGACCGGAAATCACCGCCTCGCCGCCCTGCGTATACTTGAGCGTTATCCTCAAAACACCCTGCTTCTTGTCCTTCAAAATCTTGTAGGCCCTTATGAAGCCTTCTTCCTTCAGGATCTTTGCTATCTCCAGCTTCATCCTTGAAGCCGGGATATCGACCTTTTCAGCCCTTATAAGGACCGCATTTCTTATTCTTGTGAGCATGTCTGCTATCGGGTCCGTTAACATTCATTCACCTCCTCGGCACCTGCACTACCAGCTCGACTTCGTCACCCCGGGTATCTGCCCGCGGAGCGCCAGCGTTCTGAAACAGATGCGGCACATCCCGAACTGCCTCAGATAGGCCCTCGGCCTGCCGCATATCTTGCACCTGTTGTATGCCCTGACCGCAAACTTGGGCTTCCTGTTCGATTTTTCTATAATGCTCTTCTTTGCCATAATAAACCTCGCTAATTCCTGAACGGAATGCCGAGCAGACGCAGGAGCGCCTTGCTCTCCTTGTCATTCCCGGCAGACGTACAGATATTGATATCAAGCCCGTGAACCATTGCGACTTTCTCGTAATCTATCTCGGGGAAAATTATCTGCTCCCTGATGCCGAGCGCATAGTTCCCCCTGCCGTCAAAGGACTTGCCCGAAACGCCCCTGAAATCCCTTATTCTCGGCAGGGCGATGCTTATCAGCCGGTCGAGAAATTCATACATCCTGGCGCCTCTCAGCGTGACCTTGCATCCGATCGGCATGTCCTTCCTCAGTTTGAAAGTTGCTATCGACTTCCTCGCCTTTGTCACCACAGCCTTCTGGCCGCTGATCATCTCCAGTTCCTTCTGCGCCGCATCGAGGAGTTTTATGTTCTGAATTGCCTCGCCCAGACCTACATTCAGCACAATCTTCTCTATCTTCGGAACCTGCATCACGTTGCCGTAGGAAAACTGCTTTATCATCTCGGGTATGACCTGGTCTTTATATATCTCTTTGAGCCGTGGAGTCATTATCAGTCAATGACCTCCTTGCATTTTTTGCATGTGCGGTCCTTCCTGCCGCCGTCAAGCACCGTCACCCCGATCTTTGTAGGCTTGCTGCACTTGGGGCAGACAAGCATCACATTTGAAAGGTGTATGGGGGCCTCTTTCTCTATTATGCCGCCCTGGGAATACGCCTTGTTCGGTTTCATGTGCTTCTTGATGATATTGATCTTTTCGATCAACACCCTGTCCTTGCCGCTTTCGACCTTCAGCACCCGGCCGCGGCGGCCCCTGAACTTGCCGGACGTCACATAAACCGTATCTTCTTTCCTGATCCCTAAACCCATTTATCCTCCTACAGTACCTCTGGAGCAAGAGATATTATCTTCATATAGTCACGCCATCTGAGTTCTCTTGCGACAGGCCCGAATATTCTCGTTCCCACCGGCTCACCCTGTGCGTTTATGAGGACCACGGCGTTCTGGTCAAAGCGGATATACGAACCGTCGGGCCTCCTCGCCTCTTTCCTGGTGCGCACCACCACGGCCTTCGTCACCGCCCCTTTCTTGAGACTGCTGTCCGGCAAAGCTTCTTTGACGCTTACCACGACCACATCTCCGAGACGCGCGTACTTTCGGTGAGAACCGCCGAGCACCTTAACGCAACGGACGCGCTTTGCACCGGAATTATCTGCTACTTCAAGTACGCTCCTGAGCTGAATCATTTCTCGCCGCTCCTCGCCGACCTCTTCATAATCTCAAGAACCGCCCATCTCTTGTCTTTGCTCATCGGTCTCGTTTCTATGATCTTTACCTCGTCTCCGATCATGCATTCGTTCTTGTCGTCGTGGGCCTTGAACTTTGAAACCTTCTTCACGGTTTTCTTGTAAACGGGATGCTGAAAAAGCCGTGTGATTGCGACCACAACCGTCTTGTCCATCTTGTTGCTTACAACTCTGCCGGTATACGTTTTATCAGTCATCTTTACCTTCCAAAACTGTTTTTATCGCACATCTGAGCCGGTCTGCTTCCCGCTCTTTTCAGACATAACCATCATAACCCTCGCGATATCCTTCCGGAGTGAACGGATACGCCTTGGATTTTCTATCTCACCCGTCGCCTGCTGGAACCTGAGATTGAAGAGCTCCCTTCTCATGTCCTGCTCCTTTAATTTGAGTTCGTCCTCGGTCAGGTCCCTCATTTCCGCCGCTTTCATAGCACGCCCTCCTCACGTCTCACGAACTTGGTCGCTATCGGAAGTTTATGTGACGCGAGCCTGAGCGCTTCCTTGGCGGTAGTTTCAGGTATCCCCGCCATCTCGTAAATAATCCGGCCGGGTTTGACGACTGCTACCCAGTATTCGGGTGCACCCTTCCCTTTTCCCATCCTTGTTTCAGCCGGTTTTTTCGTTATGGGCTTATCGGGGAAAATCCTTATCCATACCTTGCAGCCCCTTTTCGCATGCCGCGTAATCGCAATTCTTGCGGCCTCGATCTGTCTGCTGGTTATCCATCCGGGCTCGGTGGCCTTCAACCCGTACTCACCGAAGGACACCTCGGAGCCGGCGTAGGCCTTCCCGTTCATATTGCCCTTCTGCATCTTCCTGAATTTGACCTTCTTAGGCATCAACATGGCTTATTACTCCCCTCATATCGCAACAGCTTCGGCCCCGGGTCTGGTCGCCTCGGGCAGGACATCACCGCTGTAAACCCAGACCTTTACGCCTATTATGCCGTAGGTGGTCTTTGCCTGGGCGAAACCATAATTTATATCGGCCCTGAACGTATGGAGGGGAACCCGTCCCTCCCTGTACCATTCGGTCCGTGCAATCTCCGCGCCCGCCAGTCTTCCGGAACAGGTAATCTTGATACCCTGGGCGCCGAACCTGAGCGCGGAAGCGACGGATTTTTTCATCGCCCGCCTGAAAGCCACTCTTTTTTCCAGCTGGAGCGCTATGTTCTCCGCCACCAGCTGGGCATCTATCTCGGGCTTGCGGATCTCCTTGATATCTACGGACACCTGCTTCCCGCTTATCAGCTCGAGATCCTTGCGCAGCTTCTCCACCTCGGCGCCCTTCTTGCCTATGATTATGCCCGGCCTCGCCGTATGGATGATCACCCTCATTTTCTGGCCCGCCCGTTCAATCTCTATCCTTGAGACCCCGGCATGGAATAATTTGTCCTTTATCTCTTTTCTTATGGAGATATCTTCGATCAGCTGGTCTTTGTAACCCTTGCCGAGATACCATCTTGAGTCCCAGGTCCTCGTAATTCCAAGTCTGATTCCTATGGGGTGCGTCTTCTGGCCCAAATTCTCCTCCTGACTATTCCTCGGTTAATATCAGCGTAATATGGCACGACTTCTTCTTGATAACGTTCGCCCTGCCCATTGCCCTCTGTTCTATCCGCTTCATGACCGCTCCGTCGTCGACAAAGGCCCTGCTGATAATCATCGCCTCGGAATCAACATTCGCATTCTTCTGTTCCGCATTCGACATCGCGGACTTGAGTATCTTCTCCACAAACCTGGCCCCTCTGTAAGGCATGAACCTGAGGGTCAGCAGCGCGTCGCCGGCCTTCTTTCCCTTGATAAGGTCGACGACCCTCCTCGCCTTTCGCGGGGTAATTCTTGCGTATCTTAAAACAGACCTCGACTCCATAATATCAACCCTTCACCGACGTAGTCTTTGCAGAGCCGGAATGGCCCTTGAAAGTCCGGGTCGACGCAAACTCACCGAGTTTATGCCCGACCATATTCTCCGTTACGTATACGGGTATGAACTTTTTGCCGTTGTGAACGGCGAACGTATACCCTATAAATTCGGGCAGGATGACCGACCGCCTCGACCAGGTCTTTATCAGCTTCTTTTCCCCTGACGCTGCCATTGCATGCACTTTCTTCGCCAGTTTTTCTTCCACAAAGGGGCCTTTTTTCAGTGACCGTGGCAATTTACTTCCTCCTCTTCACAATATACGTGTCCGTCCTCTTATTGCGCCTCGTCTTGATGCCTTCAGGCTTGCCCCATGGGGTGCATGGCGGCCTGCCGCCCGAGCTTCTTCCCTCTCCGCCGCCGAGGGGATGATCGACGGGGTTCATGGCGACGCCTCTCACGTGGGGCCTTTTCCCCATCCACCTCTTCCGTCCCGCCTTGCCGAAGGAAATATTCTCATGCTCCGGATTGCTGACCTGTCCGACCGTCGCCATGCAGCCGGAGGGCACGCGTCTTACCTCGCCCGACGCCATCTTGATCTGGACATAGTCCTCCTCCTTTGCAATCAGCTGCGCGGAGGAACCGGCGCTTCTCACCATCTTTGCCCCCTGGCCGGGTCTGATCTCTATGTTGTGGATAAATGTGCCGAGGGGCATGTCGCTCAGAGGCAGAGCATTGCCCGTCTTTATTTCGGAGCCGCTCCCTGAAACAACTTCCTCGCCCACACCCATCCCGGCGGGCAAAATAATGTATCTCTTTTCGCCGTCCCTGTATTTCAGGAGGGCTATCCGGGCGGACCTGTTGGGATCGTATTCAACGGAGCTTATCACTGCCGGCACCCCCATCTTGTCCCGCTTGAAATCGATTACCCTGTATCTTCTCTTGTTGCCTCCGCCGCGCTGCCAGGAGGTAACGCAACCGGCGTTGTTTCTCCCGCCGGTCTTCTTCAGCGGTCTCAGCAGAGACTTGCAGGGTGCCTCCGTCGTGATTTCGGCATAGTCCATTACCGTGCGGAATCTCTTCCCCGGGGACGTCGGATTGTATTTCTTAATTCCCATTATGCACCCTCAATAAAATCAAGTTTTTCTCCCTTTTTGAGAGTAATCAAGGCCTTCTTTCTGTCGGACGTCTTCCCTATCGACTTGCCGTGTCTCTTCCACTTGCCGTATCGCTTTATGGTCGCTACCTTTTCTACCTTGATCTTGAATATCTCTTCCAGAGCCTTCTTTATCTCCAACTTGTTCGCATCCATGTCAACTTCGATGAGCAGCTTGTTTTCCCCTTCCTTCAGGGCTGTGCCTTTTTCCGTAAACAACGGTCTTTTGATTATGGTATATGGACTCTTCATTTCTTCCCCGCCTCCGCCAGCATCTCCGCCGCCTGTCTTGTGATCAAAAGCCTGCTGTGCGCCATTACCTCGTATGAGTTGAGATCCGATGCCCGCCGCACGGTCACACCGGGTATGTTCCTGCCGGAAAGGAGTACCGTCTTATCATATTCCGGTATTACCACGAGCGTGCTCCTGCCTTCGAGCTCGAGGTTCCGCAGGATCGAGACCATGTCCTTCGTCCTGGGTTCCTCCATGGCAAAACCTTCAATAACGGTGATCTCGCCGGCATCGAGTTTCTCCGAAAGCGCGGCCCTCAACGCAAGCTTCCTGGCCTTCCTTGGCAGTGCGTAGGAGTAATCCCGGGGCTGGGGGCCGAACACTGTACCGCCGCCTCTCCATAATGGGGACCGGTTGCTCCCGGAGCGTGCCCTGCCGGTGTGCTTCTGCTTCCACGGCTTCGCGCCTCCCCCGCTGACCAGCCCCTTCGTCTTCGTTGCATGCGTCCCCTGTCGCTGGTTCGCCAGGAAGTTAACGACCGCCCCGTGAATGACACCGCCTTTTGCCTTCACTCCAAAGACATCGGCTGGCAGGTCCATTTTTCCCACCTGCTTGTTCTCTCTATCTTTTACCGCAACCTCAGGCATCCTAATTTCCCTTTCTGATTTCGAGATATGTTCCCTTGGACCCGGGTAAGGCGCCCAGGATAAGGAGCAGGTTCTGTTCCACCCTTACATCAACAACCTTGAGGTTCTTGACGGTGACTCTCTGAGAACCCATGTGTCCCGGAAGCCCTTTGTTTTTCCAGACCCTCGAAGGGTAGGAACTCGCCCCGATAGAACCCGGCGCCCTGTTAAACATGGAGCCGTGAGAGCCCGGCCCCCCGGCATAGTTATGCCTCTTCATGACGCCCTGGAACCCCTTTCCCTTGGAAATTCCGATGACTGAAACAATATCGCCCTTCTGGAACTTCTCAACGGTCACCATATCTCCGACCTTGACATCGCCCATGGGGAACTCTTTCAATATCTTGTAGGGCTTAAGGCCGGCCTTTTTGAACATTCCGCCCGTCGGCTTGTTTACCCTCTTCGTCTTTCTGATCTCTGAAAACCCCAGCTTGATCGCCTCATATCATCCTGCCGGTTTCATCAAAAACCTGCGTCATGCCGAGTTTTTTCCCCAGAATGCCTGTCATAGCTTTATCTCCACATCCACCCCTGCCGCCAGCTCCAGCTTCATGAGAGCGTCCACCGTCTGCGGAGTGGCGTCATGTATGTCAATCAACCTCTTATGGGTGCGGATCTCGAACTGCTCCCTGGACTTCTTGTCCACGTGGGGAGATCGCAGAACCGTTATCTTGTTCACGTGCGTCGGCAGAGGAACAGGCCCTGCCACCCGCGCTCCGGTCCTCTGAGCCGTGTCGACAATCTCTTTCAAAGACTGATCCAGCACCCTGTGATCGTAAGCCCGCAATTTTATTCTTATTTTTTGATTCACGTTTACTCCAGTACCTCGGTAACGACCCCTGCACCGACGGTGCGGCCGCCTTCCCTTATCGCGAACCTCAGCTCCTTCTCCATCGCTATCGGCGATATCAGTTCAACAGAGAGGCTCACATTGTCA
>JARRRD010000044.1:0-21585 GCA_037381085.1 Candidatus Sulfobium sp.
CGTATTTGTCCACTATTCCGCCATCCAGGGCAACGGATTCAAGTCCCTTGCCGAGGGTGACGCAGTCAGCTTCGATCTCGAAAAAGGGCCGAAGGGTCCGAAGGCGATTAACGTAGTAAAGCTGTAAGACAACAGGGTCCCCCTGCCGGGCAGGGGGACCTTAACAAGACCTTCCGGGACGTCCAGTCCGCCCTTAAGAATCCCGCCCCAACGTGTAAGTCTCTGATTTAATGGAACAATATTGACTTTTGCGGGCGTTTTGTACTATAAAAAAAGATCGTGTTTATAATCAGTTACAACTCTTTTTCGAGGTGAACATATGACTGCGGAGACATACGAGTTCAAGACGGAAGTCAAGGAACTTTTGGATCTCATGATCCACTCACTTTATTCCCATAAGGAGATATTCCTCAGGGAGCTTATATCCAACGCTTCCGATGCGATTGACAAGGCCCGCTATGAATCTCTTACGAATGCGGCGATCCTGGAGGGGGCGGGGGAGTGGCAGATCAAGATCACTCCCGACAAGACGGCAAAGACGCTGATGGTGAGCGACAACGGCATCGGCATGGCAAGGGACGAGCTCATAGAGGCCCTCGGCACGATTGCTCATTCGGGTACGAAGGAGTTCTTCAAGGCCCTTCAGAGCAAGGAGTTGAGGGAGAGGCCCGAACTCATCGGCCAGTTCGGGGTCGGTTTCTATTCCTCCTTCATGGTGGCCGACAAGGTCACGGTCATATCGAAAAAGGCCGGATCGGACGGAGCGAAAGCGGTCAGGTGGGAGTCGACCGTCGACGGTACATTTACGGTGGAAGAGACCGACAGGGAGAAGCCCGGCACCGATGTCATCCTCCATTTGAAGGAGGAGGAGACGAAATATCTCGAAGAGTGGGAGATCCGGCAAATCGTCAGGAGGTATTCGGACTACATTGAACATCCCGTTGTCATGGACGTGGAGAAGGAATCGGAACTGGAATCCGAAAAAGGCAAAAAGATCAAGGTGAAGCAGGAAGAGGTCCTGAACTCCCGAAAGGCGATCTGGCTTAAGGAAAGGCCCGAGGTGGGCGATGACGAGTACAAAGAGTTCTACCGGCACATCTCCCACGATTTCGGGGATCCGGCCGAGGTGGTCCATTACAGGTCCGAAGGCACGTCGGAATTCGTTGCGCTGCTTTTTATACCCTCGAAGGCGCCTCTCGGGATCCTGTTCAAGGACTACAAGATCGGTCCGGCCCTTTATGTAAGGAGGGTCCAGATCACGGACCACTGCGAGGAACTGCTTCCCCCGTACATCAGGTTCATCAAGGGCGTCGTCGATTCGTCCGACCTCCCGCTGAATGTTTCGAGAGAGATGCTGCAGTCAAACCGGCAGATAGAAGTCATAAAGAAAAGCATCACAAAGAAGGTACTCGATACACTGGGCGAGATGAAGAAGAACGAATATGAGAAGTACCTTGACTTCCACAGGGAATTCGGGAGGATCCTGAAGGAAGGAATACACTACGATTTTTCAAGGAAAGAGCAGATCGCGGACCTCCTGCTCTTTCCGTCGACAAAGACGGAAAAGGGGAAATATACCACCCTGCAGCAGTACGTCGACACCATGAAGCCCGGTCAGGAGGACATCTACTACATCACCGCCGAGAGCCTTGAAGAAGCGGAAAAATCCCCCTACATCGAGGCGTTCAGGGACAAGGACTACGAGGTGCTCATCATGCTCGATGAAGTGGATGACATCATCATGGGGAGTCTCTTCGAGTACAAGGGGAAGAAGTTGAAATCCGTAATAAAGGGAGACATATCCCTCGACAAGTCCGGCGGTGCCGAAAAGAAAGAGGCGGCCCGTAAATACGGGAAACTGATCGACTCCATGAAGGAGAGGCTGAAGGGTGACGTGAAGGACGTGAGACTCTCCGGAAGACTGACTGACTCCGCCTGCTGTCTTGTGGCGGACGAAGGGGGGCTCGATCCGAATGTGGAACGTCTCATGAAGGCGATGGGCCAGGACGTCCCGGCGGGCCTGCGGATACTGGAGATCAATCCCTCTCATCCCGTCATCGAGACGATGAACGCCATTATGGAAGAGGAAGATAAGAAGGACCTCCTGGATGAATACACGGAGCTTCTCTATGACCAGGCCCTCCTGCTTGAAGGCTCCAAACTGAAGGACCCCGCGGCCTTCGCGAGATCCGTATCGAAGCTGATGGTGGGGAGCGGGAAGAAACAATAGGTGAAGGACGAGCGTGGTGAGGTTGTAAACAATCTATGGTCCGCGTCAGCAATCTGAGCAAGGCTTACGGCCGGCAGGTCATCTTCGACGATGTGAGTTTCGCGATCAATCCCGGCGAGAGGGTGGGGCTTGTCGGCAGGAACGGTCATGGAAAGACCACTCTGTTCAGGATGCTGCTCGGCGAAGAACATCCCGATTCAGGAGTCATCAGCCTGCCAAAGGATTACAGGACAGGTTATCTTTCCCAGCACATACAGTTTACGGAAGGTACGGCGTTGAAAGAGGCGTGTCTGGGACTTCGCGGGACGGCTGACGGCAGGGACGAGACCTTCAGGGCGGAAGCAATCCTCTTTGGCCTCGGTTTTTCCGGCGACGATGTTCTCCGTCCTCCATCGGATCTTTCGGGAGGATACCAGGTCCGCCTGAACCTCGCGAGGGTACTCGTCTCAGACCCCGATCTACTCCTTCTGGACGAGCCTACAAACTACCTGGACATTCTGTCTATACGGTGGCTCACTCAATTCCTGAGAAACTGGGGGAAGGAAGTTGTTCTCATCACCCACGACAGGGATTTCATGGACGCAGTAACGACCCACACCATGGGCATCCATCGCTGCAGGATCAGGAAGATGCCCGGTCCCACGGGGAAGCTTTATCAGCAGCTGCTGGAGGAAGAGGAGATTTACGAGAAGACGAGAGTAAACGATGAGAAAAAGAGGCAGGAAACAGAGCGGTTTATAAACCGTTTCAGGGCGCAGGCCAACAAGGCAAAGGCTGTCCAGTCCCGGATCAAGGCCCTTGCAAGGAAGGAAAGACTCGAAAAACTCTCGGAGGTAAAGAACCTCGAATTCGAATTTACTTCCGCCCCATTTACCGGCAAAAGGCTGCTGGATGCCGACGATATGGCTTTTTCCTTCAATGCGGATGCTTGCCTGCTGATAGATGGTCTTAGTCTGTCCGTCGGCAAGAGGGACAGGATAGCCGTCATCGGGAAGAACGGAAAGGGGAAGACGACCCTTCTGGGTCTGCTGGCGGGAGAACTCTCCTCTTCGCGCGGAGCAATAGCCCGGCATCCGGATCTGAGGCTCGCTTATTTCGGACAGACAAACGTGGAGCGGCTCGACCCCCTGAAGACCGTCGAAGAGGAGATCCTGGGGGTCCATCCCGCACGTAGCCGCAGAGCGGCACGTGGGATATGCGGAGCAATGATGTTTGAGGATGACGCTGCATTGAAGAAGATAGGGGTCCTTTCCGGCGGAGAGAAGAGCCGGGTCCTGCTGGGCAAACTTCTTGTGAGGCCGGCGAATCTGCTCCTGCTCGACGAGCCGACAAACCATCTCGACATGGAATCCGTCGACTCATTGGTCGAGGCCATTGAGGCGTTCGAGGGGGCTGTTGTGATCGTGACCCACAATGAGATGGTCCTTCATGCCGTTGCCGAACGGCTGGTTGTGTTTGACGGGGGAGAGGTGCGGGTCTTCGAAGGCACCTACGGTGAATTCCTGGACAGGGCGGGGTGGAAAGACGATGTGGAATACAGGCCGGCGGGTTCAAGCATCAACGGGCGCGGGACCGTTGCTGACAGGAAGGATGTCCGCAGGGTCAAGGCTGAGATCATAGACGAGCGGTCCCGGACTATCGGGCCCCTGCAAAAGAGGATTGCCGCCGTCGAAGAGGCAATCATCGGCCTTGAGGAACGGATCGACGGGGAAACGGAGATCCTCCTGGAGGCTTCGGCGGCGTCCGACGCAGAAGCCATAAGGAAATCTTCCCGGAGCATCCATGAGGCGAAAGAGAAGATAGAAGTCCTTTTCAGCGAGCTGGAAGAGCTGACGTCGGAACATGATGCCAAGTCAAGGGCCTTTGAAGAGAGGCTCCTTGAGATCCAGGGGACGACGCAGAGACCGTGAATAGTGAGTAGTAAATAGAACGTATCTCAAAATAGGGTATCGCTTTAAATCAGTCATTCCGGCAGGCAGGCAAGCCGGAATGACACACTACGGGCTATTATGATATTTCGATCTTGAGATAGGGTCATAGTAATACAACCCGGTTTGATTACAAGAAGTTTCCTCCTGGAAAAACCAGAATTCTTCTCACTATTTACTATTTACTGCTTACTACTCACTATCCACTCGCTTTATTACAGTATCCTGATCCCGAATTTCTTGAGAGTTCGGGCCAGGGCGCCGAGGGGAAGGCCCATGACGTTAAAGTAGTCGCCCTCTATCTTTTCGACAAGAAGTGCCCCCAGCCCCTGTATCCCGTATGAGCCTGCCTTGTCGAGGGGCTCGCCGGATTTGACGTATGAGGAAATTTCTCTTGCCGTCAGCCGTCTGAAATAGACCCTGGTCTCCACCCATTCCGAAACCGATTTTTTTGTCGCCGTATCGAGTACCGTAAACCCCGTAATAACGGAGTGTGAGCGGCCGTTGAGGCGGGCCAGCATCCTCCCGGCGTCTCTTTCGTCGCGGGGCTTGCCGAGCAGCCGGCCTTCGAAGAGGATGAAAGTGTCGGCAGCAATGACCAGGGCGTTCCCGTATTTTCTGGCAACGGCCCCGGCTTTTTCCCGGGAAAGAAAGCGGGCGAGTTCGTGAGGTTCCATGGGAAGGTCCATTGCCTCCTCGTAGTCTCCCGTGTCAACCCGGAATTCAAGTCCCGTCAAAGCGAGGATCTCCCTCCTCCTGGGTGATGCGGACGCCAGGACGATCTTCCTCCTCTTATACGAACTGTCCCGCCGCATATCCCGAAGACCATGCCCACTGAAGGTTGAATCCGCCCAATTGTCCCGTTACGTCCATAACTTCACCTGTGAAGTAGAGGTTCGCCACTTTCCTTGCCTCCATTGTCTTTGAGGACAGTTCTTTTGTGTCCACCCCTCCCAGCATCACCTCGGCCCTGGAAAAACCAGCGGTCTGCGCCGGCACTATCTCCCACCGGCGGACCGCGGCAGCGACCTTCTTAAGTTCCCTGTCGGAATATTGGTTCATCTGTTTCGAGGGGAAGAACATGTCACACCATGCATGAATAAAGCGTTTCGGGAGATAGCCGGACAGTAGGTTGCGCATTTCGATCTTCCCCTGTCTTCCGGCCATAAGAATTTCATAAGCATCCCTTCCGGGCATGAGATCTATCAAAAGCGGGTTCCCTTCCGTCCAGTAGAGCGAAGCCTGGAGAATGGCGGGCCCGCTCAATCCGTCGTGGGTGAGAAGGATGCTGTCGCGGAAAGACCTCCTGCCGCAGGTGACCGTTGCGTCGAGAGAGACCCCGGCCAGTGTGCCGAACCGGCCCCGGTCTTTCCCGTTCCAGAGAAGAGGGACAAGGGCCGGCCTGAGCGGGGTGACGTTCAGACCGAACCGGCGGGCAATGCGGTGGCCGAAGTCGGTTGCGCCGAGTTGCCGGAAAGAGATGCCGCCTGTTGCGACTACAAGGGAATGAGACCGGAAACGGCCCAGGTTTGTCGCGACTGTGAAGAGGTCCTTCCTGGTGATTCCCGAAACGCGGCAGTTCAGCATCATTTCGACCCCCGACGACCTGCATTCCTTTTCGAGCATGCGGACGATTTCCACGGAGCCTTTGTCGCAGAACAACCGGCCGTCTTCTTCATGATAATGTATCTTATGTTTTTCGATCAGGCGGATAAAATCCTCCGGCCCGAACCGGGCAAGGGCGGACGTGCAGAACCCGGTGTTCCCCGAGAGATAATTTGAGGGTGAGGTATTTAAGTTCCCGAAGTTGCATCTCCCCCCTCCCGAAACGCGTATCTTGTTCCCGGTCACAGGCGCATGGTCGACGACCAGGACGGAGCGCCCGCGCCGGCCAGCCTCGATTGCGCACATGAGCCCCGAGGCCCCTGCCCCGATTATAATCACGTCCCTGAAGTCTTTATGCATGACAGTATTATGGATCTGCGGTCAAATACCTTAAAACCGGCATTCCGCAATCCCGCACTTCTTTCCCCCTATCTTCATATTCGTATCAAAGCACTCTTTGTGCCATAATATATTTACCTTGCCGGTGTTATTTTTTTACGGCGCAAAGTGGATTGAAGAGCCGCTCTGCATTTTTGACGGAGGGCGTTGGGGGACGTTCTGTTGCGATGTTCCCGGGATTGAGCGTTCGGGAAAAAAGAGTGCCATGATTGATCAAGGGATATTTCCGCTGATAAATCCATGAACTTCTCCGGCCTGTTCGGATCATATCCCGGCATGTACGTGGCCCAGTCGTTTTTCCATCTGCTCGTAAGCGCGATAATAATAGACGGCGTGATAAGGGTATGGAAGATAAGCGACCCGCTCACTACGCAGAGGTTCCGTTTCATGGTCATTCTTTTTCCCATCTTTTCTTTTCCCCTTTATCAGCTCGTCAATCCGCAGAGAGGGTCAATTTTTTTCAGGCAGGAGGCCCTTTTCGACAGCAACCGGTGGCTTCATCTTGCACTGTGGGGAAAAGTGCCCGTGGGTATTTTCTTTCTTTTTATCCTTTTTTTCACCTCGATGATCTTCCTGGCACAGGAACTGGTGCCGGTTCTGCACCACGCGCTGGAATCGAGACGCGGCAGAATTGACGACGTGAGGCTGTGCGACAATTCAGCCGTTGTCCGGGCGTTGGCCTGTCTGCCGGGGGAAAAGCCCGAGATGCTTGTCCTCGATGACGACGAGAACATCATTTTTTCGACAACGGGCAGGAAGGCTGCCGTCTACCTGTCTTCGGGACTTGTCAGGACCCTTTCCGCAGAGCAGATGCAGGCCGCCGTGGCACATGAGATGGCCCATATCGAAAGAAGCAGACGGCCGATACTCTTCGTCGTCTTTCTGTTCCGGATCATCATGTTTTTTAATCCCCTTGTGCTCCTCGAGTTCAGAAGGGCGACACAGGATGAGGAAAAGATATGTGACGACATGGCTGTGTCTTTGACGGGCAGGCCCCATGCCCTTGCCGAGACACTGCGAAAACTCTATGGCGCGGCGGGGGAAGATGACATGATCACGGAGGCCGCACGGATTTCCGATCTCAGGGATTCTCTCGAAAAGTACAGTCATTCCATACACATACGGAGCAGGATTGAAAGGCTTGAAGAATCGCCTGCGAATGAGGGAGGAGGGTGGGTCACATTTTCGCTCGCCCTCCTGACTATTATAGTTATCAATTATTTCGTGGTGTGAGCAGGGGGGAAGCAATGGGAAAAAAGATGACAGGATTGTTTTCTTTCGGACTGATGGTTGTCGTTCTCGTCGGTGCCCTGAAGCTCCTCAACTGGATACCGTCGGCGGTTCAGGACGGTTTTGTCAGGGAGTTCAAGACGGTAGACGAAGTGAATTCCAAATTAGGGATAAGGGACATATACATTCCCTCTTATTTCCCTCAGAATTTCAAATGGCCTCCCACTGCCATCTGTGCTCAGACGAGGCCCTATAGCGCGATAGTGATGGAGTTCAGGGATGTGGACAGGGGAGGCGTGGGGTTGACCATATCCCAGGTCGAGGCCGGAGCACCTTTCATCGCCGGTGACAGGATCGGGTTATCGCAGATCAGAGAGAAAGTGATCTACCCGTTGAAAGGGAGGATGGCATCCCTCGAAGTGGGTGTCGGTAACAATGATGAGCCTTGCAGCCGCATTTCCTGGATCGAAGGGAAGTACAGGATAACCGTTTCGATGAGGTCACGGCCCTTTGACCTGCTTAAGATCGCCGAGAGCATGCTGAGATAAGACTTCCCCCTTTTTTTATATCATTGCCGAGCAACAGCCGTTTTTTCCCCATAAATAGGAAGAATTTCCGACAGGAATAGGTATTTCTTCCGATTCCATCCTCCGGACCCCTTTGATATAGTCAGATCAGGAAGAGCGGAAAAATCAGGAAGTCCGGAAGGAGGTGAGACAGATGGCCGCATATCAAGAGGAAGAAAGCGGGGGGAAAAAGGCTTTGCATCTGCTGCTCGGCCCGTTTGTCGGGCTGGCATATGTGATCGCACTGCCCTTTATCTCGATCGTCGCCATTGCGGCGATGGTCGGGAGAAAGTTGCTGGGAGTAACGTTCGATCTCCTGGGCAATCTCGTGTCCTTCAGCTGGAGGCCCGGTGAGGCATACCTGGGCGGAAAGAAGAAGAAGGAACCCGGGAGAAGGGACTATCCGAACGACTCATAGCCGCTGGCGCTCAGTTGAACCGTCAGCCGACATCCGGCCGTAGCCTGGTGTTTGTCGAATATCTCATATCCATATCGTTCATCGCGGGGTTCATACTTTTCTGGGAGCTTCTCAAGCCCCGGCCCTTCAGGACCCTTGTCGAAACAAGCAGGGACGACATCGCGTATATAAGGGAAACGGGCAGGGGAAATATCTTCAGGACTGCAGGCAGGATCGTGAGCGCCCCGTTCGTCGGTCTCGCATATGTTATTGCAGTTCCTTTTGTCTTTGCCTATGCGATTTTCCTGGCGGCAATGGGCGGCCTGCTAACCGCCGTGGGCAAGGAGGCGGCCTTTGGATGGAGACCTGCCGAGTCATATCTTGCAGGCAGGAAGAAGGAAAAGGACCAGGGGGAAAAGAAGACGGATGAGATGGAATAACATTCGGTTTAAGCCCTTGAAACGGAGGCGATTTCCGATGGGGGACCCAGAGTTAATTCAGATGTCCCCCGCCGGAAATTGCAGAGGAGGAGGCAATTTTCATGAAAACGACGGCTTTGATACTGTTTATCTCAGGTGTCTTCATCTTTTATGCATTGTCTGTCCGTGCCGGAAGCGCCGTGAAGGCCCCGACAACAGCGACACTGGACAGCCTGTCCGAGAAATATGAGCCTGTGTTATTCGATCACGCGAAACATGCGGGTCTTGCCGGCAACTGCGGAACGTGCCACCACCGGCACGCCAATTTCGGCGCCTTGCCCTGCAAGGAATGTCATGCCCTCGATCCTTCCGTGTTCAGGGATTCGGCGGTCGGTAATTTCATGGCCTGCAGGAACTGCCACGGCCCTTATGATCCTTCCAATCCGGCGATGCCCGGACTTAAGACCGCATACCACCAACAGTGCTTCCAGTGCCACAGGGGGATGGGGGATGTGGGCATAAGTCCCTCGGGCTGCACGAAAATGTGTCATGGCAGAAAGTGGCCGAATACGCAGAAAAGCTGATTAAAAGGAGGATGTTATGGCACAAGAGAAAGAAAATATAGACACTGGGGGCGCAAACAGGAAGGAAGAAGCTCCTGGAAGAGCCGGTAACCGTGAGAACAAACCGGGGATTTCGAGGAGGCAGTTTCTGGGGACCGTGACCGCAATCGGAGGGACCGCCCTTATCGGCAGCTACTCGAGCGTTTCGGCGAAAGAATTCAGCGGTTGGCCGGACAGCTACGGTTGTCTTACCGATTTGACCAGGTGTGTGGGGTGCAGGAGCTGCGAAGAGGCGTGCAACAAGGTGAATGGACTTCCAAAGCCCGCCCGGCCCTTCGACGACAAGGCGGTTTTCGACGAGGAAAGGAGACCGACGCAGTATGCCTATACGGTCGTAAACAGATACGACAACCCTGCAGACAAGGACAAGCCGGTGTACCGCAAGATCCAGTGCAACCATTGCAAAGAACCGGCCTGTGCTACCGCATGTCCGATCCATGCCTATACGAAGACCCCGGAAGGGGCGGTCATCTATAACCCGGAGCTCTGTTTCGGCTGCCGCTACTGCATGGTTGCCTGTCCGTTTTATGTCCCGGCCTACGATTACGACAGTGCGCTGAAACCCAGAATAATGAAATGCATCATGTGTTACGGCAGGATAAAGAAGGGGGGCATGCCCGCCTGCGCGGAGGCATGTCCTGCAGGGACCATCACATTTGGAAAGAGGGAGGAGCTTATCAAGGTGGCCCGGGAAAGGATCATGAAGAACCCGGACAAATACATCAACCATATTTACGGCGAAAATGAGGTGGGCGGTACGAACTGGCTCTACATCTCCGGTGTTCCCTTTGAGCAACTCGGCTTTCCGACGAACCTTCCCCACACTCCCCTGGTGGAGCAGACAAAGGGGTTTCTTTCCGCCGTCCCGCTTGTCTTTACGGTCTGGCCCGCCCTTTTCGGCATGTGTTATGCCGCCGTGCGCCACAGAGACAATATCGAGGAAGAAAAGCCGCATTCCGAGAGGAAAGAGGAGGGAAAATAATGGCCAACGGATATGCAATAAAAACGGATAACTTTCGAGCCTGGTTTATGGACAAGCTTCTCATGGGCATGACCTGGCCCGAATATGCAAGGAAACTGATCACCCCGTTCAACGTAATCGCTTCGGTCATACTCAGTGTAGGGCTGCCTCTTATCGCACTGAGGTTCTACGTCGGACTCTCCCTGGTGACACACGCTTCCCATGACTATCCGTGGGGTCTTTTCCTGGGCTGGGGACTTTTCGGAGGCGTCCCGCTTTCGGCCACCGGGTTCGTCATGGCGACCGCCTATTACATCTTCGGGTTCAGGAGATACCACTCCCTTGTGAGGCTGGGGGTCCTTACGGGCTTCCTGGGATACCTCTTTGCCGTTGTCTATCTGCTGACCGATCTTGGCCGCCCATGGCGCATATACTATCCCATGTTTATGGGGTTCGGGACCGCATCGGTCCTTTTCCTTGTGGCATGGCACGTTGCCACGTACCTTACAGTTCAGTTCCTGGAATTCAGCCCGGCCATCCTGGAATGGCTCAAATCCAGAAGGGTCCGCAGATGGGCCTCCATGATAACCATAGGAATGACCATAGCCGGCATCATACTTTCGACGCTGCATCAGTCCGCCCTCGGCGCTATGTTTCTGCTTGTTCCGGGGAAACTTCACCCGCTCTGGTACTCTTCCTACATACCGGTGTTCTTCCTGAGTTCCAGCATTTATGCGGCGCTTGCCATGGTGATCGTCGTCAGTACTCTGGCAATGCGCTTCCTGAGGGACAAGACCGACCGCAGTTTCACGGAGAACCTCGACAAACTTACGATCGGTCTGGGAAAAGGGGCCTGTGTGGCCATGTTCGTGTATCTGGCGCTGAAGGTTATCGGGATTGCGCATGACGACAACTGGCACCTCCTGAGTACCGGCTGGGGCTACTGGTTCCTTGTTGAGATGATCGGGTTCATTGCGCTGCCGGCCCTCTCATTCACCTACGGCGTCAGGAAGAACAGCGTCGGCCTCGTGCGGTTTTCGGCATTTTTCGCCGTAGCCGGGATTATCGTCAACAGGATCAATGTTTCGATGATAGCCTTCAACTGGAACCTCCCTCACCATCTGCACCATATAATTCCACCGTGGAAGGAGGTGGCCGTTGTTCTCTGTATCGCTACCATCCATATTATGGTGTTCAGATGGATACTTAACAGGCTGCCGGTCCTCAGGGCGGAGCCGGGATACGAGGACTCTCACTAATGTGCTTCTTTTGTGATATAGTTTGGGTATCTCTTCGGAGCGGCTGCCGGCCGTCAGGGGGGGCATGAAATGTTCCGTGCCGAAGGGATGCCCGCCGGCCCGGCCGCGCGGCCGTCATTAGGGGGTTTGATGATGGGAAAAAGGGTTTTCATTATTGTATTCATTTCTTCTTTTATCGGTCTGGTACCGGGAGCTCCTGCTCCAGTCTGTGCAGACCTGGACACCCTTCCGGCGAAAACTGAAAAATGCCTCGGATGCCACGGCGAGAGGGGCATAATGAAGACATTTCAGAACAACGAGTCCGTTGCCGCCTATGTGAACCCGCAAAGGTTAAGGGCATCGGCCCACGGACGTCTCGCTTGTGACGCCTGCCACACCGACTTTTCGGACGATTCCCATCCGAAGAGGACATTCAGGAGTAAACAGCAGTACAGGATACGGGCCTCAGTGGTATGCAGACGATGCCACGGCCGGGAACAGCTGAAGAAGAAGCCGGTCCACGGGGCGGTGCTGGCCGAGTACAAAGAGGGAGTTTCACCCGTATGCACCGACTGCCATGAGGCCCATTCCACGTTTGGCGCCAAGGGGGGAAAGGTGCTCGGCAGCGAGCGCGAGTTCTGCATGAACTGTCACGCCGGCCGGCCGGAGATGGTCTTCAGGGACGGGGAAGAGCTTACGCTCCTGGTTGACACCGCCGCTCTTCAGGCATCAGTGCACCGGGAACTGAGCTGTTCCGACTGTCACTTCGGTTTTTCCTCCAAAGAACATCCGAAGAGAAATTTCATGACCAGGAGAGATTTTTCGATCGCCAGTTCCCAGACCTGCAGGAGATGCCACTTTGACAAATACACGAAGACCCTGGAGAGCATCCATTTCACGCTTCTGAGCCAGGGAAACCTGGCCGCCCCGGTTTGTACCGATTGCCACGGCAGCCATTCCGTGCGCGAGGGAAGGGTGGAAAAGATCCTGAGCGGAAAAAGGTGCAAACAGTGCCACAGGGATATTTACGATATCTACGCGCAGAGCGTGCATGGGAGGGCCCTTATAGACGAACACAACCAGGATGTCCCCATATGCGTCGACTGTCACAAGGCGCACGACATAAGAGACCCGCGCACAACGGAATACCATGAAAGAATACCGGAGATGTGCGGGGACTGCCATGCCAACAGGAAGATAGTGGGCAAATACGGTCTTTCGACGGAGGTGGTGAAGAGTTACCTCTCCGATTTCCACGGCGTCACCCTGGGATTTTACAGAATGCAAAGGGGTGGACGTTACACGCCGGGGAAACCGATAGCGGTCTGCACCGACTGCCACGGGACCCATAATATAAGCAGGACGGTGGGGGCGGACGCGACGATAATAAAGGCAAATCTTGTGAAGAGATGCCGGAAATGCCACAGTAACGCCAATGAGAATTTTCCGAGTGCGTGGCTCTCCCATTACGAACCCGGCATGAACAAGGCATCGCTGGTCTTTGTGGTGGACGAGATATACGAGATCTTCATGCCGGTCATGATCATAGGGCTGCTTCTACAGATCCTGCTGCACATCTGGCGTTACGCAATCAACCGGTGAAGGAAGGCACGATGAAAGATACAGCGGACAAACATATCTATGTCAGAAGATTTTCCGTCTACCGGATAATCGAGCACTGGCTCGTTGCGGCGCTCTTCGCAGTTCTCGTGGCAACGGGGTTGTCCCAGAAGTTCTACGGATATGGACTGTCGCAATGGTTTGTTATGACCTTTGGCGGGATAGACGCCCTCCGTCTCGCCCACCGCGTCGCCGGGACTATGTTCGCGTGCCTCATGGCCCAGCACCTTATCGTAGCCTCGGGGGGCGTCATGCTGAAAAAATGGCCGCCGTCGATTCTGACCGGCAGGAAGGATTTGACGGACGCCCTGGACAATCTCAAGTACTACTTCGGCATGACGAACCGTCCCGCCCGCTGCGACAGGTATGATTATAAGCAGAAGTTCGAGTACTGGGGCATTGTTACCGGCGGCCTCATCATGATTGCGACGGGACTGATCTTATGGTTTCCCGTTTTCGTGGCCGGCTACCTGCCGGGGTCCGTCATACCCGCCGCCAAGGCACTGCACACTAACGTTGCGATGATGATTTTTCTCATTACCGCGCTGTGGCACGTCTACAATTCCATATTCAGTCCGGATGTCTTTCCGGTCGATACGGCGATGTTCACCGGCAGAATTTCTGCGGAACGCATGATGAGGGAGCATCCCCTTGAATTTGAAAGGCTTTACGGGTTCTCACTCGAGGACGGGGAGCTCGAGGTAGTCATAAATGATATCAGACATGGAAGACGGCGGGAAATCAGAAGTTGAGAGGGGTTGCGGAGACGATATTTCCTGGAAAAAAGCGGACCTGAATGCAAAAAAAGATAATTGTAGCGATAATCCTTAACGTGCTGATTATCTCGTCCACGCTCGGCATTATCAGCTATCTGTCCGTCCACGCAAGCATAAACCGCTCCCTTCAAAACAGGGTTACTCTGGCGAAAATAGTTGCCGACTACATCGAGTCCTCTCTTCAAAACAACCTTAACAGGCTCTATGACATCTCATTGGGGGGGAGCGTCGATCTGCATGACGGAGACTGGGAACCGGAGAGCAGGGCGCTTGAAACCGCCTACAAGTATTCCCTTTTCACCGACGGTGTCTTTCTCCTGGACAGGCAGGGGAGCGAACTTCTCACCTACCCGCCCCGGGACAGTTATTTCCGGAACCTGTCCTATATCGATTTTGTGGACCGTGTCCTTGTCGACGGAAGGCCCGTCGTTTCGAGCGTGTTTACCCTCGAGCCGATCAAGGAAAAGGTCATATTCATGATGGTCCCCCTGAGGGACAGGGAGAACGATATCGTGGGGGTGGCCGGCGGTGTTCTCAATCCTTCTTATCCTTTCATCAACCAGATCCTGAGGAGCATAGTGCTCGGGGAAAGCAGTTACATAGAAATAGTAGACCTCAACGAGGTGGTAATCGCTTCCAACAACCCGTCTGATGTCCTGGGGCGCCACGACCATGAAGGGGAATTAAGCGGAATGATAAAGACCGGCAGGCCCGGGATAGTGGAATGCAGGCACGGACTTCCGCCGGCGCATGCGGGAGAGAAGAAATATGACATTCTTTCAGTCGTGCCCCTTGAGATAGCTCCATGGGCCGTAGTGGTCGGAGAGGCGGAAAACGAGCTGTTTGCGCCTTCAAGGGACCTCCAGAAGAAGTTTCTGCTACTCGTAATTATTTTCATCTCCACTGCGATCGTGTTTGCAGTGGGGATGAGCAAGAGCATTGTGAAGCCGCTGAAGTCGCTCATCTCCGAGACAAACCGGATAGCGGGGGGCGACCTTTCGAAGCCGGTGGGCAACCTCGGCGGCGACGAAATACTTGTGCTCAGCAGGAGTTTCGACGATATGAGGAAGAAGCTCGCCGAATCCCTCAGGAATATTCAGAGTTACAATGCGGAACTGGAGTTCCGCGTTGCGGAGAGGACGGAACAGATACGGAGAAGCCGGCGGAACGTGGAGCAGCTTCTTCAGAAAGTCATTTCCTCCGAAGAGGACGAAAGAAGGAGGATTGCCAGAGGGCTTCATGACGAGATACTGCAGGATCTCTCGGCGTTTCTGATAAACTTGGACATATGCAAGCTTAATCCGGAGGGGATAACCCCGCAGAAGATCGATGAAATGAGGTCAATGATGGTCAAGACCTTTGACGATATCCATAACGTCATACATAACATGAGGCCGTTGATTCTCGATGACCTCGGCCTGGATTCAGCGATAGTCTGGCTTCTCGACAAGCACCTCGGGTCAAAGGGAGTGGTTTGTTACCCGGGCGTGGCCAACTTACCCAAGAAGAGATTCCCCACCAGGCTGGAGACGTTATTCTTCAGGATCGTCCAGGAGTCGGTTATAAATATTGCGAGGCACGCAGAAGCGAAGAACGTATTCGTAACGCTTGGGGCCGACGAGAGATCCCTGAGTGTCTGCGTGGAGGATGACGGCAAGGGTTTCGACGTCCAGAAGATGCTCGGTCATTCCACAGATGCAGGGAGAGGGCTGGGAATAGTAGGAATGATGGAACGGGCGTCACTTCTCGGCGGAAAACTTGCGATGCACTCCGTCCCCGGCGAGGGGACCAGAATTTCCGTGAAGGTGCCGCTGAGTCCCGGGGGTGTTGCAGATGTCTAGAACAAGAGTGATGATAGTCGACGACCACGCACTTGTGAGGGAGGGCATAACGGCGCTGCTCAGACTCTATGACGACGTTCAGATCGTGGGGGAGGCGGCCGACGGGGCGGAGGCCATTGTCAATGCGGAGAAGTTGAGGCCGGACGTCATCCTGATGGATATTGCCATGCCCGGGCTTGGAGGGCTTGAGGCGACGATGGAGATAAAGAAAAGAAACCCCGAAGTCAGGATCCTTGTGCTGAGTCAGTACGACGACAAGGAATACGTGAGCAGATTTCTCAAAGCCAACGTATCGGGCTACATCCTGAAGAGGGCCGTGGGCGGTGAACTTATCACTGCCATAAGGGCGGTGGCAAGGGGGGAGTGTTACCTGCATTCGTCCGTGGCATCCAAGGTCATTGACGGATACATAGGAAAGACGGGCGAGGCGACTGACCCTTACGATCTGCTGACGGACAGGGAGAAACAGGTGCTTAAGCTCGTGGCGGAGGGCAACACGCAGAAGGAGATCGCGTCCATCCTGGGAATCAGCGTAAAAACAGCCGTTGCCCACAATACAAATATATGCGAGAAACTGGGTCTGCACTCCAAGGCGGAGCTGATAAAGTTCGCCATTCAGAAGGGGATCATAAGGCTGGAGTCCTGAGATGAGAAATCCTGTGGGAAATGACAGGAAAATTAACCACTGAGACGAGGAGACACAGAGAAAGCCGTTCATGGTCTGCTCATTTATTTAGTTCCCTCCGTGCCTCTGTGCCTCCGTGGTGAATTCTTCTTGGTCCCGGTCTATAAGGAATCTCTCTTTCTGTGAACAGCCGGAACTGATTGCCTGACGTTCTGTTGAATTAAAGGATGTCGGCTATTATAATAAACGTCGGATGTGATTTTATCACATGAATAAGATTCGTTTAGAGGTATTTGTATTGGACAGATCAAAGTGGTGGAAGAAAGGAGTATCTATGAAATTCGGGTGGATAGCCGTTCTGGCTGTTGTGCTTGTGGCGGGACCGGCATATGCGGGGGATCAGGTAACTCTGAAGACCCAGAAAGATAAAGTCAGTTACATTATCGGCATCAATATCGGGTCGAGCATGAAGAGACAATCGGTGGAGGTCAATCCGGACCTTCTTTTGAAAGGGCTGAAGGACGGGCTGAGCGGCACTAAGCCCCTTCTGGCCCCGGATGAAATGCGTAAGACCATGACTGTCTTCAATGAAGAAATGAAGAAGAAACATGACGCGGAATTGAAGAAGCTCGGCGCAAAGAACAAGGAGGAGGGCGAAAAATTCCTGGCCCAGAATAAGAAGAAAGAAGGAATTGTGACCCTGCCGAGCGGCCTGCAGTATAAAATTATCACCAAGGGAAAAGGGAAATCACCGACCATCAACGACATCGTTACGGTAAACTATCGCGGCACTCTGATCGATGGCAAGGAATTTGACAGTTCATACAAACGCGGAAAGCCGGCCACTTTCCCTGTCAAAGGCGTCATCAAGGGATGGACGGAGGCGCTGCAGCTGATGAAGCCCGGTGCGAAATGGGAATTGTTTATCCCTCCCGACCTTGGCTATGGCGCGAGAGGAGCCGGGAGTATAATCCCCCCCGACTCCACGCTGATCTTCGAGGTTGAACTTCTCTCGGTAAAAGAGGGACACGGTGCGGCAAACCACGGTGTCATGAAAAAAGGCGAGACCAAGAAGAAATAAACGGGCACGATCGGTCGTATTATTGTTCCGGCAATCGAAAGGCTGTCATTCCTTAAGGAATGACAGCCTTTTCAGTAATTCAGGTTATACACAGACTGCATACCCTGATGTTGGAAAGCGGTGCCCTTCCGGGCTTTGTGAGTATTTCTTGCAGCTGTATGGCGTATTCGCAGGCTGTGTACAGGACCGTCATTGCTGCCTGAAGTGGGATTCCAGCTCTCCGTATGATTCCGACAAATCGCTCATCGCTTTTTCCATCGCGGCCTTATAGTCCTCCCAGTGTGCCTCTCCGTATTCCCTTACCTCCTGGAGCTTCTGCCTGGCCAGTTCATGGAGGGCCATAAGGTCTTCAACCTGTTCATAGTACTGTGTTTCTATATCGGCGTTCACGTTCTTTGTGGCGTCTTTCAATTTCGCAATCTTGTCGGACCACTGGCCCAGTTCAGCTTCCATCTTCTGAAAAAACAGGTTTTTGTCTTCCATTCTCTCCCTCCTCCTGTGGATATGTCTTCTAATAAAAGTATAAGTGCTTTTGTTTGAAAGACAAGACCTCTACTTCGATGAACAAAAACAGGCTCGCAAGTTGGCAAGCGTGAAGCCCGGAGAAGAAGGCATAGCGCAACGGCGAGAGGACCGCGAAACGTGAAATAACCCTCAGCCTAACCCCTGTCTACCGGACAGGCAGGCTCTCCCCCAGGGAGCCAGGGAACTCTTATTGCCCCCTCCCTTGAAGGGAGGGGAAAGAGTGGAGGGTGTCATCTTTCACTTCATGCCCTATGCCGCTTGTGCTACGCCGAGGGCTGAAGCTCTTACTTCTTGATTGAAGCTTCTTCTAGAATTGCCTTATACTTGTATCCCATCCCGAAATCCCTGTCCTTGTGCAGAGTGCCCGATGCCGTTACTATGTCTCCCTGTTTCGGCAGGTCCGTGGATGTAACGACAAGTTCGTAATTGCCCTGTTTGAGGCTGCCCGTGCCGTCCTGGAGATGGATCCAGTTTCTGTTCATGATGCTCGCCGAAACCTTGACAACCTTGCCCCTGACAACCACTTTGTGCTTGTCGAGGCTGCCCAGCTTCTTGTAAAGCTCTGCAACCGTGTATGCGTCGGGCCCCTTGGCCTTCCTGACCTTTATCTTCGCCATCGGAGTTACTATGCTTCCCATGCTGCCCGGAGATTTCATTTCCGGCAGGGACCCTGTGCGTGCAAGGCCCGTAGAGAAAATTATGCTGTCAAACTTGCGATTCAGGGTCTTACTCTCGAAATTTGCCATTTCTACGCCGGGCATCAGGCTGATAGTCTGCCCCTTGACCACTTTTGTCTTCGGGATGGCGGCCCATGTTTTCTTTCCGTTTCTTTCGAGCAATACGTAAGTGTATCCGCCGGCGTTCATGGTCTCTGCGACTTTGCCGGACAGCGTGGATTCAGCGGGCTGTCCCGGCCTGGATGACGACTGGGAATGCGACAGGGCCGGTTTCTTTTGGGACCCCGCATATATTTCACGGACGGTAAAAAGGCCGATGACCAATATTGCCGACAAGACCAAAAACTTTTTCATTTCATCTCCCTCAGAGTTTCGAAAATTTTAACAACATTTTATTATAGACGAATGAACTTTCTAATTGCTAACACTTTGAGTCATCGCAAAGCAGGGCAACGGGCGCTGCCGCAATGTCAGGGAATCTGATAGCCGGAAAGAAGAAGATACTGATCACCTGCCCGCGGGGGATCGCTGCTGTCCTGGGCAACGAGCTCAAGCTGCTGGACTTTCCGGTGCTTTCCGTCACGGAAACCGCAGTGACCGGCGAAGGGACCCTTGCCGATGCCATGCTCCTGAACCTTTATCTTCGTACCGGTCATCGAGTGCTGCTTCTGCTCCGGGAGTTTCGGGCACGGGACGCCGGAGAGTTGTACCGGGAAATGTCGGGCGTGCCCTGGGAGGAGTGTGTCGATAAAGGGGGCTACATCTGCATTACCTCAAGTGTCGAAAACCCTGCTGTCCGGGACGCGCGCTATGCCAACGTGAGATGCAAGGACGCTATCGTGGACCGGATGAGGGAAAAGACGGGGGCAAGGCCTGATTCGGGAGCGGACAGGGGGATGCTCGTGTTTTTTCTCCACTGGCGGGCGGACAAAGCCGCCATCTATCTTGACACTTCCGGTTTTCCGCTTTGTCGCCGGGGATACAGGAAGATCCCGCTGGAGGCGCCCATGCAGGAGACCCTCGCCGCCGCCGTACTGATGTCCGCCGGGTGGACCGGTGAAGGCAACTTCATAAACCCCATGTGCGGCAGCGGAACTCTGGCGATAGAGGCGGCACTCATCGGACTGGGCAGGGCCCCGGGGCTGTTGAGAAACAATTACAGCTTTATGCACCTGAAGGGCCATGACGCCGCGCTATGGAAGCGGTTGAGGGGCGAGGCGTTGAAATGTGGGGGGAAATCAATGCCCGGCAGGATCATAGCCACGGACATTCGTCCCGAAGCTGTCGGGGCTGCCCGAAAGAATGCGGCAACGGCCGGGGTGGGGCATCTGATAGAATTCGGCGTATGCGATTATGCCTCGACGGAGGTCCCGATGGGCGGAGGCATTGTCGTGCTGAACCCGGAATATGGCGACCGGATGGGCAAAATGAAGGAGCTTGAAAGTGTTTACAGCGGGATAGGCGACTACTTCAAGCAGAAATGCCGGGGGTACCGGGGCTTCATATTCACGGGAAACCCCGGGTTGGCAAAGAAGGTGGGACTGAGGGCATCAAAGAGGACCGTGTTTTTTAACGGCGGGATCGAGTGCAGGCTGATCGAATACGAATTGTACGAGGGCAGCAGAAAATACGCTGGAGAAAATGCAGGGAGGCAATAGTGACGGATCCGGAAGAAGTCTTTTTTGAAGCCGTCATTCCCGAAGTTCTCATTCGGGAATCCATTCTTTTCCAATGTGTATGTCTACCTTGGATACCCGTTTTAGCGGGTATGACGACTTATTACGAGTCCGTCAATAGTAAATAGTGAGCAGGAGATTTACTATTCATGTGTTTTAACGTTGCAGATAAGGAGAAAAAAGATGGCCAGGAGTGATAAGAGACGAGGGAAAAGGCACAGGGAATGGAATCTCGGGCTGCTTTTTGAGAACGACAGCGATCCGCGCATAGAAAAGGAGATGGCTGAAGTTGAACGGAAAAGTTATGGCTTCATCAACAAATGGAAGCCTCGCAAGGACTATCTCCGTCAGCCGAAGGTCCTCATGCAGGCCCTGGATGATTACGAGGTATGGAAGCGGGACTGCGGCGCCGACGGAGATCCGGGGTACTATTTCTGGCTCAGAACCCAACAGGACCAGAATTCTCCCGACCTGAAAGCCCGTTTCAACAAGATTGAGGAGTTAAGCCGGAAGATCGAAAACGACATCCAGTTCTTTTATCTGGGCATCGCAAGGATTCCTCTGCGGCTGCGCAGGCTTTTTCTGGCTTATCCCGGGCTGAAGAAGTACAGTCATTTTATCGAGAGGATATTCGCCGAATCGAGGCACCTCCTGGGAGAGCGGGAGGAGAGGATACTGAACCTGAAGTCATCGACTTCCTATTCAAATTGGGTGAGGATGACGGCCGGTTTCCTTGCCAGGGAAGAGAGGAGGGTGCTCCTGGAGGATGGAAGGGCCGGCGTGAAGGCCTTCTCCGACATAGTGAGCCTGATGAACAGCGGAAACAGGAAGGTGCGGGATTCCGCCGGGAAGGCTTTTAACGATATCCTGGAAAAACATGTTGACGTGGCGGAGGCGGAGCTCAATTCGGTCCTGGCCAACAAGAAGGTCGACGACGAACTGCGGCACTTTACAAGACCTGATTTTTCCCGCCACCTCAGCGACGACATCGACAGCGAGGTCGTGGATTGCCTCATCGATTCGGTGTCCGGGAGATTCGACATACCGGCGGAATATTACGGCCTGAAGGCCCGCCTGCTGGGGGTGAAAAAACAGAAATATCACGACAGGAACGCCCATTTCGGAGATATCGGCAACAAGTATCCTTATGAAGGCAGCCGGCGACTGT
>JARRRD010000045.1:0-17795 GCA_037381085.1 Candidatus Sulfobium sp.
CCGAGATACTGCAGCGCATGGTGCCGATACTGGGGGAACTGGGCGTCAAAGCGAGGTGGGAGACCCTGGAGGGCGATGAGAGGTTCTTCGACATAACAAAGAAGATGCACAATGCCCTGCAGGGAAACATGGAAGTCATTACAAAGGATATGTGGGAATACCATTTCGATGTGAACAGGAAGAACGCCGAAAGGCTCGACCTGGACGCTGACGCGGTACTCATCCACGATCCTCAGCCGGCCCCCCTCATAGAGTTCCGGGAGGACGGCAGATGGGTATGGCGGTGCCATATAGACCTGTCGAACCCGTACAAGGAAGTGTGCGATCACATCATGCGGTACTGCCAGGAGTACGATGCCGCCATTTTTTCGGTGGCCAAGTTCGCGAGGGCAATGGCGGTGGACGAATTCATAATACCGCCTTCCATAGACCCCATCAGCGACAAGAACAGGGACCTTGCGCAGGAAGAGATAGAGGAAACCCTGGCGAGGCTGCAGATACCCACTGACAGGCCTATCATCCTTCAGGTGTCGAGGTTTGACCGGTTCAAGGACCCTGTCGGAGTAATAGAGGCATATAAACTGGTGAAGAAGTACAACGACTGCATCCTTGTCCTTGCCGGAAGCCCGGCCACCGACGATCCCGAGGGAACGGTAGTCCTGGATGAGGTAAAGGAACATGTGGCAAGTGACCCGGACATTTACCCGCTTCTCCTGCCGCCGTTCAGCGACAGGGACATAAACGCCCTCCAGAGGATAGCGACGGTGGTCCTTCAGAAGTCCCTGAAGGAGGGGTTCGGACTCACCGTCTCGGAAGCGATGTGGAAGGGAAAGCCGGTTATAGGCGGCGCAACCGGGGGGATTCCCCTCCAGATAACGCACGGAGTCACCGGTTTTCTGGTGCATTCCGTGGAAGGAGCCGCTTTCAGGATAAGGCAGATCCTCAACGGTCCGGAGATGGCGCAGAAGATGGGCGAACTTGCCAGGGAATTTGTACGGAACAATTTTCTTATCACCAGACAGATCCGGGATTACCTCTCGGTCTGGTACGCCTTGGAGAACAAGGGTATGAGCATCCTCGAACTCTGACGCAAAGAGACGAAGTCCTTCATCGTCGCGACGCGCCGGGAAGAGGGGTATGTATTTTTTACATAGTTGTATGTAGACTTTATATTGCCCTCATTCGTATCGGACAAGAATCCTTGCTCGGATAACAGGAAAAACATATTCATCCCGAAGACCATATCCATGGCATTTTCCTTGCATGACCGTTCGCGACTTCCCGTCGGGCCTTTGAGGTCGACTGGGGAGCAAAGCTGTGCAGGGAGGCAGATAATGGCGTTTGCGGGAAACGTATCATCCGGGGGAAGAGGCAGGATCCTGGTCATGGATGACGAAGAAGGGATCAGGTTTCTTGCCGAGGCGATGCTGGAAGACATGGGATTTCAGGTGCAGGTCACCCGAAACGGGGATGAGGCCGTCCTTTTTTACAGGGAGGAAAGGGAGGCCGGCAGGCCGTTTGACATCGTTATTCTTGATCTGAAGGTCCCCGGGGGTATGGGTGGAGAGGAAGCCGTCAAGAGATTGCGTGAGATAGATCCAAGCTTGAGGGCCATTGTCTCAAGCGGGGCTGCGAATACACCGATCATGAGGGAGTTCAGGAAATACGGGTTCAACGGGGTGCTCCCGAAACCTTACAACCGACAAGACCTCGATGATATCCTTGCCGGGGTGCTGGCCGCCCCTGTTGAAATTGACGTTACAAGGGGCGAATAGTCTTCTCAGGGGGCCTGCAAGATTTCCGGCGTTGTTTAGTTCTTGACTCAGAAAGTTCAGGAAGCCTGCGGGGCCTCGCCGGCAGGTTTCGGGTTGTACCATGGCCCATGCTCGGCAATTATCTGGTCCGCCTCGGCCGGCCCCCAGGTATCGGGATCATAGAAATACAGGGGAGAAACTTCTCCGAGGATCGGGTTCACTATCCTCCACTGTTCCTCGACAGTCGTCTCGAGTGCAAAAAGCACTGAATTCCCCGTCAGTGCATCGCCCAGAAGGCGTTCGTAAGGCGCCATCGCATCACCCTCGCTCTGGACGAGGGTGAGATCCACATCCTCGCCGGCCCTTTTTTCGCCCGGGATCTTGACCCTGATTCCAAGTTCGATCAGTACATCGGGGCTGAGACGGAAGCGGAAGTGATTAGACAGGTTCGGCACGATTTCTCCGAATGCCTCCCGTGGCGGACGCTTGAATTCGACGGTCACCGTAGTAGAAGTGATGGGCATGCATTTGCCCGTCCTGATATATAAAGGGACCCCGGCCCAGCGCCACGAGTCAATGAAAAGCTTGGCCGCTACGAAGGTTTCTACCTCGGAGTGAGGGGCAACT
Source organism: Candidatus Sulfobium sp. (assembly GCA_037381085.1). Taxonomy (GTDB): domain Bacteria; phylum Nitrospirota; class Thermodesulfovibrionia; order Thermodesulfovibrionales; family UBA6898; genus JARRRD01. The sequence goes on from JARRRD010000045.1 coordinate 2,382, forward strand.
CCCGGTTTCTGGCGGTACCCCCGGAACTGGCCGCGCACGACATGCGCCGGATCCAGAGGACGAATGGAGCGCAGTAAACGTGTGTTCTCTTCACGGACGGCTCCGGGATCGTCGCTGCTTGGCGAGTCCATTGCGAGATACGCTACAATGGACAGCAGGTGGTTCTGAAACACGTCGCGGATTGCGCCCGTCTCCTCGTATAACCTGCCCCTGCCCTTTACGCCGAAATTTTCGGCCATCGTGATCTGAACGGAAGAAATATAATTACGGTTCCAAATCGGCTCGAAAATGGTGTTCGCAAACCTGGTGTAGAATATGTTCTGGACCGGCTCCTTCCCGAGGAAATGGTCTATTCTGAAGATCGCCGGTTCCGGAAAGACCGAGGTGATTATGCCGTTCAGTTCCCTTGCGGAAGCCAGATCCCGTCCAAAAGGCTTTTCAACGACGACCCGTGCCCCGTCTGCGCACCCCGACCTGCAGAGGCCGCCCACGACCGTTGTGAACATGCTGGGCGGGATAGCCAGGTAGTAAAGGGGGCGCCTGGCGTCGCCAAGGGCCCTGCGCAGCGCGTCATAAGTGGCGTCTTCGTGGTAATCGCTGTCAATATATTGAAGCAGGGAAGAGAGTTTTGCAAATGCCTCCTCATCTAAACCGCCATGCTGCTCGATGCTCTCCCTTGCGCGTTCCCTGAGTTTCCCGATGTCCCAGCCCGACTTGGCGACGCCGATAATGGGAATGTCAAGATGTCCGCGGATAATGAGGGCCTGAAGCGCAGGAAATATCTGTTTATAGGCAAGATCGCCGGTGGCGCCGAAAAACACAAAAGCGTCGGAAGTCGTTAAAGTCATTTCCAGTCTCCTCAATTGCTCATAATCGCCTGATTTAAGGAAAGGGCTCTCATTCCCCAAAGCAAAGGACATAAAAGCGCCTTTGTATGCAGACTCTAGTTAATAATGATATTACAGATGGGGGAGCAAGACAAGGGGGGGCGGGCGGGTTTCTCAAAATGCCCGCCCCCCCTTCTTTCCATGTGACGTCGGGGAGCAGTCGCCAAATGTCGTCCCTGCGCTATCTAAAAGGAGAGCTCCACCAGGTGCCTCAGTACCGTGACACCCTTCTTTTCCCCGTTCAGTTCGGGATAGCTGTCCGGATAGAAGCTCCCGGCCTTGAAGTACCCTGCGTCTATCCGATATACAAGGTTCCTGGCGAGCCTGTAATCGAGCCTTCCGTCGACTTCCCATCCGGCGTCTTTTGAAACGCCGTCCACGGTTTTGGACGCCCTGATTATGTAACCGTTGAGAGCCACCTTCACGTCCTTCACCGGCTTCAGATCGAGACCGAGATTGTAATAGGTGGTGTTGCTGATACCGGAATGAAGTCTCCCCGCCGTAGTGTCGACCTTGTATTCATAAACCAGGGTGTAACGCTGACTGGTGGTAAGGTAGTCCTCGAATTGGGAGTCCTTACCGTCCGAGGCGTTGCCATCGCCGCTTCCATAGGCGAAGCCGGCTCTCAGGTTGATCGTGTCGATTATGTAATTCAGGCCGGCCAGAAAGGCGTAGCCTCTGAATTTCTTCTCCGCAAGGGTTCCATCGTTGCTTCCGAACTGGACGTCCGCAGCAGCCCTGTAGCCGAGACCCGAGACCTGACCCTTTGCAGTGAAGCCCAGGTTCTGGTGGCTGAACTCAAAATCCGGCAGGCTCAAATATGTGTAGTTCAGCCCGACGGAAGTCTTGTCATCAATTTTGTATGTGACGACGGCCACATAGCCGTCCAGGGCTGTCGTGTTGTCCGTCTTTGAACCGTCATAACCCTTAACGCCGTAATTTGGAATGTTGCTGGGAATGGCGGCGCCGTCACCGGCGAACTTGATGGTGAGAAGGTCTATCTCAAGCCCTTTTGCCGGCAGGAGGAACGCGAGGACTGCGTCGTCGCCGTATTTTCTGTGATCGAAGAACTCCCTGTCCCCCAGGGCGAGAGGCATATGACCGACCTTCAGACCGGCGGGGAACCCCAGCAGTCCGGAACCGCTGTACATGATCCACGCTTGCCGGATGCCCATGTCGGCGGGCTTCGAGTTGAAATTGCCCCAGGTGTATGTATCCGTCTGGCCGGTACCGGACTCCAGTTGCACCATGCCCTGGAGATTGGGTGATATCTTCGCGTCTACGGAGAGTCTTACCCTCTGGTCATAGTAGGCCGACGAATTGTACTTGCCGGGCAGGGCGGAAGAGCTGATATTGTTCCGGTACCAGCCTCTTATCCTCAGGTCGCCGGCGAGATTGATCTGCGTTGTTCCCGTCGCCACCGCCGCCTGTGTCTCCGACGGTATCTCGGCGTGAATGGCGAAGGCCGTGGCCGAAAACCCAATGACAAAGAGCGTGGACAAAATAGTCGATAAAAACTTTTTCACTGTTGCTCTCCTCCTTATACAACCTGAAGTTGAGAAATCGAAGACCCGAAAGACCGTCTGCGATACTCATCCGGAAATATTTACCGCCCATGGCGGCTTTTTGGTTCCTGCAAGAACGTTTTCAATTTCAGTATCTCTTCTTCCTCTTCCAGGAAATCCTGGAAGTCTTCATATAATTTCCAGAAAAGGCGGATCGCCTTTTCGCCCTCCACGGTCAGCCGGGTCCCGCCGCCGTCTTTGCCTCCGGCAACGGACTCGACGAGAGGGCTTCCTGCCTGCCTGTTCATGGAGTCCACGAGTTCCCAGGCATGGCGGTAAGACATTTCCATTGAGTTCGCGGCCCTGGTTATGGAGCCGTGTTCCCCTATCCGCTCAAGCAGGACGATGCGGCCATAACCCAGAAAGGTCCCCTCAGGGCCGTCAATCCAGAGGCGGCCCCGCAACCCGGAAGACATTTCCCGTTCCTTGCCAGGATGCAGTTTCTTCTTATGCATAGGCGTTATATTATACAGGGAATAACGACAAAAGGTCATCTGCCTTGCCCTCTTGCCGTCACTTTGACGGCAAGAGGAGGCGGGATATTACCCGGGAGGACGGGGTTACAGCATCAGCGTGGCTGCGAGATAGAGAGTGTTGTTATCGGATGCGCTTCTGCCGGAGCCGTCGTAATTCGAGGAGGCGCCGTTGAATTTGTTATAGATGGTATACTGAAAGTTCAGTCTTACCTTGTCCAGGGGTAGATAGTCTGCTTCCAGTATAAAGCCGTTGCTGTCCGGGCTGCCGTTTCTGCTCCCGTCGACAGAACCGGGGGAATAAAGGAGAGCATCGGAACTTCCCGTTGTGGAAAAATATGCGGCGGAGCCCCCAATGCGGCCGAAGGACGCCTGGTAGTAGTAGTCAACGTTGAATTTGAATATCTTGAGGGTGTCGGATTTATTCTCCGCATTCCCCATGGCGTAGCTCGCGTCCCAGTTCTGTTTTTCGTGTATCCAGGTTGTCTCGGCACTGAGGCTGTATTTCCTCTTGAGATACTGGTACTCGGCATCAAATGCAAAATCGGTAAACCTGTCAGTCGGCCCGCTGTCCCTGCTGTCCGGGAAAATGGAAGCGGTCATCCCGTAGGTACCCACGGACAAATAATGTTCGCCCCAGAGGTGCTGAAGGGCCAGCCGCCAGTAGGGCGCATAGTTGTCCACTACCATGTCTGTATTAGTGCCCGCACCCAGAGGATGCGCGATGCTTCCCTTCGTGGTGTGATAGACTGTGAATTCCGCATATACCAACTGATTCCAGAGACCGTAAACGCCTATGCCCCCCACCTGCTGGTCCAGGGTGCCGTCGATAATCGAGGCGGCAGCAGGTGCCGGGGCGACTTCAGAACTTTCAAACGGATAACCCCATGACGGCGTGGTATTCCACAGGTCCTGCACCGTGGGGCTGTTATTGACCGTGATTCCGTATACGAGTTCTTTCCCTTCCAATGAAGTGCTGCCGGCAAAGCGGATGTCCGTCATATCCAGGTGAAAACTGTTGGTGTCTCCCTCATAGGCGCCCTGTATAAAAGCCCCCAGGTGTCCAAAAATCCGGCCCGCGTAATAAAGGTTTGCCTCCTCGGGTATGGTCAGAACATCGTTCCCGCCGGACATTATGCGGTTTGACCATTCATCGGTGAAGTATCCCTGCGGCACCCTGGTGTCGGTATGGGTCAGTGAGGCCATGATCATTCCAGCCAGCGGAGGGGGGAACTGGAAGGGTCCTTTGCTTCTGCTGAACACGTATCCCCTCAGTTTAAAGTCGCGTCCGAAGGGCGTCAGCTCAGGGTAGACGGTGTGACACGTAAAACATGAAAGGCCTGTCTGCCTGGCGAAACTCGGTACGGCCCGGGCAACTTCCGGCGTCGCTGCAATAACGGCCAGGCCGACCAAGACCCACAGCTGAAATATTCTCCTCAGCTTTTTCATTTAATTTCTCCTGCATCGCCCAATCCGGAACGAACCCCAATCCGGCAGTGGGCACATAGTGAATTAGTAAAATAGACTGCGCAATGTCCTGAAACGTCTGTCTGAGAGAAGGACCCTTGGTCATTCTGCGGGAAAGAAGACCTCTTTCCCGAACATAAGAAACTTATATCATGGCAAGTTCATGTTGTCAAGAAGAAGGCCCGGCACATGATACAGCTCTTTGAGATTTCCGCCGTTCATGCGAAGCGTCATGACATTTTATCATCCTTCATGACGGCGAGAAATTTGACAGTCCGCGTGTCAGGTCATAACATGTAAAGAGTTGCAGACCGCACGGATGCGCAAGTGTTGTACTCCCTGGCAACTTCAGGCTGAGCAATCCGGAGGAGAAACAGATGGCCGAGAAAAAGAAATTCCCCTGGCTGGCATATAACTGGGTGAGCCTCGCTGGAGCGGTGATAGCCGTGGTCGCTGGTTTCATTATCGCCTTTCTGCTCGTCATTAATGCGATTACGCCGATACGAAATGTGTATGTCGGGATCATTCTATACATGGTTTTGCCCATTGCCCTCATAGGCGGCCTTTTAATCATCCCCGCCGGCATGTATGCCCAGTGGCGCAGAGAGCAGAAACAAGGGAAGATCACCTATCTCAAATGGCCCTCCATAGACCTCAACAACAGGCGGCAGCGCAATGCCGCCATGACGTTCATATTAGGGACCGCAGCTTTTATCCTTATAAGCGCAGTGGGGATATATCAGGCATATCACTACACCGACTCGGTGCGTTTTTGCGGGTTGACCTGCCACAGTGTAATGGCCCCGGAGTACACTACCTACCAGGACTCTCCCCACGCCAGGGTTGCCTGCGTCGCATGCCATATAGGCCCGGGCGTGGGATGGTATGCGAAATCGAAACTCGCCGGTCTCTACCAGGTTTATGCGGTGCTCGCAGACGTCTACCCCCGGCCGATCCCACAGCCGATCAGCAATCTCAGGCCCGCACGGGAGACATGCGAACAGTGCCACTGGCCGAGGCAATTCTTCGGCGCGCAACAGCGAAGGTTCAATCATTATCTGTACGACAAGGCCAACACCTATTGGCCGATCAACATGCTCATCAAGATAGGAGGCGGAAATCCGAATGTCTCCGGAACGCGCGGAATTCACTGGCACATGAACCCCTGGATACAGATCGAATATATCGCCAGGGACAAAAAGCGGCAGGATATTCCATGGATAAGGGTTACCAACAGAAAGACGGGGGAGATTACCGTCTTTCAGGATGTGTCCGCTCCACTTTCGAAAAAGGATCTCTCCGTTGCGCGGCCCCGGATCATGGATTGCATAGATTGTCACAACCATCCGAGCCATGCCTTCCACTCCCCCGATTACGTTATAGACCGTGCTATCTTTTCAGGCGACATAAACAGGTCCGTCCCTGACATAAAGAAAGTGGCCGTAAACGCACTGGACAGGAAATACAAATCAACCGGGGATGCCTACTCTGGTATAGCCAGGGCTGTTACGGACTTTTATCTCAGGAATTACCCCGATCTGTATTCAAGGGAACAAAGGGAAATCGACGGGGCGATAGAAGCAATTCAGCGTGAATTTTCAAAAAGCATCTTCCCTTCCATGAATGTCAGGTGGTCCGAATACCCGGACAACATCGGCCATTTCATCTCCCGTGGGTGCATGAGATGCCATGACGGCAAACACAAGAGCAGCGATGGATTAACGGTCATACCAAATGATTGCCGCACCTGCCATATTATCCTGTCGCAGGGTACTCAGGGACCCGGAAGATCTGAAAAGCTGGACCTGAGGACCGGTCTGGATTTCGAGCATCCCGTCGACATAGGAGGCGAGTGGAAGACCGGGGCATGTTATGAATGCCACTCCGGGATCGAGCCCTGATGGCGCAGAAATGTCTGTTGACGCGGGGCTCCCTGTTTTTTCCTCCCGCCGGTCTCCGTGCCTTTTCAGCCGTAACACGGGAATGAATCCTGCTCCCGCCTCATTTTATTCTTGAGATATTTTTGAAAAGGTTGTAAATTACAGGCGTTTATTTTGCCTGATTTTTTTGGGCATCAGGTATGGCATGATGAAAATGAGGCCGGGTCTGACATCGATTAAAAGATTTCTGGTTGTGCTCGTTGTGCTGTTGTTCGCTTTGACAGCCGGTTGTGCGGCCTCAAAGGAATACAGGATGTCTCTGGACTTTTACAACAAGGGACAATATCAGCAGGCCCTTAAACATATAGAGCAGGCACTTGTCGACGACCCTTATAATAAAAAGTATATACGATTGAGAACCAGGATCTATCGTGATAGGGACAGATATAAGCGTATCTTCCTGGGCTTCCAGTAAACGCACTTCCCCCTTTTTTCAGCGGTGAGCGGGAATGATATTTTGTATCCCGCCCGTCTCCCTGTCCGCAATTCAAGTGTATAATATCTCATATGCCGTATCCGGAGATGGAGGTGACAGGATGGACATCAAGTTGACAAGTCTCTCGAACTGCGCCGGTTGAGCGTCAAAGTTCAGTCCTTCGGACCTGTCCCACGTGTTGGGGCAGTTACCTGCGATAACAGACGTAAACGTACTGGTCGGGTCCTCAAATGAGGACGATGCCGGTGTTTACCGCATATCCGACGATACGGCGGTGGTTTTGACGACCGATTTTTTTACTCCCATCGTTGACGATCCATACTGGTTCGGCGCGATCGCTGCCGCAAACTCATTGTCTGATATTTGGGCGATGGGGGCAAGGCCCGTGGTGGCTCTGAACATCGCCATGTTTCCTCATCAGTCCGAATTTTTTCCTTTGTTGCACAGGATAATGCAGGGAGGAATCGACAAGATGAGCGAGGCCGGGGTTTCCATTGTCGGAGGCCATACGATCAGAGACAGGGAACCGAAATTCGGATATACCGTAATGGGTCTGGTTCACCCTGACAAGGTCCTTCATAACGCAAAGGCCCGTCCGGGAGACGCCCTTGTTCTCACAAAAAGGATAGGCACGGGCATAATTTCCACGGGGCTGAAGGCGGGAAAATGCAGCGAGGCACTTATCGAGGAATTCACGCTTTCCATGGCCGCCCTCAACAAAAGGGCGGGGGAGATCATGGTGGATGTGGGGGTGGACACTGCCACGGACATAACCGGCTTCGGTCTTATCGGTCATCTCCTTGAAGTGCTGCGGGCGAGCGACTGCACGGCGCAACTTCACTCCGGCCGGGTCCCTTTCTTTGAAGATGCCATGAAACTGGCCGGCATGGGCATGATACCAGCGGGCACTAGAGAAAACCGGAGGGCCTTCGATCATTACGTATCATGGGGCGGCGACGTGTCAGAGACCGAGCGGGTCCTGATGAACGACGCCCAGACCTCGGGAGGCTTCCTCATCTTCGTGCCGGCAGTCTCCAGAGACAGGCTGACCGGTCTTTTGCGAGAAGAAGGGATACCGGCGGCTCATATCGGCGACGTTGTTGCCGAAGGTGCGAGGGACGGCAAGCGTATATTCGTCGACCGGTAAGACCTTCAGGAAATTGCAGGGAAGGGGGGAGTCTGACCGCCCTCTTCTTGACCGAAATTGCCGGATAGAGGCGGAGGGAGTGACTATTTGACGAACATCAGTCCTACCTTGCATACATCGGCATTCAGGCTCTTGCTCCACCTTACGGCAGCAGTTCTGGACGGAACTGGCAGAACGGACATTATCGAGATCTCCTGCCCCTCGTTCAGCACACTGGACGTATAAAGGCACAGGCCCGACTCACTGATATTGACGGCGACGCCTTTAAATGTCTCGCCGGTGACTTCCGTCTTTATTCCGTATTCTATGGTGGACGGGAAAATAGACCTTCTGTATCTTCTTCTCTCTACCGGAACGTATGCCATCCCCTTCCTTCTGCTTACAGAGTTGTCCCCTGCCGTCTTTGATTGAGCCAGGCAGAGGAATACAAAGATGGCATTATTATAGCAGGTTCTTGTGCAATTGCAATTAACTTTACAGCTGCTTAGGATCGACAAAAAGAGGTCGGGTGTATTCGCCCCTAAGTAGGGATGCGTCCCGGCGGAATACCATTTGACGTGAGCGCGGGAAGGTTATGAATAAAGCGGCACAGGGCTCTGTCCCTACCACGAAGAAAAGAGGAGTTCAAGGTTTTTCAGTTCCCCCTTCAGGCTCCTGGCCTCCTGAAAAGTGAACTCCCGGCAGGTCTTCACAATGAGACCTTCATCCGTCTCGGTTATCTTCACCGCCCCGTCCCTGTCCGTCCTTAATATTCTTGATCCGGCCAGTTTTTCGAGGACCCGGTCGCCGGGATGGCCGAAAGGATTGTCCTTTCCCAGTGAGATTACGGCAATGGAGGGAGAAACCAGCGAAAGAAATTTATCGTCGGCCGACGTCCCGCTGCCGTGATGGGGGACCTTGATTACATCGCTCTTAAGCCACGCCTTCAGATGGACGAGGTCTTCTTCGGCCTCCTCTTCTATGTCTCCGGCAAGAAGAAAGGAACTCCTTTCTCCCGAGACCTTCAGGACAAGTGAAGAGTTGTTCTCCCTGTCGTATTTGCTTCCATCGGACGGATGAAATCCGCCGTGAGGGTGAAGGACGGCGATTCCGTAATGTGCCGAATTGACTTCGTCTCCTCTTCCCAGGACGCGATGTGCGGCCTTCATGTTTTCAGGGTATCTGATAAGTCCGTTGTCCCATACCTCCTTTACCGGGAACCGTTTCATCAGGTATGCGTAACCGCCGGTATGGTCCGGGTGGATATGAGTCAACACAAGGGCGTCAATCGCCTTCTTGCCTCTGAATTTCAGAAATGCTGCGGTCTGCCTGCCTGTACTTCCGGTGTCAACAACGATCGTCCTCCTGTCCGGCAGTTCTATTACGGCCGAATCACCCTGGCCGACATCCAGAAACGTGACGGCCAGCTCTTTCTTGGCGAGACCGCCTGCAAGCGCATAGACCAGGAAAGGGATGAAAGGCACAATCAGAAGTTCTTTCCTTCTTCCCATGAGGAGATAGAGAAGAAAACCGGCATAAAAAAATATGCAGAGCGCCGGGGGAAAGGAGGGGATCGTCAATCCTGCAAAGGGGATTTTTGCGATGATCTTGACCAGGGCCACGGAAAGTTTTGCCACTTCACCGACGGCGGGGCCGAAGATGTAAGAGCCTGTCGCCAGGAATGAGAAAGCCGAAAAAAGGGAGAGCGGCACGAGAATGAAGCCGATCAGCGGTGCCACCAGCAGGTTCGAGACGGGAGAAATCACGGGGAACAAATGAAAATGATATGCCGCCAGCGGAGCAGTTCCCAGAAAGGCTGCAAGGGTAAGTTTTGCCGAACTCCTGAAAAACTTAAGGATCGGGGCGCCGCCATCATTATACTCATCCTTTGCTTCCTCCGCTTTCTTTTCGACGGCGAATCCGATGAACAGCACGGCGATGAAAGAGAACTGAAAGGAAAGGCTCAGGATGACGGCCGGGTCCCACACAGCAAGGACGAAGGCCGCAAAAAAGAGCGAGTTGAGCCAGAACCCTTTCCTCCCCATCAGAATGCCTGCAAGGAACAGACTTATCATTATGAACGACCTGACTGCCGGCACCCTTGCTCCCGATATTCCCAGGTACATCAACATGAAAGGAATACAGAGAAGGGCGGCAACCAGAGGAGGAGTCAGAAGCATCGTCAGCCTCTGGAGCATTCCGTACGGGAGCCGACGGATGAGGAAAAGGAAGATCCCGAAGAGCATGACTGAAAACAGTCCGAAATGAGTCCCGGATATACTGAGAAGGTGCGCAAGCCCGGTAATTGCGAAGGCTTCTCTGCCGTCGTCGCTCAGGTACGTCTTTTCTCCTGTAGTAACGGCCGAAACAAGTGCACCCGCGTCGCCGCCAAACTTGTTTGTTATATAGCGGTTCAGTTGGTTCCTGCGGTTGTCCAGTTCGTCCGGCAATGACCAACCGGCAACCGGCCCTTCACGGACAGCAGTGACGGTGCCCTCAATCCGGTCTCTTGTCCGGCTTCCCGGATTCAGAGCCGACACATTGCTGCCGGTTCTGAAAAGCAGCTCATACCGTCTGTCGGTGTCCGCTCCGATATCCTGGAAGATATCCGCTTCCCGTCCCGTCATTTCACCCACCTCTTCGTTTGTTTCCGGGTCGGCGGCCGACTCTATGTTGAAGGTCCGGACCGGCTTTCCCGATGATGTTAACCTGACGACAGGAGAAAAAGTGCCAGTAAGGGAGAGGACCCTGTTCCCGATATCCGGCGGCTGCCCGGACGGCGAGAACCTGACAATGGCGTAAAGTATCCCAATGAGAATCAGCGAGAGCAGGAAGCTCTTTTTTTAACGAAATAAAGACCGGCATCAGGTCATCTTTTCTTTTATGACCTTCGATATATCCGTGCCGAGTTTTTTTATCGTCTTCAGGTCGTCGCCTTCGAGCATGACCCGTATCTTCGGCTCAGTGCCGGACGCCCTCACAAGCACCCTTCCACGGCCGTTGAGCTTCTCTTCCGCCGTTCTGATAGCCCCTTCGATTTCCGGTATCGATGAAATGTCATGCTTCTTCTCGACCTCGACATTCAGCAACACCTGCGGGAAGAGCCTGACCCTGGACGCCAGTTTCGAAAGCGGCAAGCCGCTGCTCTTCATGAGATTGAGGACCTGGACGGCGGTGATAGGACCGTCGCCCGTAGTGTTAAGATCGAGGAAGATGATATGGCCCGACTGCTCGCCGCCGAGGTTGTATTCCCCTTCGAGCATCTTTTCCACCACGTACCGGTCGCCGACCTTCGTCCGCACCAGCCTGATGCCCTGTCTTTCAAGAAACTTTTCCAGCCCCAGGTTGCTCATTACAGTCGCGACCACCGTGCGCCCCTTGAGCGTGCCTTCATCATTCATGGCGGCGGCGCATATTCCCATTATCTGGTCGCCGTCAACGACCTTCCCTCTCTCGTCGACCAGCAGCGTCCTGTCGGCATCGCCGTCGTGGGAAATACCGATATGAGCTTTATGATCCCTGACGGCCTTGCGGAGTCCTTCCATGTATAAGGAACCACAGCCCGAATTGATGTTTTCGCCGTCCGGCCTGTCGTTGATGGATACAACCTCCGCACCGAGCTCCCTCAAGAGCCATGGTGTCGTCTTGTATGCGGCCCCGTTTGCGCAGTCCACCACGATCTTCAAACCTTCCAGTGTCGTCCCCTTCCGAAGGGTTGACTTGATGTATTCGATATACCGTCCGGTGGCGTCGTCAAGTCTGTGGGCCTTGCCCACCTCTTCGCCCCTGGGTCTGAAATTATGGAGCGAGTCATCCATAACCAGCTCTTCTATCCTCTTTTCTACGCTGTCCGGCAGTTTGAAGCCGGAGTACGAGAAGAATTTTATGCCATTGTCCTGGTAAGGGTTGTGGGAAGCGGAAATGACGATGCCGGCGTCAATCCTCAGTGTCCTCGTGAGAAAGGCTATGCCGGGTGTCGGAAGAGGACCGACAAGCGTTACGTTCATGCCCATTGAACATATTCCCGACGTGAGGGCGCTTTCGATCATATAGCCGGAAAGGCGCGTGTCTTTTCCGATCAGCACCATGTTTCTCCCGTGGTGTTCCTTCCTGAGGACCGTTGCCGCCGCCATGCCTATCTTGAGGACGGTCTCCGGGGTCATCGGGTTCCTGTTTATCCTTCCCCGTATACCGTCAGTGCCGAAAAGTCTCATCTCTTGCCTCCTGAAATCACGATCGTAACCTTGACGGTGACCATATTCATCTTGACGTTAGCGCCGGCGCCGTCGATGCTAACGTCCTTTTCCGCAGTAGCCGTTAATCCGGAGACGTCGATCACATCCGTCCTGAGTTCCCGTATCTTTTCCACTTCCGATCGCAGACCCCGTATTTCGACGGTCTGCGGCTGAACGTCAATTGACTTTATGAAATATCCTTTCGCGGGAATACCTATTACAGTGGGCCTTATCCTGACGGATTTCGTTACCGTCTCCTCGATGTCCAGCTTCAGCGACGAAGGGGCGACATTCATTACCGACATCGCATAGGGGAGTCTGACATCGTCCTTGTTTATGTAATAAGTCGCCTTCCCCGTCTTGGCCTTGGTCAAGTCCACGGAAACCCGGACGTCGGCGGGCTGAAGGCTCTTCATGAGTCTTTCCTGTCCCCTTATGGTCACATTTACGGCCTTCGTACTGGCCGTGACAATACCGTACCCGGCAGGGATGTTCTTGAATTCCAGGGGAACTTCAAGCGATATCTCGGACTGTCCCCGCGACGTTACGAAGAGCCACAGGAATACGGAGAGCAGCACGGCTGATATCTTGAGACTGATGTTTCCGAAGAACAGTCTCCTCATTTCTTAACCTTGCTTGCAGCGAACAGGTCGGTCATCATGTCTCTCAATGTTCCCATGTCCAGTTTCGTTTCCAGTCTGCCGTCCAGGCTTATCGATATGAACCCCGTCTCCTCGGAAACTATGACAGCCACAGCGTCCGTTTCTTCAGTAAGGCCGATCCCGGCCCGGTGCCGGGTGCCGATAGACTTGCTCAATTCCGAGCTTAGTGTTATCGGGAGAAAACATCCGGCCGCGGCGACCCTGTTGCCTTTTATAATAACCGCTCCGTCATGGATAGGGGAAGTGGGATGGAAGATGCTGAGCAACAGTTCCTTGGATACTCTCGCATCCAGAGGGGTACCGACCTCAACAAAGTCCTTGAGACTTGTATCACGCTCGATTACGATCAGTGCCCCGATCTTTCTGTTGGCCAGTGATATCACTGCCCTGACAATCTCTTCGAGAGACTTCAATTCCTCCGCCTTGGTGAAGGTGAGAAACTGCGTTTCCCCCATATGGGCCAGAGCCCTCCTTATCTCGGGCTGAAAGAGGACTATTATCGCAATGACGATCTGTGACCAGAAACTCTGGACAAGCCAGTCGATGGTATAAAGCTCGAGGTAACGGGATGCGATGGAGGCCAGGAGCAGAATCCCGAGCCCTATCAGCATCTGCGCGGCCTTGGTCCCCTTGACAATCAGCAGAAGACGGTAAAGTATTACCGACATTACGGTAATGTCGAGGGTATCGAGTATCCATCTGTGATGTCGCAGAATTTCGATCATATTGAAGCAAAGAACCCCGGTAATTTACTATTATATAGCAAGCGGTTTCAAATTTGCATTCACCCTGTGGCGCAGCGAAAGCCCTTCTGCCGGCCATCTGATATAATTGAGGCATAAGCGGACGGATGAAAAGAATGAATCCCCTTGACCTTTATAAGAAACTTCCCCGGAAAAACTGCGGCAAATGCGGGTTCAAGACCTGTATGCCTTTTGCACTGTCGGTGATAGCCGGGGATGCCATACTGGCTGACTGTCCCCTTCTTTCCGAAGAAGAAAGAAAGATGATAGAGGGATCGATTTCTCTTTCCGACTGGCGGGAAGATCTGATACGGAAACTGCGGGAAGAGGTCAGTGCAATAGATTTCGGTGAAGTGGCCGAAGGTATCGGGGCGGAGTTAAGGGATGGCAGCCTTTTCCTCACCTGCATGGGCAGGGAGTTCACAATATCGTCGACGGGAGAGATAGGGACAAGAGGCCATATGACACCCTGGATCAAGATTCTTCTGCTCCATTACATCAGGACTGCGGGCAAGGGAGAATTAACGGGAAGGTGGACTTCCTTCGGGGAACTGAAGAGCGGCATGGTGAAGGCTTCGTCTTTCGAGAGAGACTGTGAGGAGCCCCTCAGGAAACTGTTCGACGATGATTTCGACAGGGTCGAAAAGACATTGTTGCGGATCGGGGCCCGGAGGCGCAGTGATTTCCCCACCGAAAGCGCATGGTATGTCCATCTCCTTCCCATGATACCGATAGTGATCCTCTACTGGCCGGAGGAGGAGGATTTCCCTTCCAAGGTGAAGATACTCCTCGATTCCTCGGCCGACAGGTTCCTCGATGCGGAATCAATGATTTTTCTGGTGGAAGGCCTCGTCAGGAACATCGAAATGTCACACTAGGTACCTGACCTTAGCGGGACATTGGACAGCGGCTGGGCCGAGCGGGTATAATGCACGCATGGAAACCTGCGAGACCTGCGGGCGGTCCCTGGAGGAGTGTGTCTGCTGCCTGGGGTGAGGGCATGTTTGCCCTCTGGATCTGGGGGAGCTGTTTTGCCCGGTCTGCAAGCCGGCGCCCGAGGGGACGGGTGACAGGGCGGGATCAAGGGCCGCCTGATCCCGGGCGGGACCCTGATCGACATATTAATTAACACTTGTCCTGCATCCCACTGAGGGCTTGATCACAATTTTAGGGAGGTAAACCATGGCAGAAGAGCATTCATTCGATATCGTAAGCAAGGTAGACCTGCAGGAGGTTCTCAACGCCGTTCAGCAGGCGATGAAGGAGATACAGCAGCGCTTCGACTTCAGGGGCAGCAAGAGCGATATAGATCTGAACAGGGATAAGCACGAGATAACACTCGTTTCTGATGACGAAAGCAAGCTGAGGAGCGTGACAGACATACTCCAGACAAAGCTCGTCAAGAGGGGGATATCGCTCAAGGCCTTGAGCTACGGCAAGATAGAACAGGCGTCGGGCGGCACGGTAAGGCAGGTAGTGACACTTCAGCAGGGGATCCCCGTCGACAAGGCGAAGGAGATCGTCAAGCTCATCAAGGACGCCAAGATAAAAGTCCAGGGGGAGATGCAGAAGGACCAGGTCCGCGTCAGAGCAAAGAAAATAGACGACCTGCAGACCGTGATCAAGACGATAAAGGAGAAGGATTTCGGGATCCATATCGAGTTCATCAATTACAGATGACATCCCGTCCATGTAAGCCCGAAGAAAAGTAATATTTTACCGCCGAGTCCTCAGAGGGTTGGGGCCGGCTGCTTCAGAATATGACCAGTGAGAGGGCCGCGCCCGCCAGTACGACGTACAGGATATCCACCTTCCTTACCAAAGCAACAAATGCAACGCCCCCGAGAGCGAGTCTGACTGCGTCCCATGGGACTGCCGAC
>JARRRD010000046.1:0-12405 GCA_037381085.1 Candidatus Sulfobium sp.
CGGCGGTTGAGCGGGTCAACAAGTCCGTCATCGAGGAGATGATAGTTACCAACACGATCCCGCTCGACAGCAAGCAGCAGCAGTGTGGAAAGTTGAAGGTCTTAAGCATAGCTTCCCTTATCGGAGAGGCGATACGGAGGATTCATGAGGAATCGTCCATAAGTTCTTTGTTTGTATAGAAGAGGAGGTAGATATGGAAAAATTCAGTATAGCTGCGGAAGCAAGGGAAGGGCAGGGGAAAGGCGCTGCCCGGTCCCTTCGCAGGGAAGGAATGGTTCCCGCTGTTCTTTATAGAGAGGGAAGGGCGCAGTCGATCAAACTATCCGGAAAGGAACTCTCTAAACTCATTAACACAATAAAGGGAGAACAGGTGATGGTGAACCTCCAGTTTGCGGGGGGAGAAAAGAAGCTTGCACTCCTGAAGGATTACCAGGTGGACCCAATAAAGGGTGAACTGCTTCACACCGACTTCTTCGAGGTTTCGCTTTCCGAGGAGGTTCGAGTGACTGCCCATGTGGTGACGACCGGAGAGCCCATAGGGGTGAAGAGGGATGCCGGGATACTTCAACACGTTTTGAGAGAAGTCGAGATAGAGTGCCTCCCCGACAAGATCCCGGGCAGGATCGAAGTCGATATCTCGACGCTGGAGATAGGCCAGGCGGTCCATGTCTCGGACCTGAGATTCGAAGAGGGAATAAAGGTGCTGACCGACCCGGGCGACGTTATCGTTACCGTCACCGCACCGGCGGTGGAAGCAGCGCCTGCGGCCGAGGAGGCAGCGGCGGCAGTCGAGACTGCGGAACCTGAAGTTGCAAAGAAGGGTAAGAAGGAAGAAGAGGAACCCGAAAAGAAGGAGAAATAATTCTTGTGGATTGTCGTGGGGCTTGGAAATCCGGGAAGCAGATATTCACGGACACGACATAACATCGGGTTTCAGGTCCTGGACGAGCTTGCCAGACGGCACCGGCTGGAATTCAGGGAGAAGACCGGTTACCGCATATGCAGCGGCTCCATAGAGGGCGATGAGACTGTCCTCGTGGAGCCGTTGACATTTATGAACAGGAGCGGGGCCGCGGTCGGCAAGGTGGCAGGCAGGCTTGCAGTCCCTTCTGAACGCATTATAGTCGTCCATGACGACCTTGATCTCGATACGGGCGCACTGAAGATAAGGTGCAAAGGATCCTCCGGAGGGCACAAGGGGGTGGAGTCCGTAATACAAAACCTGGGGACGAAGGATTTTGTGAGGGTCAAGATCGGCATAGGGAGGTCCGGGGTCATCCCGCCTGAAAAGTATGTCCTTTCGAAGTTCACCGCGGCGGAGTTCACTTCCGTGAAAGCCGCGGTAGCAGAGGCGGTGTCGGCAGTACATGCCATACTGGCGGAGGGCGTGGAAAAGGCGATGAACAGGTTCAACAGGGGGGCAAAAACCGCCACGGAAGGCCCGAAATGAGCGCGACGGAGGGGTGGACCGCCGTTGACAAATATGGCCTTCTGTGATATTTTAAACAACTTTTAAAAAAACAATAAATAAAGAGTCGGGAGGGAGAGTTATGGGAAGTGTATCGTTCGGTTTTATTGTCTCCGCCTTATTGGTCGGAGGCGCGTTCGGGTTTATTCTTCAGAGGGGAAGGTTCTGCATGAACACCGCATTCAGGGACACCATCTTCATCAAGGACTTCACGATGTTCCGCGCTTATCTCATCGCCCTGTCGGTAATGATCATCGGTTCCAATATACTGAATGACGCCGGTATCATCAATCTCCAGGCACAGACTTTTTATCCGTTTGCGAATATCATCGGCGGGTTTATATTCGGACTCGGCATGGTCATGGCGGGTGGCTGCGGAAGCGGGATCGTTTACAGGGTGGGCGAAGGTCAGCTCGCCTCCTGGCTTGCGTGGCTTGGTTTCTTCCTGGGCATCGGAATGACGACCCACGGTATGCTGAGGCCGGTGAAAGATTGGCTCAGAGGCGTATCGGTCGGGCCGCACCAGATGACCCTCTATGGGCTTATCGGAGGAGGCATAACGGCCAAGTGGATAGTAATCTTTGTATTATGTACGATCTTCTTACTCTTCACCCTCAAGAGCAAACCCTTTACGCCGAGAAAGCAGAAAGGCTTCTACTGGTCCCTGACAGGACTGCTGGCGGGCCTCGTCGGTGTTATAGCTTTCTGGGCTTCCGAGCACTGGGGTTCGCCCGGTTTCGCCAGGGGCCTGAATTTCACGACCCCGACAGGAGAACTTTTCTTCACGTTTCTGACCGGCCATGCGAAGTCTCCCGTTTATTTCCCG
This sequence comes from Candidatus Sulfobium sp., assembly GCA_037381085.1. GTDB lineage: Bacteria > Nitrospirota > Thermodesulfovibrionia > Thermodesulfovibrionales > UBA6898 > JARRRD01. The sequence goes on from JARRRD010000046.1 coordinate 2,295, forward strand.
GAGTATAAATTGGGCATTTTCTCGACGACATGGGCCGCCATATATATGGTCGGCGTGCCGATAGGCTCATTTATCAGCGCCAAGATACTCAAAGAATTTATATGGAAGGTGGCCCCTGCCAGGGAGCTCCTCACCGTCCTGATGGGAAGTCTCATGATGGGCTTCGGCGCCGTGACGGGAGGCGGATGTAACATAGGACAGGCCCTTACGGGATTTGCGACTTTGTCGGTCGGAAGTATCGTGGCCAGTATTTTCATAATTCTGGGCAACTGGACAATGGTCTATTTCAAGTTCATCAAGCCGATGAATGAAATGTAAGTATTATTTCAAGTGGATTCCCGGGCCTGAGAGGTGCGCGGCATCTCTCAGGTTTTTTGTGGGGGCCTCGGCCCTGATGTCAGGGTTCGAGGGGGAGGTAAGACGCATTTTGAATATCACCCTTCTGGAAAAAAGTCCGGCTTTATTTATAAACTAGGAAGGTGATGATTGATGCCCGCGAGATTGAGCTGCTGGACCTCCTGTTGCAGCTGAAAGATTTGTTCGCTGCGCAATGCGGGCTCGAGGTCAACGTGGACGTTCTCGTCGGAGATTTCCGTGACTCGAAGAAGATTTCGGCGTTTGCTGCCATGTCGGGATGCCAGACGGAAATTCAGGAGAGAGACGGCTGTTACCTTGTGCGTATAACGGGCAGCATCTGCTGCGGGTGAAAAGAACGCCGATACTTTCATGCATGACTCCCCGGACCTAAATAATAGCACTATAGTACTGGGCGGGGGCCTTACGGGTCTTTCGGCAGGGTATGTGCTGTCGGCGGCAGGCTTCGGGGTGGAGGTTATCGAGAACGGTTCGACCGTGGGCGGTCTGTCCAGGACCATCGAAAAAGAAGGGTTTCGTTTCGACCTGGGCGGTCACAGGTTTTTTACCAGGGACGAAAGGATCAACGACCTGGTCCGCCGACTGATGGGTGAAGAGCTTGTTACCGTTCCCCGCACTAGCAAGATCTTTATGAGGGGCAGGTACTTCGACTATCCGCTGAAGCCGCTGAACGCCATGTTCGGTCTTGGCATACCCGTAATGCTGCGTATATTTGCAGACTACGGGCTTGAAAAGATGAAGGGTCTGACAAACAGGACCGAAGCGGTTTCCCTCGAAGAGTGGGTGGTCAGGCAGTTCGGCCGCACGATGTTCAATATCTACTTCAAGGGATACAGCGAGAAGGTCTGGGGTATCGGATGCGACCGGATAAGCGCCGAGTGGGTGGAGCAGCGCATCAGGGGACTTTCACTGGCGAAGGCCGTCAAAAACGCCTTTTTTAAATTCAGCGGGAAGGACGTGCCCAGTCTGGTAGACAGGTTTTTGTATCCGAGACGGGGAATAGGCCGCATTTCAGACAGGATGAAAGAGGAGATAGACAGGGTAAATCGCGTCCATACCGGAACCGCCGTGGAGCGCATTAACCATAGCGGACATACGGTGGAGAGCGTCGTCGTCCGCAGGGCCGGCCGGACCGAAACCGTGCCGGGAAGATATTTCATATCCAGCGTGCCCCTGACAGCGATGGTGAGGGGCCTTGATCCGGCACCGCCCGAGGCGGTCCTGGAAGCCGCGGCTAAACTCAGGTTCCGGGACCTTGTGGTTGTGGCCGTAATGCTGGACAAGAAAAGGGCCACGGACCAGACGTGGATTTATATTCCAGAGCAGAAAATCCCCTTTGGAAGAATCCACGAGCCGACCAACTGGAGCGCGGACATGGCGCCCCCGGGCAAGACGCTCGTGGTCATGGAATTCTTCAGCTTCAGGGGAGACGAGATCTGGAACGCGAGCGACGCGACGCTTACCAATGCCGCGGTAGAGAGCCTCGAACTTCTCGGTTTTATAAAGGGCCCGGAGGTCATCGGCAGTGAAGTGGTCAGGGTGCCTGATGCTTATCCTCTTTTTGATGTCGGATATGGAAGGCACTGCGATGAAATACAGGGCTACCTTCAGGGTTTCAAGAACCTTTATATAGCCGGCAGATGCGGGATGTTCAGGTATTACAATATGGACCATGCCATAGAGTCGGGGATGAAGGCTGCCCGGGCCGTAATCAGCGATGCCCGCCGTGCGGAAGGGGATGAGGATGTCGAGACGGTCCTGGCGGGTGATGAACCATGCGCTGCGCATTAGTCATTCCCTCGTGGGTCCCGGAGGACATCTTTTCTTCGAAGACCGCAAGCTCCCAGATTAACTACTGGCAGCCCCTCGGCACGCTTTACGTGGCTGCGGTCCTTCAGCGGGCCGGGCATGATGTGAAATTCTTCAACGGGGCGTTCATGACCCACGAGGCGGTTCTCTCCGGCATACGAAAGTTTGATCCGGGGTTCATCGGGATTTATTCCACCACCTTTGGATGGCAGAAGGCGAAAAAGACAGCCTCCGATCTGAAGAAGATGCTTGGTGTAGGGCCCTTTGTCTGCGCCGGCGGCCCGTATCCCATCGCCTTGCAGGAACGCTGTATCGAGGATGCGGGAGATTGCATCGATGCCGTGGTGACCGGGGAGGGTGAATTCACGGTCCTCGAAATGATAGAGCATATCGAGGCGGGCAAGTCCTTTGACGGGGTGTTGGGCGTTGCCTTCCGCGAAGGAGGCAGGATTGTCAAGAATCCCCCGCGACCCTTGATCTCCGACCTCGATTCCCTGCCCTTTCCCGCGAGGGAGCTCCTTGGTGACTCAAACCTTTACATACCGCCTCCTGCGACTTACAGGAGAAAACCCGTAGCTGTCCTGATGACATCCAGAGGATGCAACAGGAGATGCATCTACTGTTTCCAGATCGACAGGGACAGAAAAAGCGGGATCAGGTACCGCGGGGTTGAAAGTGTTTTAAGCGAGATAGAACACTGTCTCGGGCAGGGATACCGGGAGATAAAGTTTATCGATGATACACTTGCGGCCGACTACGACAGGGCGATGCAGATTGCGAAGGAAATAAGGGCGAGGGGCCTCGATTTTACCTGGTTTGCCTCTGCATGCGTGAACCAGGTCGACAGGCCGCTTCTCAGGGCGTTCAAGGACGCGGGTTGCTGGGCGATACTCTTCGGGGCGGAAAGCGGTGTCCGGAAGAACCTCAGGACGATCAGGAAGGGAACGACGCCGGAACAGATCAGGAAGGCCGTAAAGACGGCACAGGAAGAGGGACTCAAGGTGAGCACACCGTTTATGTTCGGCATCCCCGGCGAGACCTTCGAGGAGGGGCTCCGGACGATCGATTTCGCGTTGGATGTAAACCCCGATATCGCCAACTTCCACGCGATAACGCCCTTTCCAGGGACCTATCTCTATGATAACCTGGACAGGTTTGGAACGATATCGGAGGAGCTCACCGATTTCACCTACCAGGGCGCGGCGTTTGTTCCCCACACCATGACGAGGGATGAGATCCTGAAGTTGAGGCAGATAGCTTTTCGCCGGTTTTACGGGAGGCCTTCATTCATGTTGAAGAGTCTCCTGGAACTGCGGACCCCCCATGATTTCGTCGTAGCGCTCAAGAGCCTGAGGAGCCTCTTCTGGATCGCGGCAAAAAGAGATGTCTTCAGGAGAACGGGGAGATAGGCGGTCAACCGGTCAAACAGGAAGGGATTCGAAACATAACCTTATAATCAGAATTTGATGTTGACAGGTATGACATCATAAGTACAATAATTGGCATGTATTCCGCGTGCCAGAATACCACTTTCGATATACTTATTTTGTCAACCGATGCACATGTCCTTGCCCCGTCCATATCTTCCAAGGGGACACCCGGAAAGCCTGAAAGACGGATGCCAGGATGAGTCCCGTCCTTAAGTTGAAGAAGGGACGGAAGAGCTCGATTTGTGTTGCCTTCCTTGTAATAGTGACCTCTTTGTCGCTGAACTTTTTCACGAAGCCTGCGGCGTGTCCAACGAAGTATGCAGGCAAGGGAATGGCCATGGAAGGGTGCGAATGTTGCTATATGCATCGCCACATCTCCGGGCCTGACGGCAAGATGCCCGGAAAGTCCCCGGAGATGTGCTGCCACTGCGGCATGTGCCATATCACCAGCGGTACTGCCGTACCATCGGGTGCAGACGGCGTCGCAACAGTCTATCTGCAGTTGCGGACGGTGTCTTTCCTGCCTCGATTCAGTCCGCGGCATTTCATGGAAAACAGAACCGATCCCGTCTTTTTTCTTCTCGGCCGGGAGAAGGATCGTCCTCCTGAAACTTCCTGATCCGCGGGAGTCCACAATCTGAAGAGTCCGGCCCGAGGCCGGGCCGGCTTCTTTTTGTGTGCTCTCCGCAGTCTGCCACAATCTGGCAGCGAAAACTCAACACCGGAAATTCACTTGCAGTTGCGGCCCGTCGTCTTGACAAGTCTGTTACAGGGCTTTGTCTGCGAAGGACGGAGCTGAAACCGGGGGCCTGTCTGGATGCGCTTCCCCGGGAGCTATTTATATGGAAAAGGAGAGGATTATGAGGAGGTTTATTCTGACGTGCGTGGCATGTTTTCTGATATTGTCGACCCCTCTTCCCGCAGGGGCTTACATAGGGCTCTGCTGCGGAAAGTGCGGCGGGAACATGCCGATGAACATTCCGAACGCCGGTATTGCCGAGACGTATGAGTTTCGTTTCAAGCTGAGTCCGCAGTTCATGAAGATGGGCGGCCTCATGGACGGCACTCATTCGGTGGACGCCGACACCCTGCTCGGCATGCCCGTGATGAACGGGATGCCCACGGGGAAATACATGGCGGTGCCGACAGGCATGGACATGTATATGACGAGTCTTTCCGCAGGCTATTCCTTCAGTGACAATCTTTTTGTCGCCATGATGTTCATGTGGATGAAAAAGGACATGGAAATGAAGTTCAGCAGCATGATGAAGACTCAAACGGGGCTGGACGGCTTTAACATGAAGACTGAAGGGATGGGGGACACCATGCTCATGGCGAAGTACGAGCTCTATGCTAACGATCCCCTCATTCCCTCAAAGGAGGCTTCACTTTACCTGGGGGTGAGCCTTCCCACAGGCTCGATAAACGAGAGGAACTCAGACCATCCCCTTGCCATGCGTCGGCGGGAGCTGGTTCCTTACGGGATGCAGCTGGGCTCAGGCACATTCGACCCCATCGTCGGGGCGCTCTATCAAGGTTCTGCCAGCCCCTACTGGTGGGGCGTCGACGCTTTCTATACCGCAAGACTCTATGACAATTCAAGGGATTACAGGCTTGGCGATGAGTTCCGCTATGACGTATGGGGCATGTACCAGTTCCGGTACGACCTGCTGGCCCAGCTCCAGTTGAACGGTAAGTCCTGGGGGAAGATTCACGGCATGATGGACGAATCGGCAACGGGGGCATCCGGTCATGTTACACAGGGCGACCCCTCATCGCCTTTTACGACACCCCTCTGGGACCCCAGCAATTACGGCGGCAACCAGCTGTCAGTGACTGCAGGGTTTCAGTGGCAGCCCTTTCCCATGCACATACTGGACTTCCAGGTCGGCGTCCCCATATACCGTGACCTGAACGGCCCGCAGCCCAAGGAGGACTACAGGGTCATGTTTACGTGGTATATTGAGCTTCCGACCCCGGCTAGCGTTCGCTACGAAGGCGGGGGTAACGGGAAAAAGAGCAAGCTTGGGTTCTAGACATAAAAAACGGACGCCATAAAATGGAGATAATCATATGAAAAAGTCACTCTTGGTATTGAGCATGATTTTCATCGCCGGCTGCCTGGCCGGTCGACCCACTCCGATACCCGGCGCGAGCTCGCCGGCGGCGAGGCTCTATGTCGAAAAGTGCGGACCTTGCCACTCAGTTCCACACCCGAAGCGCCATACATTTGAGGAGTGGCGGCACATAATCATAGTGATGAAAGAGCGGATGGAGAGCAAGGGGATGACCTTTACGCCTGAGGAAAGGAAGATTGTCCTTGGTTATCTGAAGCAACATTCCAGATAAAAAAGTGGGGAGGCCGGATTTCCGGCCTCTCCACACTTTGAGAGAGGAGGCGCGGCATGCACAAATTTGTCTTCAGAAGCACACTTGCATTCGCTTTATTGACCTTTACCTTGTATGGAGCGGCCCTGGCATCCGATGCCTTTACAGGAATGGGGGTCGTAAGACCGCAGGTCCGCGCGGAAGCCCCGGCATTCACTCTGAGGGACATCGGGGACGGGCGGAAGGGGCTCGCCGATTTCAGGGGTAAAGTCATATTGCTGAATTTCTGGGCCACCTGGTGTCCCAACTGCCGGGAGGAGATGCCTTCTCTGGAAAAACTATGGGAAAAATTCAGGGCAAAGGGTGTTGTGGTCGTCGCCGTTGCCGTCGACAGGAGGAGCGAAGAGGTGGAGACCTTTGCACGAAGGCTGGGGCTGACGTTTCCCATCCTCCTGGATACGGAAGGAACGGTGAGAAGAGATTACGAGGTCACCGCCCTGCCGATGACTTACATTATAGGAAAGGACGGAAAGATATCGGGAAGGATATTCGGGAGCAGGGAGTGGGCAGGTAAAGATGCCGATGTGCTTGTTGAGCAGATCCTCCGGAACGGGATGTGATCTCCCAATCCCTCCGATAGCCGATTATTCATGAACTCACGGCGGGACGGAGGCCTCTCCCTCTTTTTCTAGTTCACTCTTTCCCTCTTTATGGCGTCTGCCACTATGGCGACTTTCGACATCTCTTTGACGTCATGGACGCGGATGATATTGGCGCCTTTTATTATTGAGATAGCGACCGCTGCCGCCGTCCCCTCGGTCCTCTCGTCAGGAGCAGCGCCGTTGAGCAGCCTGCCGAGGAATGCCTTCCGTGAGGGTCCGACGAGCAGCGGTTTCCCTAACCGCGTAAGCTCATGGAGGTTGTTCAGGATGATGAGGTTATGATTAAACGTTTTTCCGAAACCTATGCCCGGGTCTATGGCAATAAGGTCCTCGCCGATCCCGGCGTTGACGGCAAATTCTATGCGCTTTCTGAAATAGTCCAGAATCTCCGGGATAAGGGCATTGTATACCGGATTCAGCTGCATGTCCTTCGGGGTTCCCTTCATATGCATGATCACCACCGGAACTTTGCAGTCTGAAACGACCTTCGGCATCAAGGGATCGAACCTCAAACCGCTTATGTCGTTGACGATAGATGCTCCGGCATCAAGTGCCCGCTTCGCCACATCTGCCCTGTATGTATCTATGGATATGGGACAGGTAATCTGTCTTGAGATCGTCTCTATGACAGGAACGGTCCGCCTGATCTCCTCTTCCGGCGACACCGGATCGGAGCCGGGACGGGTGGATTCACCGCCTATATCGATGATGTCCGCCCCCTCGTCGGCCATCCTGAGTGCATGGTCGACAGCGGAGGATTTATCGAAATGCAGGCCTCCGTCCGAAAAAGAATCGGGCGTCACATTCAGGACGCCCATGATATGAGTTTTCCGGGAAAAGTCCAGGCAGAACGTCTGCCATGCCAGCCTCACGCGGGACCTTACGCCTCGACAGGCGCCGGGTTTTCGAACTCGTCGATCATCTGGTCGATTTCAGGCCCGTCAAGCGTCTCCTTTTCCAGGAGCTTCTGGGCGAAGGCGTCAAGAAGCGCGGACTTGCCTTCAAGAAGCTTCCTTGCCGAGGAATAAGCGTCGAATACGATGCGCTTGACCTCCTCGTCGATTTCCACCGCGGTCTTCTCGCTGTAATCCTTATGCTGAGCGATTTCCCGGCCGAGGAAGATCTGCTCGTCCTTCTTTCCGAAGGTGAGCGGTCCGAGCTTCTCGCTCATTCCCCACTCCGTCACCATCTTCCTCGCAAGGTCGGTGGCACGTTCTATATCGTTTCCGGCGCCGGTGGTCATATGCTTCAGTGCCAGCTCTTCCGCCACCCTGCCGCCCATGAGGACCTGAAGTGTCTTGAGGAGGTAGTCCTTTGAATAGGTGTATCTGTCGTCTATTGGGAGCTGCTGCGTTATGCCGAGCGCGCGGCCGCGCGGTATTATGCTGACCTTGTGAATAGGGTCAGTGCCCGGCGTGAGCTTGGCTACCAGTGCGTGGCCGGCCTCGTGATAGGCGGTGTTCTTCTTTTCTTCATCGCTGATGATCATGCTCTTTCTCTCCACGCCCATGAGCACCTTGTCCTTCGCCGCTTCAAAGTCGGAATTCTCCACCTTTGTCTTGGATTCCCTCGCCGCCAGAAGGGCCGCTTCGTTTACCAGGTTGGCGAGGTCGGCGCCGGAAAAGCCCGGTGTTCCCCTCGCGATCTTCTCGAGGTTGACGTTATCGGCAACCGGTATGTTCCTCACGTGGACCTTCAGTATCTCCAGTCTGCCCTTGACGTCGGGCTGAGGTACGACCACCTGCCTGTCGAACCTGCCCGGCCTGAGAAGTGCGGGGTCCAGCACATCGGGCCTGTTGGTCGCCGCAATGATTATGACGCCCTCGGTGCCTTCAAAGCCGTCCATTTCCACGAGAAGCTGGTTGAGGGTCTGTTCGCGCTCGTCGTGTCCTCCGCCGAGACCGGCCCCCCTGTGCCTCCCCACTGCGTCGATTTCATCGATGAAGATTATGCATGGCGCGCTCTTCTTCGCCTGTTCAAACAGGTCCCTGACCCGTGACGCGCCCACGCCCACAAACATCTCTACGAAATCGGAACCGCTTATGCTGAAAAACGGCACCCCGGCTTCTCCCGCTATGGCCCTGGCGAGCAGCGTCTTGCCGGCGCCCGGCGCACCCACGAGGAGTACTCCCTTGGGAATCTTGCCGCCGAGCTTCTGGAATTTCTGGGGGTCCTTCAGAAAGTCTATTATCTCCTGGACCTCACCCTTCGCCTCCTCAACGCCGGCAACGTCGGCAAAGGTTATCTTCACGGCCTTCTCGGATACGAGTCTTGCCTTTGATTTGCCGAAGGACAGCGCCTTGTTCCCTCCGCTTTGCATCTGTCGCATGAAGAATATCCAGATGACCACTATCAATATCATTGGACCCCACGTGAAAAAAAGGTTGACGTACCAGGGGTTCTCATCCGGCGGTTTGACCGTTATCTTCACGTTCTGGGAACGCAGCTGCTTTACCAGGTCGGGATAGTCGGCATAATAGGACTTGAACTTGACGCCGTCCTTCAGCCTGCCCGTAATGGCATGGTCCTTTATGGTCACCTCATCGACCTGTCCGGCCTCGACCTTTGTCAGGAAAGTAGAAAAAATGAGCTCTTCCGAAGTCTTTTTCGGTGTGTTCAACAGGTTGAAGAGAAGGATTATCATCAATCCTATGAGGACCCATATAAAGAGACTTCTGTAGATATTCAAATCATTCCTCCAGAGTTATCACTTATTCTACCATATAGAAAAAGTTATTTTCAGTTTTCGGGGAGAGGGATGTATCAGACAACCAGGGGGCGGGGAATGCCCGGGACAAGGTCTTTCTGGAGCGAGACCAGCTCCGCGATGCCCTCCCGGCAGAGTTCAAGCATGGCGTCCAGCTTTTTCGAAGAAAAAGGGGTGCCTTCGGCTGTTCCCTGGATTTCCACGAGGTCTCCGCTGCCGGTCATTACAACGTTCATGTCGACATCGGCCGAGCTGTCTTCCTGGTAGGAGAGGTCCAGGACCGGTTCTCCATCTACTATTCCGACGCTCACCGCCGCAAGGTAGTCCTTGAGAGGATTTCTTATGATAAGCCCCCTGCTGACAGCATAGTCGAAGGCGTCGCTGACACATGTGAAGGCACCGGTTATGGCCGCCGTACGGGTGCCGCCATCGGCCTGTATCACGTCACAGTCAACCCACAACGTCCTTTGCCCCATGATGCCCATGTCTACCACGGACCTCAGTGACCTTCCGATGAGTCTCTGAATCTCGTGGGTCCTTCCGCCCACCCTGCCGGCCGTCGACTCTCTCATCATTCTGGTCTGGGTGGCCCTTGGAATCATGGAATACTCGGCCGTCACCCAGCCCCTGTTCTGGTCTTTCAGAAAGGGGGGTACTCTTTCTTCGATGGAGGCGGTACAGATAACGCGCGTGTTTCCCAGTTCTATGAGAACGGAGCCTTCGGCTGTGCCGAGGAAATTTCTGGTGACAGCTACCGTCCTCAATTCGTTGTTCTTCCTGCCGTCTGGACGCATTTCTTT
>JARRRD010000047.1:0-28857 GCA_037381085.1 Candidatus Sulfobium sp.
CCCGGGAAAGTGTGCCGGCCCATACTTCTGAGGGGAAAGGAATCGGTATGTTATCGGAAGGTTTCAACATGCTGGCCGAGAATCTGCCCAACTCCCTGATCATAACGGATTTCATGGGAACCATTCTTTTTTCAAACAATGAAGCCGAGAAGACGTTTGGTTACCGCCGGGAAGAGTTGAAGGGGATGTCGGTGGAGGTAATACTGCCTGACGGGCATCGGGAACTCACGGGGAGGCGGATGGGAGGACATGAGTTTTCTGAAAGACCCTTGGAACGGAAGGGGGTGTTCAAGGGCGGAAGTGAGTTCCCTGCGGAACTTGAAGTTTCGACCTGGAGGTTGGACGGAGAGCGCTACCTCACATTCGTTATCAGGAACGTTGGCGCCAGAAAGCTCGCCGAACAGGCCCTGCGAGAGACTGTGAAAGAAAGCAGGAAGAAATATGAAGGGTTGGAGAAGGTCTTCAAGCTTGTCGAATCGATAAAGAACGAATGGGAGAGGACAGTTGACTGCGTGGGAGATATGGTTATCCTGGCCGACAATATGGGCAGGGTGAAAAGATGCAACAGGACATTCAAGGAGTTTGTAAACAAGGCTTACGATGAGATTATCGGCAATAACTGGGGAAATCTTCTGTTCGGGCGCGGTATAGAGAACGGTTCGCTCTATCGCAAGGGGACAGAGATTTTCCATGAACCGAGCGGGAAATGGTTCATAGTCAGTGCCTATCCTTTCATTGACGCCTCCCCAGGCGAGATATCCGGTGAGGCGATTACGATCCATGATTCCACGGAACTGAGAGGGGTCACGAGGGAACTGGAAGTTAAGAACCGGGAACTGGCAGAAGCGTATAATGAACTTCAGTCCATTCAGGCCAGGGTCCTTCAGCAGGAGAAGATGGCATCAATCGGACAACTGGCTGCGGGTGTGGCACATGAGATCAACAACCCCATGAGCTTCATTTCAAGCAACCTGGGCTCCCTTGGCAAATATTTTTCCAGGCTGTCGGACTATATTGACGGGCAGTCGCGCCTTATCCTGAGTCTCGATTCTGCCGGGACTGCATCACGGGAGCTCGATGAAAAACGCCGGCAATTGAAGCTCGATTATGTTATCACTGACATAAAGGATCTGATCAAAGAATCCCTCGACGGCGCCGAGAGAGTGAAGGGCATTGTACAGGACCTCAAGAGCTTCTCACGGGTGGAAGAATTCGATTACATAACGGCCGACATCAATGCGGGCCTGGAGAGCACTATTCACATAGTCTGGAACGAGATCAAATACAAGGCGACGTTGAAAAAGGAATACGGCGACATACCCCTGACAAGGTGCAATCCGGGACAGCTCAATCAGGTCTTCATGAATCTGCTGGTGAACGCTGCCCATGCTATAGATAAGCAGGGCGAGATCAGTGTAAAGACCTGGCATTCCGACGGGAATATTTTCGTATCTGTTTCGGACACGGGGTGCGGGATTCCGCAGGACAAACTGAGCAGGATATTTGAGCCCTTCTTTACCACCAAGGAGGCTGGCAAAGGCACGGGACTTGGGCTGAGCATAGCCTATGAAATCCTAAAGAAACACGGAGGGAAAATCACCGTCGACAGTACTGTCGGGAAGGGGACGTCATTTACGCTGCAGGTCCCCGTGGTGCAATGACGGATGGAAGAACGGATCAGGATACTCTGTGTGGATGATGAAAGAAATGTCCTCCGGTCTATCGAAAGATTGTTCCTTGATGACGGGTATGAAATCCTGACGGCAACTTCCGGGGAGGAAGGTCTGGATATCCTGCAAAGGGGTGCACCCCTGCACATAGTCATTTCCGATTACAGGATGCCGGGGATGAGCGGCGTCGATTTTCTGAAAGAGGTCTGCGAGCGGTGGCCTGATACGGTCAGGATCGTACTTTCCGGGTATGCAGACACCGTGGCAGTGGTCTCCGCGATAAACGAGGGACAGATATACAAGTTTATCCCCAAACCCTGGAACGATGACGAACTCAAAGTGACGGTCTCCAATGCCGTGGACAGATATTTTCTTCATAAGAGAAACATTCAGCTCACAGAGGAACTGAAAAAGTCCCATGAAGAACTGCGCGCGCTTAATCATAGCCTCGACGAATTGGTTGAGACGAGGGTTTCAAAACTGATAGGGTTGCATAATCTACGGACCTTCACCAGTGAGGTTCTCGATATGCTTCCGCTGGCGGTAGTCGGGATGGACAAAGGAGGAGCGCTGGTCATGTGCAACAAAGAAGGGCGCAAACTCCTTTTCGAAAACGGATGTGTTATCCCCGGGATGAAAAGACGAGAGGCTCTCCCGGACTCGGTGAATCTTGTGGTTGAGAATGTCATCGATGCCGGGAAATATTGTGGTAATATTTCCGTGAACAGCCGTAAGGTCCATGTGAATGGAGCACGTATAACGTATCCCGACGGCAGGAGCGGCGTCGTTCTCGTGCTCAAGGAAGAGAACTGTGCCTGAGAGAGTATTGTTTGTCGACGACGAGGAAAACATACTGAATTCGGTCGAGAGGCTTTTTTTCGGGAGCGGCATAAGGGTACTGAAGGCGTGCAGTGCCCGGGAAGCGCTCAGTATCCTTAGCCGCGAAGATGTCGCCGTCCTTGTCTCGGACAATCTTATGCCGGGCATGAAGGGCATCGAACTTTTTTCAAAGGCAAGAGATATGTCTCCGGATACGGTCAGAGTGCTCATGACGGCTTATGCGGACCTCGAAACGGCTGTTGATGCCATAAACAGGGGAGAGGTATTCCGGTTCATAGTCAAGCCATGGGAAGATGATTTGCTTGTCACCACGGTGCTGGACGGGATTGGCAGGTACAGGCTTGTCCGGTCTCTGAGGAAGGCGGATGAGGCTACGCTGCGTTCGCTGGCACAGGCGATAGAGCTCAAGGACCCTTATACCAGAGGACATTGCGACAGGGTTGCCCGGTACGCCTTGATGATAGCTGCTGCGCTGGATCTGGATGAGCGAATGCGGCTTGATATCGAACATGGAAGCTGGCTGCACGATTGCGGAAAAATAGGCGTCCCGGAAAGCATACTGAACTATCCGGGTTCCCTCAACGAAGAGGAGCTGGAAATAGTCAGAAAACACCCCGTTTGGGGAGCCGACGTCGCAAGACAGGCGAGCCTGTCGGAGACAATTGTGAACATCATCCTCTATCACCACGAGAGATTCGGTGGCGGCGGATATCCGACAGGTATGGCAGGGACGGACATTCCTTTGGAGGCTCGGATAGTGTCAGTCGCTGACACCTTCGATGCCATTACCACCGATCGGCCTTATTTAAAGGCTTATGAACTCAAAGATGCCGTGAACATGCTTTTGTCGCTCAGGGAGACAGCCCTTGATCCACAGATGGTGGATACCTTCACGGCCCTTGTCGGTAAGGACGACATCTGGAAAAGCAGCGACGGGATTGTGGAACGGGAGGCCGGAGCGTGATCGAATACGACGAGGTGGAAAAGAGGATGGTACTGAAACTGGTCTATTACGGGCCGGCCCTTTCGGGTAAGACTACTAACCTCCTCCGGCTGCATGACTTCCTGGAAACAGAGGGCAGGGGGGACCTTATGGTGCTTGATACCAAAGACGACAGGACCATCTTTTTCGATCTCCTTCCCTTCTTCCTCGAGGCCCCGAGCGGACTGAAGATAAAGGTAAAGGTTTATACGGTGCCCGGGCAGGTAAGACATGACGCCACGAGAAAGGCGGTCCTCCAGAGGGCCGACGGGGTGGCCTTTATAGCGGATTCCCAGTTGGCGGAATCGACTAATAACTTCGGGAGTTTTGACAATCTGGAGAAGAACCTTTCACTTGTCGGACTGGATATCGATGAGATGCCGCTTGTGATACAGTTCAACAAGCGAGACCTCCATGAGATCATTCCGGAAGCGGACATCAAGCGCGTATGGAGCCCCACCGGCATAGCCCTGTTCATGGCGTCGGCGCTTGAGGGATGGGGGGTAGCAGAAACATTCGGCGGCCTTCTGGGGCGGACGTATGACAGGGTCGACAAACGATTTTCCCTGTCCCGGGAACATGGCCTGGACAGGCAGACATTCCTCGAAAAACTGACGAGGAGGGCAGGGGAAGCCGTGACCGGGAAGAGGCTGAGGTGAGGACCAATGAATAAGGAACATCGTTCCGGTAACTTCAGCTATGTGGTCGGCGCCGAGAAGGGTTTGCGGGACCTGCTAGCCGGCGCCGAGACGATGCCGCTCCTCGAAGGAGCCGTAGAGGCGGGGGTGTTGTCAGCGGCGATTACGGACAGCAAAGGCGGGGTGGTATGGTCAGCCGGTTGCCCGGGCGAAAAGACTTATGCCGAGACGGCGCCCATCAGTGTGGAAGGTGAGCTTGTGGGCAGAATCATGGTGACCGTCGGTACAGAAGCGGAAGTCGGGTCTTACCTCAAGGGGCTCCTTCATATACTGTCGGTTGCGACAAATATGATCATTCGAGCCAACCTGAAAAGAGTGCTTACGACGGAAACGCATGCCACAGTGGTAAACCGGTCCTATGAAGAGCTGGTGGAAACGAACAGAAGACTCACCGTATCAGAGGGAAAATACAGGGAGCTGGCTGCGACGCTGGAAAAGAAGGTGGAGGAACGCACGGGTGAACTGAAAAGGGCGCAGGAGGGCATGCTGAGGAGGGAGAAGATGGCCTCGATCGGACAGCTTGCAGCCGGTCTGGCCCATGAGATCAACAACCCTATGGGATATGTTTCGAGCAATATCCGCACCCTCAAGAAATATGTGTGGAGGATGGGAACTATTGTGGATTTTTACCGTTCCCTGATTGAAGGCCCGGCAGTGCATGACGCCATCAGACTGCAGGCGAGGGAAAAATGGAAGGAACTGAAACTCGATGTTGTCTCGGGCGACATGAATGATCTGATTGACCAGTGTCTTGACGGCTCGGACAGGGTAAGAAAGATAGTCTCGGACCTGCGTCCGGGAGCGAAAAGCCGAGGATCTTTTTGACGACTTCCTGCGAAGACGACCTGATTGCCGTGAGTATCTCGGACAATGGAAACGGTATTCCGGCAGATATCCGAAAAAGGATATTCGACCCGTTTTTCACCACCAAAGAAGTAGGAAAAGGAACGGGCATGGGGCTCAGCGTCGTATACGAAATAGTCACGGCATATGGCGGCACCATCGAGGTTAAGAGCGAACCGGGGGAAGGGGCCACCTTTCTTCTGAAGCTGCCGGCGGGAAGGAGACCGAATGTCAAAGTATTCTGAACTTTTCAGGGCCGTGGCGAGAAGTGAGGCGGATGCCGTGTCCGAAGACATTGTATCCGAGGATCGGCAGGAAGAGGAAAAATTCTCGCTTCTGATCGTGGACGACGAGGAGAATGTTCTCAGCGCGATCAAACGTATCTTCCAGGAGGAGAATTACACGATATTTACGGCCGCGTCCGGAGAGGAGGCCCTTGAAATAATGGCGAAAGAGAAGGTCCATCTCGTTATTTCTGACCACAGAATGCCGGGCATGACGGGGGCCGAGTTGCTGAAAGAGATAAAACAGAAATGGCCGGAGACGATCAGGATAATGCTCACGGGCCATGCCGACGTGCAGTCAATCATGGGTGCAGTCAATGATGGTGCGGTATACAAATTTATTACCAAGCCCTGGAACGACGAAGACCTAAGACTGACCGTCAGCCTTGCACTCCAGCAATATGTCCTGATACAGGAAAACAGGAAGC
Organism: Candidatus Sulfobium sp.; assembly: GCA_037381085.1. Classification (GTDB taxonomy): domain Bacteria; phylum Nitrospirota; class Thermodesulfovibrionia; order Thermodesulfovibrionales; family UBA6898; genus JARRRD01. Next base: position 5,746 of record JARRRD010000047.1, read on the forward strand.
TCAAGGACATAACCAGGAAGCAGCAGCTCAAGATCAGTAATTACGCGGCCCTTCTGGATGAAAACCGTGGCGTAATGGGGAATATTCTGATCAAGTCCGGTCTCATGGGAAAGGAAGACCTAGATCGTGCCATAATCGATAAATTGCCGGGCGAATTTCTGAGCGAAACAATCCTGAGGCTGGGCATCACAACCGAATCGAAGATCATCAGAGCGCTGCAGACCCATCTTCGGATTGAGTATGTGGATCTCAGGGAGATGACCCTGGCCCCGGAGGTTGTCAGGTTTCTCCCAAGGGACCTCTGTGAAAGGAACAGACTCGTTCCGATAAAGCTTGACGCCAGGCAGATGACCATCGCCATGGCCGATCCGTCGGATATCTTTAAGTGTGACAATATATCGATCATGACCGGCCTCAAGGTTGTGCCTGTTGTGGCGGGGAGTGATGATATCCTGTCCCAGATCAAAAAGGCATACGGTGGTGAGGAGTATGAAGCCGGGCAAGGAACTGCCTACGTCGAAGGTCTTTTCGACAGCGAGCCCCTCGATGAGATCGATATTGTCATAGAGGAGGAGGAGAAAGACATCAACGTCCAGGAATTGATCGGATCATCGGAAGTCCCCCCGATCATACGCATAGTGAATGCCATAATTTCCGAGGCCGTACGTTTCAAGGCGAGCGATATCCATATAGAGCCGAAGACGAAGTATACGTTGATACGTTACAGGATCGACGGCATGCTGCACAACAAGATCAAGATACCCACGGACCTCCATCCCGCTACGATATCGAGGATAAAAATCCTGGCCAAAATGGACATTTCTGAGAGACGCAAGCCCCAGGACGGAAGGATTACCGTTAAGGCTGGTACGCGTCTCGTGGACATCAGGGTGTCCACAATGCCGACCATAAACGGAGAAAAGGTAGTAATGAGAATTCTCGACAAGAACGCTGCGGTCCGGAAACTTGATGAATTGGGGGTGCTGCCAGCCGATCTGGAGAACGTCTACAGGCTGGTCAAGAAACCACAGGGCATCATAGTATCCACTGGCCCCACTGGCAGCGGTAAGACAACAATGCTCTATTCAATACTGAACGAGATGCTTCAGAGCACGAAAAATTTTGAAACTATAGAGGATCCGGTCGAATATTTCATGGAGGACGCCAGCCAGATTTACATAAGGGAAAAGATCGGCCTTTCCTTTGCGTCAGTGCTCCGTTCGACTCTGAGGCAGGATCCCGATGTAATTCTGGTCGGGGAAATAAGGGATTATGAAACGGCCGACGTGGCCTTTAAAGCGGCGCTCACGGGCCACATGGTACTTACTACATTGCACACCAACAACTCTATTGCTTCAATAACCAGATTGATAGACATGGGGACCAAGCCTTATCTCATCGCATCCGCCATGGAGGGCATTCTGGCACAAAGACTGGTGCGACAGGTCTGTAAATACTGCCGGGAGAAGGTTGCGCCGGAAATGACTATGATGGACTTGCTGAAGATTCCACCGGATATAGTCGGACCGTCCGTCTATAAAGGTCGGGGCTGTGAAAGGTGTAACTACACCGGTTACCTGGGAAGAACCGGCATTTTCGAGGTCTTCGTGATGAACGATGACTTCCGGCACCTGATCAGCACCAGGTACAAGGAATCGGAACTGTTGGGTATGGCTCGGGCCAGCGGGATGCGTACGCTTATCGAGGACGGCATTGAGAAGGTGAAAATCGGGACAACTTCGCTCGAGGAACTCATAAGGGTGGTGGGTCCTCAGACCCGGCACGAGAGGAGATGTGAGAAATGCCTCAGGATGGTTGACGCAAAATTCCTGTTTTGTCCATACTGCGGCAGCTTAAAGCAGAATGTGTGTACTCATTGCAAGATGCCTATGGAGAAAGACTGGATCATCTGTCCGCTTTGCGGCCGGTCGAGAGAATCAACAGCAGTGTGACTAAGGTCATTTTGGGGAAAGGAGCATAATTATGAAAGATGCCGTTCTGATTATTGACGATGAGCCGAATGTGCTCGCTGCATTGAAAAGGACTCTAGTCGATGAGCCATACGAAATATACTCGGCAAACAACGGCGCTGACGGTCTGGAGATGATGCGCCGGGGAACAATAAAAGTAGTGATATCCGATGAGAAGATGCCGGCGATGTCGGGAACGGAATTTCTGGCCCGCGCGAAAGAATGCTGCCCCGATACTATCAGAATCATGCTTACGGGCTACGCAAGCCTCGAAGCTGCCATGAAAGCGGTTAATAAAGGCGAAATATACAGGTTTTTCTCCAAGCCATGGAACGAAACTGAATTGAGGCTTTCGATACGCTCGGCTTTGGAGAAGTACAATCTCGAAGCGGAGAACAGGAGACTGCTGAAGATAGTGAAACGCCAGGCGATTAACCTGAGGCTGATCGAGAGCCAATATCCCAACATCACGAAATTGCAGAAAGACCGGGAAGGCAACCTCATCCTTCCTGACATCTCTGAGGAAGAATTCGATCGGATTGTGTTGCAGTGCGAACGGGAGTTTACTTAAGGGCTGAGGAGGGCTGTTTCAAGCTGTCCGTTCAGAACCTGAAAGGAGCAAAGAGCGCTCCTGTTTCCCTCTTCTCCCTTTTTGAAATACCTATGCAGAAAATGTAATATAAGACAGATGAGGGACTGGCTGAAGCATTCTGTTGAGATCTTCGCGGACGGGGCCTGCAGCGGGAATCCCGGCATAGGGGGGTTCGCCGCCATACTTAGAGCGGGGGTCAAGGTGAGGGAAATATGCGGGTGCGAAAAACTCACTACCAATAACAGGATGGAATTGACCGCCGTGATCGCCGCCCTCGAAAGTCTGAAGGTGCCCTGCAAAGTAAAAGTGACGACGGATTCGAATTATGTGGTGAAAGGCATGACCGAGTGGCTTGAGGGATGGAAAAGAAACGGGTGGAGGAACTCTCAAAAGAAGGAGGTTCTCAACAGGGACCTATGGGAGAGGCTCCTGAAGGCGGGAGCCCCACACGACATACAATGGTTTTGGGTCAAAGGCCACGATGGTCATCCCGAGAACGAGTTGTGCGACCGTCTTGCCAGGAACGAGATCATAAAATGCCGTAAAGAGTTGAGAGATGAAAAGACCTGAACTGCTCGCCCCTGCGGGAGATTTCGAAAAGCTGAAGACGGCGATACATTACGGCGCCGATGCCGTTTATCTGGGCGATTCCAGGTTCAGTCTGAGGAGCAAGGCGGGAAATTTCAGCCCGCGCGAGATCGAGGCGGCTGTTGTCTACGCCCATGAATGGGGTGTCAGGGTATATGTCACGGTGAACATCTTCCCGCACAACCGGGATTTGCCGGGCATCAGGGAACATGTGGCGCTCCTCAGGGATACAAGTCCCGATGGGGTCATCCTTTCGGACCCGGGACTCTTCATGATGTTGAGGGAGAAGGCGCCTGCACTCAACCTTCATGTCAGCACACAGGCTAATATTACCAATTCGGAGTCTGCCGGATTCTGGGAAAAACTCGGGGCGAAAAGGCTTGTGCTGTCCAGGGAGCTGTCCCTTGACGAAATTCGAGAGATACGGCGAAAGACAAGTGTTGAACTGGAGACGTTTGTCCACGGTTCCATTTGCATCTCTTATTCCGGAAGATGTTATATAAGCAGCTTTTTGGCGTCGCGAAGCGCAAACAGGGGTCAATGCACAAATTCCTGCAGGTGGAGATATGCCCTTGCGGAGGAGAAGAGGCCGGGCGAATACTTTCCCGTATCCGAAAACGACAGGGGGACTTACCTGATGAGTTCCAGGGACCTTTGCATGATCGGACACCTGCCCTTGCTTGCTGGAGCGGGGGTGGACAGTTTCAAGATCGAGGGAAGGATGAAGGGGATAAACTATGTTGCGGGAGTTGTGAAAACTTACCGTGAAGCCATAGACAGGATGGTGGCGGGGCAAGATTTCGAATGCGAGCCGGGCTGGCTGAGAGAGCTCTCCATGTTCAGCAGCAGAGGATATACGACCGGCATGTTCCTGGGGAAACAGCCGGACGGGGACTATAATTTCGACGGCGAGGTTTACCGTATGAGCCATGATCTGGTGGGGGTTGTCACCGGAATCAGAGGAAATACGGCCAAGGTGGAGTTGAGGAACCGGATAGACAAGGGAGACGCTGTTGAGTACCTGTCCCCGGGGCTTGAGGAGAGGTCCTTCCCGGTAGTGTTCCTGAGGGACGAGCGGGGACTGGATCTGGAATCGGCAAGGAATGAAGACGTGGTCTTTATGAGGGTGCCCGATGGTGTCAGGCAGAACGACCTGATCAGAAGAAGAAAGAACTTCGGGCGGAGGGAGAATAACACCCGGGTTTCGGCCTCCTCAGAGGGCGCGGAATAGTGCCGGGGGCATGGAGGGAATAATGGATGGGTTCGCCGGGCGTTCATCGGCAAGACAGGAAATGCTGACGTGCAGGGTTTGCGGCGCCTATCTGAATCAAGGTGAGGGGTTTCAGTGCCCAAGGTGCAAGAGGTCGCCGCTTTGCCGCGCGCACAGGGTCCCCGGCAGGAGGGAGTGTGCCGGATGCGTGCTTGAGATCAAGAGGAAGGAACTCCGTGATTTGAAGAACCAGGAGCACAGCATCAGAAATTTCCTGAGGCTGACGCAGTTTGTTTTTCTGGTGTTCGCAATCCTGTTTATATCTTCGAAGGCCGGCCTCGCAGGGACAGTGGAGTTTCTTAGGGACAGTCTTATAATGGAAAACATGGGCTATCTCGGGGGGCTGTCCGTTGCAGGCTATATATTATTCCGGATTATCCTGTATAATCAAAATAGCCGCGTAAGGGAACTGGAAACGGAGATGAATAAGATAGAAAAGAGAGACCTGAGAAGACTGGTCAAGTAAGAACGGATGGAATCTAAAAGAAGAGGAAAGATACTCATCGTCGATGAGGAGAAGGGAATACGGGATCTCTTTGCCCGTACCCTTGAACCGGCCGGTTACGACGTAGTGGCCGTGGCTGACCCGGATGAAGGTGCGGAGAGGGCGAAGCAGATCGAACCGGATATTGTCTATCTGGGTCTTCTTTTCCCGGAGTCGAACGGTCTCAAGGTGAGTAAGTCCATTCATTCCGTTGAACGGCTGAAGGAATTACCGATAGTAGTAACCATATCCTATCAGGGGGAACTGGATCCGAAATACACCAGGACCATAGGAATCGTGGATGTGCTCGTCAGGCCGCTGAAGCCTGCTGACATCCTTGCAATGACCGCGAGACTGATGGGAGAAGAAATTCCATTTGAAGGCGGCGGACCTGCCGGCGTCTCCGGAGAGATAAGCGAAGAAGTCCCCGGCACGGTTGAAGAGGCGGGCCTTTCTCTTGCCGGAAGCGGCGGTGAGGGTGTGTCGGAGGAATCCGAGCTGCCGGTCGAGAGCGAGGAAAAAGAGATGGTAGAGGCGACGGGGGAGATCGAAGAAGCGGATCGACGGCCTGATCAGACCATGGAGCCGACTGCCGGGGAAGAGCGGGGTTTCCGGGATTTCGTGGCTGAGGAGAAAGAGAGTCACGAGGATTGGGTCCCCCCTGATGGCAGGACAGAGGAGACGGGCGGCCAGGAGCACGGTTTCCCGGCGGGGGAGTATAGACCCCCGGGGAATGTGGAGGAGGAAGAGAAAAGTGCTGAAGAGGCCGATTTTGAGACCCCTCCGGAGACAGGAAAGAGGCCGACGGGAAAATACATCCTCTTCGCCGTCCTTATTCTGTTGGTTGCAGTGGCTGTGTTTGCGGCCTTTCAGGCCGGTATTCTCCCTGGTGGCAGCCGGGAAGGCAAGACTGCGGCCCTGGTAGTGGAAAAGGCACCCTCGGGAAAGGAGGTTGCCAGGGAAGTCGCGCGTCCGGGAAAGGCCGGCAACAGTGACAAGACTGAAGATACAGAAGCCCGGAAGGAGAACCGTGAGGCAGAAAAGGTCCTCAACGCGTCGCCGTCCCCCGGGGAGCGGAAAGCCCGGCAGGGTACTAAACGTGCAGGCAAACTGCCTCTACGGAGAGGAGCAAAGGTTCTTAACGATGGTCTGAAAGAACCCAGGATTCTCAGGGGGCAGCAGAAAGAGATATATTCCGTTCAGGTGGGAGCATTTGAAAAAGAGAGCAATGCGGTCTCCTTTGCCGGGAAACTGAAAAAAAGAGGCTATGACGCTTTTGTGGAGAAAAGCGCCGGCTCGGGACTCCACAGGGTGCTCATCGGCAGGTTCGGAGATCAGAAAAAAGCCCTGCAGCAGTCTCAGGTCCTCTTGCGGAAAGATGGCATCAAATCGGTCGTTTACCGTCACTGAGCCCTATTTTCTGAAATTACTTCGTGCCCTTCCCTTGCCGACGCAAGTTAGGCCCTCTTTGGAAAGTGGGGGAGATTTTCGGGTTGACTATCACATTATGACATCGTTGATAATTGCTTTAGTTTGGCCAGGTCCGGTCTTTTTGCCGGAATGAAGCTGTTCTTTTCAGGCATAGGCGGAAGCGGCATGTCGGCCCTCGCAGGGTTTCTTGCCGAAAAGGGACACAATGTTTCGGGCTCCGACCGTCTGTTTGACGCAGCTCCGGATAGCAGGCTGTTTGAGAGGCTGAAAAGGGGCGTGCCTGGTCGAGACCGAGTTTGCGCCCGAGGCGATAGGCGCTCGACTTCGCAGTGCAATCGAGCGGGCACAGAGATGGAGCGGAAGGAGCGACGAAGGTCGCGCCGAAACCGTGTCACGGTTCAGGACTGTTGCGGTGGCGGGCACCAGCGGTAAGTCTACAACCTCCGGGATGCTTGCCTTTCTCATGGAGCGGCTTGGGATGGATCCCTGCTTTATAGGAGGCGGCAGGGTCAAGAACTTTGTAACGGAAAGAAGGGCCGGCAATTACCTGTCGGGCCGTTCCGATTGGCTTGTTATCGAGGCCTGCGAGTCGGACGGAACGATCGTCGATTACAAACCTGTCCATTCGATAATCCTGAATCTGGGTCTTGACCACCATTCGATCTCCGAGACGGCCCATATGTTCAAGAAGCTGTGTGAGAATACGTCAGGCCTTGTCATCACCGGAGGGGACGATGAAAATATCGCCCGTTGGGACCTCAATGGTCCGATAAACTTTTCCATCGAGCGCGAGTCTCCTTACCGGGCCGAGAATGTTGAATATCATCGTTTAAACACCGCCTTTACGGTGAGGGGCCGGAAGTTTACCGTTCCTTTGCCGGGGAAGCACAATCTCTATAACGCCGTTGCCTGCATAGCATTTCTGTCGGAACTCGGCGTCCCGCTGGAGGACACGGGGGAGGTCCTCCGGGGGTTTTCGGGCATCGAGCGCAGATTTGATATCCGTCTGGACGATGAGAGTTATCTGGTCATAGACGACTATGCTCATAACCCTGACAAGATATTCAATCTCATGCAGACAATGAAGCGGATGAGCAGAAGCGTCTGCTACATTTTTCAGCCGCACGGCTATGGTCCGACCAGACTTTTGAGGGAGGGGTATATAGAGACATTCGTTGCGAACCTGAGGGAATCGGACCATCTTTTTCTTCTTCCAATATACTATGCGGGGGGGACGTCGGCCCGCGACATTTCGAGCGAAAACATCGTCGAGGCTGTAGCGGCATCGGGCAAACAGGCAAGCGCGATGGGGGAACGCCGGCGTATTTTCGGCCTGCTCGGAAACTGGCAGAGCTACGTTATTTTCGGGGCCAGGGATGACTCGCTTTCAGACTATGCTGAAGAAATCGCGTTGATGCTGCGCAGAAAAAGACCTTTCCGGCCTGCGCCCACCTCCACCTCCTGATTGGACGATCATTTTGTCGGTGGAGACGGCCGTGCCGGGTAAAGTTTCCGGACATCGCCCAGAATCTCTTCCTTCAGTTTTTCGATCTCTTCCTTGAACTTTTTGCTGGCCATCACCTCCGCCGGCAATTCGTCGAACCTCCTGATGATAATCTCATGGAGGATCCCGCTGAGGCTCCTTGCCTGTTCATTTATCGAGTTCTGGGTGTTGACGGTTGCGTCGACGAGGCGTTCCAGACGGTCGTTGCTGACAGCAAGTTTCTCATCTATGGAGGTCAGAGAAACAAGTATCTGACTGAGGCTGTCGGCGCTCTGGCCGGTGGAAAGCGCAGTGAGCTGGGCGACGTCTACCATTTGGCCCTCGCATGTCCCGGGAGCGGCGATATCCCCTGAAGGTATCCACCGGCCCAGACAGACTTGAGGTCCCGTGCCGCCCCCTACAAATGTGTATCCGCCTGCAACCCGGGTCTGGGCGCCGCCCGATGACGCCCCTGTCATGATAAATCCCAAACAGACTGCGGTAAGACAAATCCACTTTTTCATGATTCCCCCCCGGAGATCTCTCCATGTCATTGTTTGCACAAACAGCCTCTCCGCAGCCCTCACCCGTTCAGGTGAAGGTCAGGAGGAAGGCCTTTAAATCTCTGTTGTTCTGTTATGTGCCCGTGATATCCAGGTTGTATAGATCATTTATATCACAGAAAGGCAAACATGTCACTGCTTCAAAGTCGGCCCTGTCCGCTTTCTCTGCCGACTAGAAATGTTCTGTTCCGTAAAGGTTAGATACTCCGCCGGAGAGTTGGCCCTGTCGATACCGCCCGCAACAGCGCCTCGGGCTACATCACCTCGACGCGGTTACGGCCCTTATTTTTTGCCGCGTACATGGCATCATCGGCCCTTCGCAGCAGGGTGTTTTCAGTATCATGTTCCCTGAACTGGGTTACGCCGAGACTTATCCTCACGGTCTTAAGGTGTCCGAAGTCAAAGTCTTCCACGGATTTTCTTATGCGCTCTGCAAGCTCCGCAGCCCCCTCCAGACTCGTGCCGGGGGCAATGACGATGAATTCCTCTCCACCCCATCTGACAAGAGAATCTGTCTCCCTTATATTCTCTCTTGCGGTGCCTGCCACGGCCTTTAAGACATCATCACCCGCGATGTGTCCATAAGTATCGTTTACTTCCTTGAAATGGTCGATGTCAAGAATTATGAGGGATAATAAATGGCCGTATCTTCTCGCCATTTCAATCTCCTTCCTGATGATCTCCTCGAACTTCAGTCTGTTGTATGTCTGGGTGAGTCTGTCCGTTGTGGCAAGTTTCTCCAGTTCCAGCTCCAGCTGTTTGCGCTCCGTTATTTCCAGCATCATGCCCAATAGTGTTTCTCCCTCGAGGGTCCCGCTGAGAAGTATATTTTTTGTCTTTCCCGATTTTGTTACCGCCTCGAATTCGAAGTTTTCAACCTTCCCGTCTTTTTTCAGGCGCTCAATCAGGGTCTCCCTGTCTTTGGGGTTCTTGTATCTCAGTCCGACGCCCCCGTTACCTGCTATCTCCTCCAGAGAATCGTACTCAAGCATTTTGAGCAGAGCCTTATTTGCGAAGAGGAGGTCACCTCCGATGGTGGACTTGTAGATGCCGACAAGCGCGTTATCCACCAGCGTTCTGTATCTTTTCTCCGATTCGCGTAGCGCGGCTGCAATCTTTTCGCGGGCCGTTTCGGATTTCCTGAATTCGAGAAGCTGACGGCGCATCTGCACCAGATCATTCAGCAGTTCATTGTCAGTCTTGTCTTTGTCGTTCATCGAATTCCCCGGGTCTCAGCCATTCTACATCAACGCGTTTGCTTTCGCAATAAGTGCTGGTTTGGGTTCCGGGACGATCACAATGACAGGGACAGGGGACCGTCTAGTATTTATCTCGATCTGTAAGGGAAAAAAAGGTTGAAGGCGGAGCCCTTGCCGACAGTGCTCTCGACCCTCATAAACCCTCCGTGACCTTCGACGATTTTCCTGGTAATCGGGAGTCCCAGCCCGGTCTCCGTCTTGTCGACTTTTGTGGAACGGCCTTCATGGCGTCTATCGCGTTGGCTATGAGGTTGTTAATGGCTTCACTGACATGTCTCTTGTCTATGTAGAGAGGCGGGATATCGCCCAGAAAGACTTCCGTCCTGATCGATTTGCTTTTGCATGTGTTGCTGTAAAGATCGAGGCACGCTCCCACTACGGTATTGATGTCATGTCTTTCTCTCTGCAGGAAGGCATTGCTTGAGAAAACGAGAACGTTTCTGAGCAGCTCCTCGAGCCGTTTTGCCTCCAGGGATATCAGTTCCAGGTATTCTTTTTCCCTGGTTCCCGGGACCAGGCTCTTCTCAAGTCTCTTTGTGAGCCCGCCGATTACCGTGATGGGGTTTCTTATCTCATGGGCCACATTCGCCGTGAGCCTCCCCAGGGCGGACAATTTCTCATATTCGATAAGCTTTTCACGGTATTTCTTCTCAGCTTTTTGAAATTCGCTCCGGGACTCTTCAAGGGCACCGATGGTCTTTCGCATTTCCATCAGATCATGGATCAGCTGCGTTTTTGTCTTTTCCCGGTCACCCATAAAATTACCTGTTCAGTGCAACCCCCTTCCAGTTAAAGTATATACAATTTCCCTCGCGGTTTCACCAAATGCGTCTGCCCGGTAGCTGCGATTCGGGTAAGCCGTTCTTTGCGAATTGACGGGAATCCGCTTCTTCCTGAGTCCGGAGCCCATGCGTGTTGCCTGTCTTTTGCCGGTTAATGAAGCGGGAGTGACGGTCCGGACATACTCGACCTTATGTTATCCCGGGAAGCGTTGGAAACACTATACTAATAGTGCTTTTTCAGCTCTGTCAGGACCTGTTTTGCGATATTCTTCAACGTTTCGAAAACACCCGTGCCCAGCACCGCAACGGCCTCGAAGCAGGCGATGTTGCCGGGGTTGAGAAGCCTGTTCATATTTTCCAGAGGGGCCACGTTTGGCAGGTCCCTCTTGTTAAACTGGATAGTAAAGGGGAGCTTTGAAAGATCATACCCCTGCTCGGCGAGGTTTATCTCAAGGTCATCGAGACTTTCCATGTTGGCATCCATCCTTTCCACCTGACTGTCGGCCACGAACACTACTCCGTCTACGCCCTTCAGGATGAGTTTCCTGCTGGCCGCGTAAAAGACCTGTCCCGGGACCGTGTACAGGTGGAACCTTACCCGGAAGCCCTTGATGTCGCCCAGCGCAAGAGGCAGAAAATCGAAAAAGAGGGTTCTCTCGGTCTCCGTGGCGAGGGAGATCAGTTTGCCTTTCTGTTCGGGGTTGGTTCTTCTGAAAATGTATTGTAAATTCGTTGTCTTTCCGCACAGTCCGGGACCGTAATAGACTATCTTGCAATTGATCTCACGGGAGGAGTAATTTATAAAGGACACTTATGGCAGTACCTACCTGAAAAGGTTATCGATGTCTTCATCACTGATTTCCGCAAACGGGGACTCATCCAGCTTGCCTTCGCTCTTTTCCTTCTCGGACTTGCTGCTTATTTCGTCGAACATCTTCACCAGCGTTTCCGAGGCCTTCTTGACGCGCAGGCGGACCAGACCGAGGGACGACCGCTTGTCGAAGATTACGACGAGTATCACCCTGGTGCCGATGAGGGAGATATGGATATTGTCCTTTTCGCCTTCGTGGAAAAGTATAGTGAATTCCTGCTCACCGAGCAGGCGTGCTATGCCGCCTGTAGCGGCGATATTACCCGCCGTGAGCGAAGCCAGAGAAGTTGTATCCAGGTCGTGCGTTTCGCCCGCGGAGGCGATTAGCTGACCGTTCTTGTCGACAAGAAATACGACCTTTGCGTTCGTCTGCATGTAAAGTTTCTGGAGTTCATTGTCGATTTTGTTGAACTCCTCTTCGTACATGACAAGGTCGGAAGCACTCATAACACTTTAAAAAATATCACAATCGGTACCTCTTTAGCAATCATTTTTTATTCTTTATCAAGAATGGGAGTCTATGACATTTTTCTGTACTGTCCATGTGCCACCCGGGAAATTTGCCGGATGCCGCAAAATTGCGTGCATCTGGTTGTCGGAAAATGCCTCCTGACCCAGGGTCGACTTCGGGATGCCCGAGGCTGGTAAGCTTCGTCCGGCAGCGAGGCATATTGACCCTCCATGCCAAAGAGTGAGCAACGACCGTTCAATTATAAGGTCCTAATGGAAGTCGCAAGTGCAAAGGGTTCCGGCGGTCGGTTTCTTCGTTTGTTTCTCCGCAATTGTTCGAGACTCAGGAAGAGGCCGATTTTTGGGTTTTTCTTCGGTAATTTGAAAAAGTTCGGATTTTTCTGCCAGTTTGACTAATTTCTGCGAGTATTTTATAGTTAAATCTACCATGGCACAGAGTATGACGGGATTCGGCAGTGCAGAGAAGGAGGGTTGCCGGGTCGAAATACGTTCCATAAACCACAGGTTCCTCGATATATACATGCGCGCCCCCGCGTTCCTTAACCAGCTGGAGATACCTTTCAGAAACATGCTAAAGGAACGTTTCTCCAGGGGCAAGTTCGACATATCAATAACCGTTTCGGCGCTTGCAGCCATCGACCTCAGCGTGGACAGCGCCTTTGTGAGAAAGATTTACGATGTGTTCAGGTCCCTGCAGGACGAGCTTTCGATCGACGGCCGGATCGACATTAATACACTAATGGGTCTTCACGGGATGTTTATGGAGACGAAACAGACAGTCGATATCAGCAAGGTCACGGACATCTTCAGGGAGGCGACGGAGGATCTGTACAGGATGCGGATCAGGGAGGGCGAGACCCTGGCTGACGAGCTGCGACCAATCGCCGAATCCCTCGGCGGAATGAACGAGAAGATCAGGGGCCTTGCCGGCAGGACGGTAGTGGACGCCAGGGAGAAATTCGTCGAGAGACTGCGGGTACTGCTTGAAGGGCAGGAGGTCGACCCTGCCAGGGTGCTTCAGGAGGCGGCGGCAATCGCCGCCAGACTTGACATTTCCGAGGAGATAACCCGGATTGAAAGTCATGTCGGACAGTTTAAGGAAATACTCGTATCAGGTGATATAATAGGCAGAAAGCTGGATTTCATACTTCAGGAGCTCAACAGAGAGGTTAATACCATCGGTTCAAAGGCGTCCGATTACGAGATCTCCAGTACCACCGTGGATATGAAGACTGCTATCGAAAAGATGCGGGAGCAGGTGCAGAATATACAGTGAAAAGAGGAGATTTGCCGGCAAATACCTGCATGCAAAGGAGAACACATGAAGAAGGGTGAACTTGGCGCGGTACTTGTTAATATAGGATTCGGCAATGTGGTGGCGGCCTCAAAGGTTGTCGCTATTGTGACGCCGGGCTCTGCTCCTATCAAGCGTATGCGCGAGGAGTCGAAGAAGGAAGGCAGGCTCGTCGACGCGACACAGGGAAGACGCACGCGGTCCATCATAATAACCGACAGCAATCACATCATCCTTTCGGCCCTGCAGGCGGAGACGATCACGCAGCGATTCATGGAAGGAAAGGGCGTCCTTGCCGGGGAAGACTGAGGGGACGATGTTTATCATCTCCGCGCCTTCCGGTGCGGGGAAGACGACCCTGTGCAACAGGATAGTACGCAAGGTGCCCGATCTCAGACAGTCCGTTTCCTTCACGACACGACAGCCCAGGCGGGGGGAGGTCAATGATCGCGACTATACCTTCATCTCCGAACCTGAATTCAGAAGTATGGCCGGAGCAGGCGACTTCGTGGAATGGGCCGTTGTACACGGCAATTTTTACGGTACGTCCCGACGGAGGCTCGAAGGCATCCTGCAGGACGGCTTCGATGTGCTGCTCGACATAGATACCCAGGGCGCAAGACAGGTCAGAGATTCCTGTTCAGGCGGTGCCTATGTCTTCATACTGCCGCCTTCGATGGAAGCTCTGAGGGGACGGCTTGAAAAACGCGGGAGCAATACGCGGGCGGACATGGAAAGGCGGCTGGCACGCGCCGTGGAGGAAATAAGAGACTATAGCATGTTCGATTATGTTATAGTGAATGACGTATTGAAAGATGCGGTGAGAAGTCTCGAATCCGTTATAACCGCCGAGAGACTGAAGAGCGGGCGGGTGGATAAGGTCTGGCTTGAGAAAAATTTTTTAGGGTAGGAGGAGTCAATGGATATTATTTCGCTGCCGGTTGAATACAGGAAAAGTAACGTCGACGGAAAATACAGGCTTGTCGTTATCGCCGCGCAGAGGGCGAAGGACCTGTCGCTGGGGGCGGAACCCAAGATCAGGACCAAGTCGAAAAAGGTGACGTCCATAGCAATCGAAGAAGCTGTGAGCGGCGCCCTTGAGTTCCTTACGGGTGACGAGGCCGTTGCGGCCAGGGAACAGGCCGGCAAGTTTGACTACAGAAAACTTCTGGAGGACAGGAGGAGACTGGCTGCGGGCGAAGACCTCAGCGAACTGGAAAAAGATCTGAAGGTCTACCTTCACGAACGGGAGTCCATGGACAAGAAGGCGTTTGACGAACTCTTTGCGGAAAAGAGAGAGGCAGAAGCCGAAGGGGCCGAAGATACTGAAGAGTAAATCCATACTCCTGGGCGTTTCGGGAAGTGTGGCTGCTCACAAATCAATTGACCTTACCAGAAGATTGAGGGATGAAGGTGCTTCCGTCACGGCTGTGATGACCGAAGCGTCACGTTACTTTGTTACACCGCTTTCCCTGCAGGTGGCTTCAGGCAACAAGGTCTATACTTCGCTGTTCGAAGAGCCAATGGCTCACATAGATCTGTCTGCCAGGGCAGACCTCATGGTTATTGCGCCGGCAACAGCAAATATCATTGCGAAGTTCGCCAATGGGATTGCCGACGACCTTCTGAGCACATGCCTGCTTTCCTTCGGCGGCAGGATAGTCATAGCTCCGGCCATGAACTGGAGGATGTACGATAACCGCTTCTTCCGGGAAAACCTCGAGAGGGTCATTTCTTCCGGCGTAGTGCAGGTGGGGCCTGGGAAGGGTGATCTTGCCTGCGGAGAGGAGGGTGCGGGGAGAATGGCCGAGGTGCCGGATATCGTGGAGGCAATAAGGGCGGGGCTGTCGGGAAAGGACCTCGCGGGAGAAAAGATCGTTGTGACGGCGGGGCCGACGAGGGAATATCTCGATCCCGTGCGCTTTATTTCCAACAGGTCTTCCGGAAAAATGGGGTTTGCCGTCGCAAAGGCGGCAAGGGACAGAGGGGCCGCGGTCACCCTGATAAGCGGGCCGTCGGCGCTGAGGAAACCCGGGGGGCTTAAGGTTGTCCGCGTGGAGACCGGGGAGGAGATGATGAAGGCGGTGAAAGAGGAGATAGGGCGGGGGGCCGGCGTGCTTGTCATGGCCGCCGCGGTGGCTGATTTTTCTCCTGTCGCCAAAGCCGAGGTCAAGATTGAAAAGACCCGCGAGATGACCCTTCAACTGCGTATGACCGATGACATAATAGCCGCTGCCGCGCGGATGGAAAAGAGGCCTTTCATTGTGGGGTTTGCCGCCGAAACAGGAAGAAACATCGAAAGGGCCAGAGAGAAGATGCGTAGCAAGACCATGGATATGGTGGTTTTCAATGACGTTACCGAACCCGGGGCGGGCTTTGATGTCGACACCAACAGCGCGGTAATTATAGACCGGCACGGGGAGAAAGTCCTTGGTTTGATGAGCAAGGATTTAGTTGCCGGGGCCATACTGGACAGGCTTGTAGAAATCAAGGCTTGACTTTATCAGGCCGTTTTGATAAAAAAAGTAGCAAGATTATGCCTTTAAAAGAGATCGAGAAACTAAGGGAAAAGGTCGAGAAGGACCCCAATTCCAAACTTTTTGTTCCTCTTGCCGAGGAATACAGAAAGGAAGGAATGCTCGATGAGGCGATACAGGTACTTCTCACCGGCATCGAAAGACAGCCGGGATATATGAGTGCCCGCGTGTCGCTGGGGAAGATTTACCTCGAAAAGGGGATGCGCGACGAAGCCCGGGCCGAGTTCGAGAATGTTATTAAATCCATTCCCGACAACCTCTATGCCCACAAGAAACTCGCCGAGATATATCGGGACTCGGGCGAGAAAGAACTTGCGGTCCAGTCATACAGGACGATTCTGAGACTGAATTCGATGGACGAAGACGCCCTGGCCAGTCTGCAGGACATTGAGGCGGCAGGTTCTCCGAAGGAGGCGCCGGAGGAGAATGCGGGCGGCGAGGCTCCCCGGGAAGAGAATGTTCTGGAAGGGCACATCTATGAGTCACATTCTGAAGAAAGTCCGTCCGCAGATTCCGGGTTTCAGGACGTTGATGCCGGATCACCTGAGCCGGCTCATGAGGAGTTGAATGCCTTCAAGGAGTCGCTTTTCGGCAACGGCAATGCGGAAGGCGGCGTCACTGAAGAGGCCGCAGCCGAAGAGGCCCCGCAGGGAGCTGAAGCTGAGGATTCCGCTTCCAGCGCCTGGGAAGACGCCGCCGGCGAACTTTCCGTGGGCACCCCGGTCGAAGACGAAGCAGTAGAGATAGAAGAAATTCCGCAGGGAGACGAAGAGGTTGTCCCGGAAGAAATCTCTGATGGTGCAGATATCGCTGCTGCGGATGTATATGTGGCGGAAACTGCCGGGGAAGGCGGAGAAGGTGCCGGGGGGTTACATCCGGTCAGCATCGAAGATGCGGACCGAAAGGTATCTGAAGGGGACTACGGAGAAGCTGTCCGAATATACAGAAAGGTTCTTTCTGAAAATCCCGATGACAGGAGGGCCATACAGCGACTGAAAGAGCTCAGAGGCCTTCTCAAGATGCTGGGCAAGGACAATGAGGAACTGATAGACCGGCTGAATGGTTTTCTGGAAGGGATACAGAAAAGACACGATGAATTTCTCGGACGTACTTAGGGAGACCGTAGAGCGGGTAGACGGGGCCGTCTCGGCTATGATTATCGCAGCCGACGGAATCCCCGTTCAGGAATATGTTTCGGAGAAACTGATAGACCTTACGGGTCTCGGCGCCGAGGCTTCGGCCATGATCAGGGACATCAGCCTGGCATCCGAGAATCTCGGCCTCGGGGAGGCAAGAGAGTTTTCCATCATATCCGATACGTGCGGCATTATCATGAGAAAGATAAACGCCGAATATTATCTGGCCCTGGTGATTAAGCCCGATGGCAATTACGGGAAGGGCCGTTTCATACTTAAATCCGCAATTCCTAAACTTGAAGATGAATTTTAGAAGGCCGTCAGACCGCCTGTCTGTAATGCAGGGCGGAACGGCTGTCCGGCATTAACATGAGAATTCTTGTCATTCACGGACCCAATCTGAACCTCCTTGGTACCCGGGAAAAGGGTATATACGGCGAGATTTCTTTGGAGACGCTGAACGGCCGGATACGTGCGCTTTGCGCCGAACTTTCCGCTGAGGTCGACATCGTGCAGTCGAACGGGGAGGGCCGGATCGTGGATGCGATCCAGGAAAATGCCTATGATGTCCTGATCATAAACCCGGCAGCCTACACTCACACAAGCGTGGCGATAAGAGACGCTATTGCTGCGGTGGGAAAGCCGTCGATCGAGGTCCATATCTCCAACATCTATAAGCGTGAAAAATTCAGGCACAGATCATTCATATCCGCAGTTGCCACCGGACAGATCAGCGGGCTCGGTACGGAAGGATATCTCCTTGCCGTGAGGGCTGCCGTAAAGATCGCCGGGAAATGAACAGGCTGCGGGCCATAACCGATGTCCTGGATTCCACGGGCATCGATGCCATGCTGATAACCGAACTGAAAAACGTCAGGTATCTGTCCGGATTCAGCGGTTCCTCTGCCTGCCTGCTGCTGACGGGAGAGAATCGGCTGCTTTTTACCGATTTTCGTTATCAGGAGCAGGCGAAGAAACAGACCAGGGGCTTTGAAATCCTCATAGAAAAGGAGGAAAGGCCGAAGCTGATACTGAAAACGGCCCAGTCTCTCGGCGTGAACATACTCGGGTTTGAATCCACGGTATCGTATTCGTTTTACCGGTCACTTCTGAGGAAGGGATTCAGGACAAAGGCCGTGACGAACCTTGTGGAGGATATGAGGCGGACCAAGGACCGGCTGGAGCTGAAGCTTATCGGTAAGGCAATCGAGAGAGCGGAGAAAGCCTTCCTCGATGTCAGGCCGTCGATCAGGAAGGGGGTTTCCGAACGGCGGATCGCTTCCATGCTTGAGGAAAGGCTCAGGAAAAACGGATGCGGAACTCTGCCTTTTGATATAATAGTTGCGAGCGGACCCAACTCGTCGATGCCGCACGCCCGGCCGACGGAAAACAGGATAGGGTCCGGGGATCTGGTGGTGATCGACTGGGGCGGCGAGGCGGGAGGATATTTCTCCGATATGACGAGGACATTGCTTGTCAAAGGGGCGGATATTTCCAGGAAGAAGGAAATTTATGAAACGGTGCTCCTCGCGAATCTCGAAGCGATTCGTTCTGTCCGGGAGGGAATGCGTGCAAGGCTGATTGACAGGACCGCGAGAGACATTATAATGAAGGCGGGATACGATGATTTCTTCGGCCACGGTACGGGTCATGGCGTAGGGTTGGACGTCCACGAGCTTCCGCGAATTTCCAGACTTGGAAGGGAGACCGTAAAATCGGGAATGGTTTTTACTATAGAGCCGGGCATTTATCTCCCCGGCATTGGCGGGGTCCGCATTGAAGATATGGTCGTCGCCGGCAGAAAGGGATGCAGCGTTCTGACATCAGTCCCGAAGGATCTTGAAATAATACATTAGTCATCGACCCGTTGTCCGGCGGGACACAGACAGGAGGAGCGATCATTGATTTCGACAACCGATTTCAGAAAAGGCTTGAAATTAGAGTATAAAGGCGATCCATACGAAATAGTCGATTTCCAGCACGTAAAAATGGGGAGGGGAGGGGCGATCGTCAAGACAAAGATGAAGAACCTCAAGACCGGCGGCGTGGTGGAGGAGACGATCAGGTCCGGCGAAAAGTTCCCGACTCCCGAACTTGAGGAAAAGAAGATGCAGTATCTTTATGCACAGGACGACCTGTACTATTTCATGGACCAGGAGACATACGAACAGACTCCCCTCACTGCCGGGCAGCTCGGCGATGCCAAGGTGTTCCTGAAGGAGAATACCGAAGTCAAGATCCTGTATTACAAGAGTGAGCCGCTTAATGTGGAACTGCCCACCTTCATCGAACTTGTTGTAGCGAAGACCGAGCCGGGATTCAAGGGCGACACGGCGTCGGGGGGCGGAAAGCCGGCCACGCTGGAAACCGGCGCCGTTGTGAGGGTTCCTTTCCATATCAACGAGGGGGATACCATCAAGGTCGATACGCGGACGTCTGAATACATAGAAAGGGTAAGATAATGGAGCTTGAGGATCTGAAGAGCCTTATAGAACTTCTCAAGGATACCGATATTACCGAATTGCAGGTAGAACAAGAGGGGACCAAGGTAAGGATCAGAAGAGAAAAGATGTTCCCTGCCGTCGAGATTTCTCAGATGAAGGCTGCCTTACAGGAGAACATCGCCGGGGAAAAGGAGGAGGAGACGCAAAGGCTTATCACCGTTACCGCCCCGATTGTCGGTACCTTTTACCGCTCACCTTCTCCCGAGGCGTCCCAATTTGTCGAGCTCGGCCTCCAGGTCAAGAAGGGGCAGGTACTCTGCATCATCGAGGCGATGAAACTGATGAACGAGATCGAGAGCGAAGTTGACGGGATTGTGATGAAAGTGCTCGTTGAAAACGGACAGCCGGTGGAATACGGCGAACCTCTATTTCTCATCGAGCCTCTATGAAACTTTTCAAGAAGATATTGATCGCCAACAGGGGCGAGATCGCTGTCAGGATCATCAGGGCATGCAAGGAACTGGATATCAGAACTGTTGCCATCTATTCCGACATCGATAGGGACTCGCTCCATACGAGGTTTGCCGACGAATCGGTCTGCATAGGCCCTGCAAGTTCGGCGCAGAGTTACAATAACATTCCGAGTATCCTCACTGCCGCGGAGATTACCGATTCAGAGGCGATCCACCCGGGATACGGCTTCCTTTCCGAAAACCACCATTTCGCAGAGGCCTGCCTTACTTCGGGCATTACGTTCATCGGCCCGACTGCGGAGAGCATAAGGCTGGGAGGCGACAAGGCAAAGGCCAGGCAGATCATGAAGCGGAGGGGGGTTCCCGTAGTACCCGGAAGCGACGGGCACGTCGTATCCGAAGAGGCGGCGCTGAAGACCGCCAAAAAGATCGGCTTTCCCGTCATACTCAAGGCCTCAGCGGGCGGAGGCGGCAAGGGAATGCGGGTAGCGAAGGCCGAAGACGAACTTGACAAGTTTTACTTTATGGCTCAGCGGGAGGCGCTCGCGGCCTTTGGAAACGGAGAGCTGTATGTGGAAAAATTCATTCCCGCGATGAGACATGTCGAGGTCCAGATACTCGCCGACACTAAAGGCAACATCGTGCATCTTGGAGAGAGGGACTGTTCCATCCAGAGAAGGCATCAGAAGCTGATAGAAGAGTCTCCTTCGCCGGGTACTACCGAAAAATTCAGGAAGAAAGTCGGCGAGTATGCGATCAAGGCGGCAAAGGCCTTCAAGTACAGGAATGCTGGCACCGTTGAGTTCATCGTCGATCCGGATGGCGGCATTTACTTCATGGAGATGAACACGAGACTCCAGGTGGAACATCCTGTCACCGAAAGTGTCACCGGAGTGGATATCGTCAAGGAACAGATCAAGATAGCGGCCGGGTTCCCGCTGGAGTTGAAGCAGACTCAAGTGAGGCTCTCGGGGCATTCCATCGAGTGCAGAATCAATGCCGAGGATCCCGAAAGGTTTATCCCCTCTCCCGGGACGATCACCTTTCTTTCGCTTCCGGGCGGTCCCGGTGTCAGGGTTGATACAGCCGCCTATAACGGCTGCGTGATCCCTGCTCACTACGACTCTCTCGTGGCCAAACTGATTGTGCACGGCCGGGACCGGAGCGAGGCGCTTGCCAGACTGAAGAGGGCCCTGGACGAATTTATCATCGAGGGGATAAAGACCACCATACCCTTCCACAAGAAGGTGCTGAACGATCCGGATTTCATCAAGGGTGAGTTCAATACCGGTTTCGTCGAGAAGATGGGCACTCCCAAAACTTCCGAAGAAAAGTAGAAGGTTATACGTAACGACATCAGTTATCCTGAAACGGCGGGTAACGTTGCAGATCAGCCCGGAAGGGACACCGAAAAAGTCCTGTAATGACGACATGATTCTATCTGTCTTCCACATGAATGCGGACCTCAAGTCCGGTGACTTTCAGAAAGAGGCCGGCTGGCTCCTCTTTTCCGGAATGAACGAAGCTGCAGGTTATAACGGGAAGTCGTTGGAGGTGGCCTGTGTATCTGAACGGAATCTGCTTTATCACCGATAGAACCTACTGTTCCCTTTCTCCCCATGAAATGTGCATGGCGGCCCTGAAGGGAGGGGTCCGGTTTATCCAGTACCGCGACAAGGACCGGACTAGAAAGGAGATATATTACGAGGCCGTGAGGCTCAGGGAAATGACCCTTTCCGCAGGCGCCGTGCTCATAATCAATGACCACGCCGACATCGCCCTCGCTGTAAATGCCGATGGGGTGCATCTCGGCCAGGACGACCTCCCCTTGAAAGAGGCCCGGAAGATAATGGGGGACAGGATAATCGGCATCTCAACGCACGACCTTGAACAGGCCGAGGAAGCGCAGTCGGGCGGAGCCGACTATATCGGGTTCGGACCTGTTTTCGAGACCCTCACGAAGGACGCGGGGAACCCGAAAGGGATTGACAAGGAGGGATAAACAGCGGCAATCTGGCACAGGTGATGGACGCGGGGGCCGATGCTGCTGCGGTAGCGACAGCCATATGCAAGGGCGATATTGAGGACAATGCGCGACGGCTCGTTTCCATGGTGAAAAATAAAATTCAAAATAACAGGATATCATGATTCCGTATCTTCCTTCTTTTTTGTAGAATTTATACGACCATGAGGTTTGCTTGCGATGGAGGGTAAAAGGGTGAGAGAAAGCGCCGTGACAATGGCTCAGGTGATGATACCGCAGGATGCCAACCCGGCGGGAAATGTCCACGGAGGGGTGATCATGAGATTCATCGATACGGCCGCGGCCGTCGTTGCTGCCCGTCATTCCAGGTCCAATGTGGTCACCGCCTCGATTGACAGACTCGATTTCCACCATCCGGTTTTCGTGGGAGACCTTCTGTTTTTCAAGTGTAGTCTGAACCTCGTGGGCAGGACGTCGATGGAGGTCGGCGTTAGGGTTGAATCCGAAAATCTGCTGACCGGCGCTATCGAACACACGGCCTCCGCCTACCTCACCTTTGTGGCGCTGGACGAGAAGGGAAAGCCCCGTGAAGTACCGCCCCTGATTCTTGAAACCCGGGATGAGGAGCGGCGCAACATGGAGGCTAAGAAGAGAAGGGAAGTGCGTTTGGCGGAAAAAAGGCAGGAAAAGAAGTGCCAGCTCGATCCGAATAGGTGCGAATAAGGCGGGACGGCGGCCGAAGGCCGCGTTCCTTTCAATCAAAGTGTCGTTACGAGTTTTGCTGCCAGGTCTCCGAGCTCCGAAGTGCCCATGCCCATCTGTCCGGCCGCGAGACTCCTGATATGCTTGCCCGTAATTTCCATCGCAGCCTTCTCTATGGTTTTCCCCGCTTCGGGTTCTCCCAGGTGTTCGAGCATCATGCCCCCGGCGCAGATCGCTGCAAGGGGATTGATCGCGTTCTTGCCTTTGTACTTGGGCGCCGAACCCCCGATCGGCTCGAACATTGAGACACCCCCGGGATTAATATTGCCGCCGGCCGCTATCCCCATGCCGCCTTGGATCATTGCACCGAGATCGGTGATGATATCGCCGAACATGTTGTCTGTCACAATCACATCGAACCATTCCGGGTTCTTTACGAACCACATGGTCGTCGCATCGACGTGGGCATAATCTGCCTTGATCCCGGGATACTCCTTTGCCACTTCATAGAACGTCCTCTCCCATAAATCGAATGCGAAGGTGAGCACGTTTGTCTTGCCGCAAAGAGTGAGTTTGTTCATCTTGTTTCTCTTCCTGCAATCTTCAAAGGCATATCTGATGCACCGTTCGACGCCCTTTCTGCTGTTGATGGACTCCTGAACGGCGATCTCATCCGGGGTGCCTTTCTTGAGAAATCCACCGGCCCCGGTGTAAAGGCCCTCGGTATTCTCCCTCACGACGACGAAGTCGATGTCTTCGGGTTTCTTGTCCTTCAGGG
>JARRRD010000048.1:0-12617 GCA_037381085.1 Candidatus Sulfobium sp.
ATCCCCCTGAAGGCCGGTGGTAGACTACCACGTCGATAGGCTGGAGGTGTAAGTGCAGTAATGCATTCAGCTGACCAGTACTAATTGGCCGTGAGTCTTGACCCTTACTTCTCTTCCCTTCTGTTGTCAAAAAGGCTTGCAAAAGTCTGCTCTTTGATGATATAGTACTATCCTTCGGAAATAAGGTTTCCGGTGGCGTTGCCGGAGGGGCTACACCCGTTCCCATCCCGAACACGGAAGTTAAGCCCTCCATGGCCGATGATACTTGGACCGCGAGGTCCTGGGAAAGTAGGTAGCCGCCGGATTATAATAGAAGGCCGGGAAGAAATTCCCGGTCTTTTTTGTTTCTTCCGGAGCTGAAGTCCATATAGACAATCTCTATTTTGCAGGCACCTGATTGCAAGAAAATCCCTCCCGGCCTCCCTTTGCCAAAGGAAGGTCGAAGCGACTCTGCGTGAAGGCTCGCTCCGGGATATTACCCCTCTTTGGCAAGGAGGGGTAAGGGGAGATTTTCCATTAATAGAGCATCCAGTTATGATACCTTTCATAGCTTCAGATGCGCTAAGTGCGGACGGGCTGGATTTTCAGCGTACATCCTGCGATAATTATTTTGTTATGAAATTTGCTTCCCCGGGGCTTAAATATGGCATGCAAAGCCGGTGAACGTCTGCGTAAGGCCCTTGCCGAGGAGAAACCCTTACAGGTGGCGGGTACGATCAACGCTTTTTCTGCTATCATGGCTGAAAGGGTCGGTTTTCGCGCGCTTTACCTTTCGGGGGCCGGGGTGGCGAATGCCTGCTTCGGCCTTCCGGACCTTGGATTGACCACACTTACGGACGTTCTCAATGAAGCGGGGCGAATAACCGGAGCCGCTTCCCTCCCCCTCATTGTGGACGTGGACACAGGATGGGGAAGCGCCTTCATGATAGGACGGACGGTCAGGGAGATGATCCGGACCGGTGCAGCAGCCATTCACATCGAGGACCAGGTGGCCGCCAAACGCTGCGGGCAGCGTCCCGGCAAGAAGGTTGTCCGTCCGCAGGAGATGGTGGACCGCATAAAGGCAGCGGTGGATGCAAAGACCTGTCAGGAGTTTATTGTGATCGCAAGGACGGATGCCGCAGCTATAGAAGGGCTTGAGGCTTCAATAGAGCGTGCCTGTCTGTACCGCGAGGCGGGGGCGGACATGGTATTCCCCGAGGCTTTGTCTGCTATTGACGACTACAGGAGGTTTGTCGAAACACTTGATATCCCGGTTCTGGCGAATATTACTGAATTCGGAGTGACGCCTCTCTTTACGCTGGATGAGCTTTCACAGGCCGGTGTTGGAGCGGTCCTCTATCCGCTCTCCGCGTTTCGCGCCATGAATGCAGCGGCTCTCAGGGTATACCGGAGCATACGCCTCAGGGGCACGCAAAGAGATGTTCTTGATATCATGCAGACCCGCGAAGAACTCTATGACTTTCTCAGCTACTATGATTATGAACAAAAGCTTGACGAGTTGTATCGTGGGGAAGATTGAACATGTAACGTGATCTTTACTCCACTGGTATGACTCCCGGGGCGAAACCTTGATTATAACCTTGATTATTACTTCTGCCATTAAAAACTTCAAACGCTGTCATTCCCGCAAGCGAAGCGTGTCGGGAATCCTTCCGATAGCAAAGAAAGATTCCGGAATAGCCGGAATGACAACGCACAACACGTTTCACCTATTCATTTGCAATAGTAATAGCAGCGTCAAAATTGCATTCATCCTTATTATCGGAAAATCCACTGAGCATTCAATTATGGAACCGGTGATTGCACAATGGTTATGACTTCACGGTCCGAAAAGAATATAAGGCCGCAACCGGACAGGGAGATGACGGACATCGCCGATTACATTGTCGACTACGTGGTCGACAGCGAAACAGCCATGGATACCGCACGGTATGCCCTGATGGACAGTATCGGCTGTGCCCTGCTGGCGCTGAAACATCCGGAGTGCACAAGGCTCATCGGTCCCGTTGTCCCGGGAACTTATGTGCCTCTGGGGGTCCGTGTCCCGGGCACCAGTTTTGAGCTTGATCCCGTAAAGGCGGCCTTCGACATCGGAATTCTTATCCGGTGGCTCGATTTCAACGATACCTGGCTTGCGGCGGAATGGAGTCATCCGTCGGACAACATAGGGGGCATTCTGGCCGTCTCCGATTTTGTGAACAGGAAACGGACTTCCGACGGGAAGACGCCGCTTTTTATGAGGGACGTCCTCGTCTCCATGATCAAGGCTTATGAAATCCAGGGAGTGCTGGCCCTTGAAAACAGTTTTAACCGTGTCGGTCTGGACCACGTGGTGCTTGTGAAGGTGGCTACGGCCGCAGTCACGACGGCCTTGCTAGGAGGGGGCAGGGGAGATATTACCAATGCTGTCTCGCAGTCATGGGTCGACGGTCAGAGTCTCAGGACTTACCGGCAAGCGCCCAACACCGGCTCCAGAAAGTCATGGGCTGCTGGCGACGCTACCGCCCGCGGAGTGTGGCTGGCCCTTATCACAATGAAAGGAGAGACAGGTTACCCCGGTGCATTGACGGCAAGAGAATGGGGTTTCTATGACGCGCTCTTCGGCAGGGGGAGGTTTAAACTGCAAAGGCCTTACGGTTGTTATGTGATGGAAAATATCCTCTGGAAGGCCGCCTTCCCCTCCGAATTCCACGCCCAGACAGCGGCTGAATGTGCCTTCCGTCTCTATGACAGGGTGCGGGGCAGGCTTGACGAAATAGAGAAGATAGTAATAACGACGCAAGAGCCGGCGATAAGGATCATCAGTAAAGAGGGTCCACTCTACAATCCGGCTGACAGGGACCATTGCATACAATACATCGTGGCAATTGTCCTCATCTTCGGAGAGCTGACCGACGATTATTTCAGCGATGCCGCAGCAGCTGATTCGCGAATCGACTCTCTGCGGGAACGGATGGAAGTGGTCGAAGACATGCGTCTCAGTCAGGAGTATCTCGATCCGGATAAAAGATCCGTTGCCAACGCACTCCAGGTCTTCTTCACAAACGGGACTCATACGGAGAAGGTGCTGGCGGAGTATCCCCTGGGCCACCCAAAAAGAAGAAAGGAAGGGATCCCGCTCCTGCTGAATAAATTCAAACAAAACGCAGCGGCATCCCTGCCTGCGGGAGCGGTTGACCGCCGACCTGTTAACGTGCTATATTAAACACTATAAAAAAAGGCTGGTATTTCAAATTCGTTATCATCCGCGGGTCAGCAGTCGGGTCGAAGCGACTCTCAGCGAAGACTCGCATCGAGAATCCACGTTCTCTGAATGAACGGAGTCTTTTTCTTTGCAACATCAGGTTTTGACGGGACCCTCTGTGGATGAGGATGAACAAACATGATTGAATATCGCATTATCTTACTGGCGGCATTTCTCGTTGCGCAAGGTTTAGAGTACTGGCTGAAGTTTTTAAACCTTGGGCACATGAAGAAGTGTGGCATGAGTGTGCCGCAGGGATTTGAGGGCTACATCGATGAGCAAACGCTGAAAAAAACTTACGAATATGCTGTCGAGACGAATTCCCTGTCCGTCAAGGAGTCGCTCTTCAGCAGTGTTCTGCTGCTCATCTTCCTTTTCGGAGGTTTGCTGAATCTTTATAACACATGGGTAAACTCTCTGGGGCTGCCTTTTATATTGAACGGGATTATCTTTTTTCTCCTGCTCAGTTACCTCGCGACGCTCTTGTCGTTACCCTTCAGTCTTTACGGCACATTCAGGATCGAGAATAAGTATGGCTTCAACACGATGACTTTAAGACTGTGGATCATCGATTTCCTTAAATCCACGACGATCTCCACCATCCTGCTCGTGGTGGCGCTGGCGGCGGGATTCTGGCTTATAAGGGAAAGTCCCGGTTACTGGTGGGTTTTCATTTGGGGGTTTTTCTTCATGTTCAGCCTCTTTATGATGTACATATCGCCATATGTAATCGAGCCGCTGTTCAATAAATTTACGCCCCTGGAAGGCCACGAACTGGAAGACAGAATACGCGATTTGATGGAAAGAGCGGGCATCAAAGTGAGCAGGGTCTTCAAGATCGACGCGTCCAGGAGAAGCCGTCACACGAACGCATATTTTTCGGGCATAGGAAAAGTGAAGAGGATCGTGCTGTACGACACTCTTCTTGCCCTTATGGACGAGAATGAGATCGTAGCGGTACTCGCCCATGAGGCCGGGCACTGGAAGAAAAAGCATGTCCTGAAAATGATCGCCGCAACGGAAACGATTGCCCTTGCGGTCGCCTATATATCCTTCAGGCTTCTTAAGATCGATTTTCTCTCTGGCATCTTCAATATTCACGGGGCCTCTTTTTTTGCCAGGATAGTCGTCCTGGGTTTTATCTTCAGCATCGTTTCTTTTCCCGCTACCCCTGTCTTCAGCTATTTTTCGAGGAGACATGAGAACGAGGCGGACCGGTTCGCCGCCGACCTGACCTCAACGCCCGAGTGGCTGGCGACGGCCCTCATGAAATTGTCGAGGGACAATCTCTCGAACCTTCATCCGCATCCCCTTTATGCGAAGATTTATTATTCTCACCCGCCGGTTGTCGAGCGTGTCGGAAGGTTAAGGAGCAGACCTGACTAAGTGAGAGGAGAAATACTTATGGAAAGAGAAAAAGTTCTGTTTGCATGGAGTGGCGGCAAGGACAGCACTATGGCACTTCATGAATTAACAAGAGAAGGCAGATATGAAGTTGCGGCCCTGCTTACAACCATAACAGAAGATTATGACAGGGTCAGCATGCACGGGGTCAGGAAGGTGCTGCTCGAAAGGCAGGCGTCTTCTCTGAATATACCGCTGGAAAAGGTGTTAATT
Organism: Candidatus Sulfobium sp.; assembly: GCA_037381085.1. Taxonomy (GTDB): domain Bacteria; phylum Nitrospirota; class Thermodesulfovibrionia; order Thermodesulfovibrionales; family UBA6898; genus JARRRD01. The sequence continues at coordinate 4,865 of JARRRD010000048.1, forward strand.
ACCAGAGAGTCTTCAGACAGGGATTACGAACTTAAAATGAGCGAGGCGCTCGGACGGTACAGGGACGCCAGCGCGGTCTGTTTCGGAGACATATTTCTTGAAGACCTGAGGAAGTACAGAGAGACCAATCTCGGGAAGGCAGGGATGAAAGGGCTGTTCCCCATATGGAAAAAGGACACAAGGTTGCTCGCCCGGAAATTCACGGAGCTTGGATTCAGGGCCATAATCACCTGTGTCGATACGGAAGTCCTCGACGGTAGCTTCGCGGGCAGAGGCTATGATGAAGCCCTTGTGGATGCTCTGCCTGACGGAGTTGATCCCTGCGGCGAGAACGGCGAGTTCCACACATTCGTCTACGACGGGCCGATTTTTCAAAATCCGGTGGCATTTACGCCTGGAGAGACGGTGCTTCGGGAAGGCAGATTCTGTTTTTGCGATTTGAAAATTTAAAGCCTTACAGGCACTCCTTTGGCGTGCAGATATTCCTTGGCCTCCCTGATGGTATATTCCCTGAAATGGAAGATCGAAGCGGCGAGGACAGCGTCGGCTTTCCCGTCGACGAGCCCCTCATAGAGATGCTCAAGGGTTCCGGCACCGCCAGATGCAATCACCGGAACAGATACTGTCTCTGATATAGTACGGGTCAATTCAATGTCGTAACCGTCTTTGGTGCCGTCCTTGTCCATGCTCGTCAGCATGAACTCGCCGGCCCCGAGTTCCTCCATCTTCTTTGCCCATTTCACGGCGTCGATATTCTTCATTTTTCTCCCGCCGTGCGTCGAAATCGCCCACCTTCGACCTTTCGCCGCCTGATCGAGAGCTACACTTCCGAGGGAAGGGTCATGGAGCCAGTCCTCGCCGGTTGCATCGGTCAAATTATCGGGGACCCTTTTGGCGTCTATGGCCACAACGATGCACTGGCTCCCGAATTTTTCAGCCGCCCGGCTTATGAAGTAGGGATCTTTGACCGCCGTCGTATTGATAGAGACCTTGTCGCACCCGGCATTGAGAAGGTTCCTGATATCATCGAGCGTCTTTATTCCACCTCCGACAGTCAGGGGCATAAAGACGTCTTCGGCAGTCCGCTCGACCACATCGAGTATTATCTTTCTTTTTTCGTGAGAGGCAGTGATATCCAGAAAGATGAGTTCGTCGGCACCCTGTTCATCGTAGAAGATCGCATTCTCCACAGGGTCGCCAGCGTCCCGGAGATTGACGAAACTCACCCCTTTGACCACGCGGCCGTCTTTCACGTCGAGGCAGGGGATGATCCGTTTGGCGAGCATCTTAATAAGCTGCGAGGCGAGAGGTGTGAGGTGTAAAGAGTATCATCGAAAAGAAAAGGCGTTGTCCTCTCATCGGCTGTTACTCCTCACCCCTTGCTCCTCAACTGTCCGTGTTCACACAATTCTATCGCCGTCTTAAGGTCGAGCGAACCCGAGTATATTGCTTTTCCGGTAATTGCTCCCCAGAGGCCCTTGATCTGCAGGAGGCTTTTCACGTCATCGAGTGTGGCGATCCCTCCCGAAGCTATCACAGGCACTCGTACGGCTTTCACCATCTCCTGCTGAGCCGCTATATTGGGGCCGGAAAGCATGCCGTCTCTCGAAATATCGGTGTAGATGATGCCGGCCACACCCGCAGACTCTACCCTCCTGGCAAGTTCTCTCGCTCCGACGGCACTCATTTCCTCCCATCCCCTGACAGCCACTTTCCCGTCTTTCGCGTCTATTCCCACAAGGATCTTCCCCGGGAATCTGTTGCAAGCCTCGACCACAAAGGCGGAGTCCTCTACCGCAGACGTACCCAGAATAACGCGCTGTATGCCGGCGCCTACGAGCCTCTCTACAGTCGACATCTCCCGTATCCCTCCGCCTACCTCCATGACCATTTTCACGTGACGTCTTATCTTGAGCACCAAATCGATGTTTTTCTGATGACCGCTAAAAGCGCCGTCGAGGTCGACCACGTGCAGTATCCTGGCCCCGAAGGACTCCCATTTCCTGGCGGTCGCAGCCGGATCATGTGAGTAAACCGTCACCGCGTCCTTCTTCCCCTGGAGGAGCCGCACACACTTGCCGTCCTTCAAATCTATTGCAGGAATGAGGAACATCATATTAATATAACAGAAACCATGCTCCTACTGCAGCAGCTGGCGGGTGATTGCGTGGAGATAAAATCGTGTGTCGAGGTTGTGAAGAAAGGATAATGATCCCCGGGGGAATTTATCAGCGTCGCCGGCTGCGGAAGCCGGCAGGCGGAATCAATGCGGCAACCGCCGGTTGTTGCCGGACCTCGGTCCCTCCTTCTGGCAGCGGCCGCCGGATTCTGCCGGGCGCGGTAACGGATGCAGGGTGTTAGAGGGTACGGCTACCGGGCGGAGGGCATGCCGTTCGCACAATTCAAGTCCCTGATGAGGGTGGTCAACAGATTAAAGACGGCCATTGAAGTTCTGGTCATTTTCTTCGTTGACGTGGGGTCCGTCCTGCTGGTCTTCCAGACTTCTGTCGCCCTCAGAAGCGACGTGCTGCCTCGTCTTTACCAGGGCTTTCCAAGTGAAGAATCTTACAGGAATTTTGCCAACATTTGGTGGATATTTCTGGTTTGGATATTCTTCTTTTACTATGAGGGACTTTATACGAAGAGGTTTTCCTTCTGGGATGAGATCAAGGCCTTGTGCCGGGTGTCTTTTTTTACCACTATCGGTGTCTTTACCATAGTTTCTCTGGGCAAATTCAGCGGGGAGGTTTCGAGGACCGTGGTAGTCCTCATGGGCCTCATCGCGTTCTTGTTTCTTCCCCTGATACGTATATTTACGAAGAAGTTTCTCAGAAGACTGGGCTTCCTGAAGAGGAGAGTGCTTATCCTGGGCGCCGGGGAAACAGGCAAGCTTATAGTGAGGGCACTCAGGAAGGAGCCGAACTACGGTTACGAAGTGATAGGATTTGTCGACGATGATCCCCGGAAATGCGGGCAGAGGATCGATGGCATCAAGATCCATAGGGGGATCGACAGGGCGTTTAATTATATCAACAGGTGCAACCTGGAGGATGTTTTCATTGCCATGCCGGGGGCGGGGAAAGAGAGGCTTCAGGGCCTTGTAAACAGTCTTCAGCACAAAGTGGAGAGGATATTCTTTGTGCCCGATATTTTTGGTATAGCCGTGCTCGGTACCAATCTCCAGCATTTTTTCCACGAGGAAGCCTTTGCCTTCGAGATGAAAAACAATCTGTCGAATCCGCTGAACATTTTTGTGAAAAGGGCATTCGACATAGTTGTAACCTGTCTTCTCATCCCTTTCATTGCCATCCCCATGGGAGTCATTGCATTAGCGATCCGGTTGGGCTCCAAAGGGCGCGCCATATTTTCGCAGGAGAGGGTCGGTAGAAACGGGAGCATTTTCAAGTGCTACAAGTTCAGGACAATGTATGAAGACGCCGAGAAGAAACTGGATCGTCTGCTGGAAGGAGATCCACGCAAGAAATATGAATGGGACAAAACCTGGAAGCTCAATGACGACCCCCGGGTGACGAAAACGGGAAGATTCCTGAGGATGACCTCGCTCGACGAACTGCCCCAGATAATAAATGTTCTGAGGGGGGACATGAGTCTTGTGGGCCCCAGGCCCGTTACGCAGGAGGAAATCGATGTGCAGTACGGGGAAAATGCTGAATTATGTTTCTGCGTGCTGCCGGGTATTACCGGCCTGTGGCAGGTGAGCGGGCGCAGCAATACGAGCTACGATTACAGGGTTGCCCTCGATTCATGGTACGTGAGAAACTGGAACCTCTGGCTGGATATCGTGATTATCCTGAAGACGGTAAGGATCGTGCTCAAGCGGGAAGGGGCGTATTGAACGAGGCGTGGTCTGCTTTTATACTATTGTCTCTTCATAGAATTTTTCTTCAACGTTCAAATATAATAATTTAAACACGGACAAATCATAACTTGCCTTTTGGGGGTGACAGAAGGCGTCGGTGAATCTGAAAAACACGGGCGAAATCGGATAATGGAAGAAGAAAATCCCAGAGTTTCAATTATTGTGAGAACGAAGGACAGGCCGAAACTACTCAAGGTGGCACTGGCGAGCATCTCCGGGCAGACCTATCGGCCTCTCGAAGTCATTCTCATTAATGACGGCGGATGCGAACTAGACCCCGAAGAGCTGAAGACACTGCTCAAGGACGTGTCTCTCACTTACATAAGGTTAGAAAAGAACAGGGGTCGGGCACACGCCGGGAATGCGGGGATCGAAAATGCCAAGGGTGACTACATAGGTTTCCTGGATGACGATGACGAGTTCGTGTCCGACCATATAGAGTCCCTTTACGAACATATGAAAGACAGACGTAGCATGATTTGTTACTCCGACTGCGAGATCAGAAGAACGTTATGCAACAGAGAAGACGGAAGCTTCGAGATGTTATCTAAAGAACCCTTTTTTTCCTACGATTTTAATCTTCCCCTTCTTCTTTTCTCGAACTTCATTCCCCTCATCTGTGCACTTTTCAGCAGGGAGGTATTCGAAGCTATCGGAAGGTTCGACGAAACTTTCGAACTTTATGAGGACTGGGATTTGTTCATTAGGGCCGGAACTGTGTTCAAGTTGGAGCATCTCGCCAGAATAACCGCTGTATACAACAAGTGGAATTCGGTTGAACAGATAACGCAGTCATCTGTCGGTCAGAATTCCGAGAGAGACAGATTTTATTATCAGAAGATAATCGACAAACACAGAGAGAAATATACTCCAGCTGTCTTTTATGAGATTTATGATATTTACAACCATATATCTTCACGGTATTCTTCCTCGATCGCCTATGGTGCCAGACTGGAGAGCGAGAAAGGATCGCTTGAGAACCAAATCGAAAAACTAGAAGCCGAAAAGACACGACTCGAAAGAGCGGAAAAAAGACTGGAGAGCGAGAAAGGATCGCTTGAGAATGGGATCAGAAAACTCGAACGTGACCAAGAGGAAAGACTTAGAGACCTTGCAGAGCATAACGCCCGGCTTTCATCTGTTTTGTCGCGGATTCACAGCAGCAGGGGCTGGAGGCTTCTTACCAAGTATTATCGTGTGAAGGAGTTCGTGTTAGGCACAGACGACACGCCGGCTATCGGTGAACGGCTCATGGCATTTATGAAAAAGACGGCAAAAAGGTTCCTTCCGAAGAAAGCTCAGATATATCTGAAGCTGTATGCTTATCGATTTTTCGGCGGGAAGGGTAAGAAGGTCCCTGGTAGAAAGCCAAATGCCGAGAAGCCCTTTTTTAGCATCATCATCCCCGTCTATAATCGCTCCCGTTTCCTGAGACAGTCACTCGACAGTGCATTGAATCAGGATTACGACAGCTTTGAGGTTGTGGCTGTTGACGATCTTTCGACCGAATATGAGACGAATGCGATCCTCTCCGAATTCAGCAAAAAATACAACAACCTCAAGGTGTTCTACAATGAACGAAATAGCGGGATTTCGGAAACGCTGAACCGTGCCTTGGTCAATTCCGGCGGTAATTATATAGCATTCCTGGACTGCGACGACTTTCTTCCCCCCTTTGCACTCAGCAGGACGGCCCAAGATATTCTGGACAATCCCGACAAGGGATATTTCTTTTCGGACAGGATCAATGTCGATGTGAACGGCAAAGAAGTTGAACGGGAAACGTTTATCAATAGGAGACGTGACAATTATCTCAGGGAACTTATGAAAGGTATGTTCACGGATCATTTGAAGGTGCTCCGCAGGGACTGTTTTGTCGAGATAGGGCTTTTAGACAGACAATACGATTCAGTGCAGGATTACGATTTCGCACTGAGATATGCGTATCGTAGGCCAACCGGATTTTGTTACGTCAATGACTATCTCTATTTTCACAGGGTATACCCCGAACAGATATCATCACTGAGATCGACTGATCAGACGAGACTGGCTGAACGCGCGGTGCAGATCACTCGACAGAAGATAAGTATCAGTAAAGGCACGAACCCCAAGAAGGTATCGGTGGTGATACTTTCCTTTAACAAGAAGGAGCATACCGTCAAGTGTGTCAACTTGATAAAGAGCACAGTAGCCGGGGATTTCGAAATCATACTGTTCGACAACGGTTCGGGCAGCGACACCGTTGACCTTTTGAAGCAGACTTTTGGGGGGGATGAGAAAGTAAGGCTGGTATTTTCCGCCGAAAACCTGGGATGCCCGAAGGGCCGGAAAAAGGCCATATCCTGCGCAGGGGGAGATTACATCGTCACACTGGACAACGACATTATTGTGACGCCGGGATGGATCGAAGAGCTAATACTGTCCGTGGAGGCCGATCCTTCGATTGCGGGCGCATGCTGCAGGGTCATTTTCCCAGACAACAAAATACAGTATAATGGAGGCCGGGCATCCGTAAGAGACGGCTTTGTCCGGTTCTCTCTTATCGATGCGTGGAAAAATGCCCATGACCTGGCCACCATGAGGAAATACGACTGTGATTGGATACCTGGTGGTGCGACCCTTTACAAAAGGACCATTTACGAGAAGATCTCGATATGCGACGAGTTCGAGAATGCTTATGAAGACAACGACTTTTCATTCAATGTCAAGAAACTCGGTTACAGAGTTGTAAACTGCCCATCGGCCAAGGTCGTACACAACCATGTTTACTACGATAAGAGCGCAGCCTCGGACAAGGATTATATGGAGAGCAGATACGACCATGAGGCACTCAAACGCTCCGTGGTGGCATTCTACAAAAGACACGGACTCATCATCGAGGATGAGTACATCTACAAAATATTCGGCTTGTCAGGTCTTGATGACAAGAGAGTAAAGGAGAAATTCCTGTCCATAGTAGAAGGCCTATCTTTCCAGACGTAACGTTTGAGAACTCGCTTTTAAGATCATACTCTAGCCGTATAGAATGTTATATAACGTTGTTAAGAAAATTTTTGGCCGGTTTCATTTCCTGCCTGCATGTTGACATAGCACCCTAAATAATTTATCCTTAACTTGCCGAATACTTAAGAGGTATTTTATGCATAAAAAGCTTACAGCGGCTTTTTCCTCCTGTGGCGCCGAAACCTGCCACCATGCCGGAACCGGCCAAACCAAGGCCGGCGACTACGTCTGCCGTACAAACCCCGCCTCCTGTTCCGGCCGGGGGTGCCGTCAGTTTTAATTTCGACGATGCGGACGTCTATTCCGTGATACAGACGATTTTCGGAGACGTGCTCAGGGTGAACTATGTGATCGATCCAGCCGTCAAGGGCAGGGTGACCTTCAGGTCCGTTGAACCCGTGGCAAAAAAGGACGTACTGCCTCTGATGGAGGTGATACTGCGTCTGAACGGGATAGGCATTGTTCAGGAGGGAACTCTATACAGGATAATACCCATAGCCGACATATCTAAAGAGCCCGCGCCTGTGGAGATCGGGCGGAACCCCGATAAAGTGAAGATAACAGGGAAGGCCCTTGTCCAGATCGTTCAGATCAAATATATGCAGTCGTCGGAGATGGTGAAGATACTTACGCCTTTTCTCTCGAAGAACGCCGTCATTGTGGACATTCCAAACAGTAACTATATCGTCATCGTCGATACGGATTCAAACGTGAGGCGGCTGCTTCGGATGGTGAACCTTTTCGACAGTGAAGAGCTGAAGGCCGCGACACCGAGGGTCTTTGTGTATCCAATACAGAACGGTAAGGCCAAGGACGTGGCGACCCTCCTCCAACAGATATTCCTGGGCGCAAAGTCGACGGCCAAGACAA
>JARRRD010000048.1:12648-43906 GCA_037381085.1 Candidatus Sulfobium sp.
CTCATAATACTAGCGACACCGGAAGATTATGGAAAGATCAAGGACGCCATAGCGAAGATCGACACGGCGCCGAGGCAGGTGATGATCGAAGCGCTGATAGTCTCGGTGAAGTTGACCGACAACCTGAGTTTCGGGCTTTCGTGGTCATTGAACACGGATCTCAAGATGCACCCTTTCAGGAAAGATATAAACCTTGGCGGCGATGTTTATGGTAATCCCGGCGGACTTACGAAAACTTCTCCCGGAACGGCCGACGCCAGCAATGCCAACGGCTTCACCTTTGTGGGTACGGACCCGTCGAACAACGTGAGGGCCGTGCTCACCGCTCTTCAGGACCATAACAACGCAACCGTCGTGGCAGCGCCACACATCCTGGTGTCCGACAACAAAGAAGCGAAGATCCAGATAGGCAGCCAGATCCCCATCGCTACCTCAACGAGTTCCACGCCCATTGCAACGAGTACGACAACGGGGACGGCAATCACTTCTGCGGCCTATGCCACCTCTACGATACAATATAAAGACATCGGTATTATCCTCAAGGTGAAACCCCAGGTGAACGACAGCGGGCTGATCAATCTCGATTTCTCGCAGGAGGTTTCCTCCGTTGCCTCTCAATCAGTGCAGGTAGGGGGCCTGTCCGAGGTCACGATTGACAAGACCGAGGCCCAGTCGAGCCTCGTTGCCCGGGATGGGGAGACGATCATTATCGGAGGTCTAATACGGGAGGACAAAACCAAGGGAAGATCGGGGATACCCTTCCTGAGCAGGATACCTATCCTGGGATATCTCTTCGGGAACACGTCCGACCAACGTACCAGAACCGAACTCATCATCCTGCTGACCCCGCATGTGGTGCGTAACGAAAAGGAGGCGCAGAGCGTCACGTCCCAATATCTCGGCCGGTATAAAGGTGTTACCAGGGACAAGGACATAGAGAAGTTCGTAAGTGAGCCGGGGCAAATTCAGAAGAAGGGCCGGGGAGCGCCGGAGCAAAAGCAGGGGCCGAAAGAGCATAACGGACCTGATCAAAAGGGCAATCCGTCCCCGGCGGTAAGCCCTTAGTATGGTTGTTTTGTTGCAAATAATATACACGGCGTGTGGAGACAGAGACACACTTCAAGGTGAAAGGTTCTCTTTCGTAGGCAAAAAATACGGATATACCGATAGCTTACGGGGTGTGAGGCAACAGCGGAAGACTGGCAGGAATCTTGCTTAACTATTATAATTTAGGCCGTTCGGGTTTGAATTTAGAGGCTTTTAAAATGCTTGACTTATTGAAAATCTTTATGTATAGTTTTTTAAACTTGGAATGTGGTTCCTGCGATTAGAAAGATATAGAAGAGTTCGTTTTGTACCTGAGTCGGCGATATGGATTATTGCTTTAGGGTTGATAATTTCGAGCGGATGTGCTACAAAAGATGCAGTAATAAAAGTATCCCGCAAGGAGGCGCTGAGAGAGAGGGTGGTTGCTTATTGGGGATTCAGGAGTAGGGGGGAGTATGACAAATCATACGCCTTTGAGTCACCTGTTTACAGGAAGAAAATAACTCTTGTACAGTACATAAAGCGGTCGGGAAATCCGATGGTGAAGTACAGGGGCTTTGAGGTTGTGAAAGTGGACAGGAAAGACAAAGATCACGCGGACGTGAGGATCAAGGTAAATGGAGAGTACAAGGTTCCAGGTGCCAGACCATTTGTACATGACATGTTTGTGAATGAGCAGTGGGTGAGGCTTGAGGGTCAGTGGTATCATGAGTTCGAACAAGTCATGCCTCATCCAGGAAATTAAAAAAGGAAAAGGAGGTGGTGATCGCTAGAAGGAAATCGTGTCTCATCAATTAAGATAGATCTTAACATTGCCAGTCTGGCTGGCAGAAAAGCGCTGCGATAAAAGGAGGAGAAATGATAAGAAGAGGCTTACTTATATTAGTCTTGGCTATTGTGATGTTAGGCTTTGGCCTGCCCGTAAAAAGTGAAGCTGCTCAGGGCTTGGTGAACGGGCTTGCGTCAAAGAGAGCTACAGATGTCTCAGTAACGCCGCCGACCGATGTTTATGTTAATCCGGCGGGTGAGGGGCAGGCGCTGATTTACGGGTATTATAACGCCCGCAACGCACTGGACTTCATCAAGGTGGTAAACACGAACACTTCCTATGGGGTTGCTGCTAAGGTAAGGTTCAGAGAAGGCAGGAACAGCAATGAAACTCTCGACTTCTTTATATGCCTGAGTGCGGGAGATGAATGGTCAGGATGGGTCGTAGGAGACGACAATACGGCAAACCCGGCACAGCTTTATTGGTGGGACAATGACACACCGACATATCCTGATCCGAACGGTGACAACGATGTTACGAATAACTTTACCGACGACCTCTCCAGCCTTGTTTCGGTACCGTTGCATTACAACTCGACCGGAGCGGCGCCTGTAGTGACCGCCGACGACACGAAGGAAGGATATCTCGGGATTATCGCCGTGAGCGCATGGCTTGATACTCCGGGTGCCGCAAAAGTTGTTGAAACTCCTGAAGAGTGTGCGGCAGTTCTCGGCCTCAAGCAGGCGCCCAGTGGTTTTACAATTCCGAGTCTCGTCACGCCGCCGAACTCACTGATGGGAACGGCATATAACTTTGCCAACGGCGGAACATACGCTTATAACGCGACAGCCCTTGCCGATTTCACAGACGCCGTTATCGCATCCCCGGGCCTTGGGACGGACGATCCCCCGCAGCTTTCGGATGGGACCGATAACAATGGTAACAGCACCAGCATCGACGAGGTAAACTTCGCGCTGACGCAGTCTGAAGAGGACTTCAACTACGATGTCCAGTCAGCCTTCAGCGCCGGGACGACCATTATCGAGAATTTCCCTACGAAGAGGCTGTCTATCGACAAGCTTGGAGCGGCAAACCCGTTTAATCCCCTTGCCTGCATAGCGGATGACGGTTCGATCGGCACCCTATCGGGTACGTGTAAAACCAGCGTGACAGATCCGGCCAGCAGCGGCGCCTGCGTACAAGTGGGGCCGGTGATTTGGAACGATGCCGAGCTGAAACCGACGACAACGACAGGCTTTTCGCCGGGAGAGACCACGAAACTTTACAAGTGCAATGAGGTGAATCTCGTTGTGCTGGGTGAGAACGCCAGTGCTAACGTAGATTCAAACCTGGTGCAGTTCAACATCGGGACTCCTGCCGGGTTTAACTTCGGCTGGCTCCAGATTTTCCCGCCTGCATCAAGCTACACCGACATCGGTGTCGTGAGGATGTGGGGACTTCCCGCAATCACCTATGAGATGCAGGGATACATAGAAGGCGGATTGACTCACATGCTGCCTGGTAAGTTCAAAACAGATTACGATATCGGCGGCTAAGATAGTTAGTTGATGTAGTGAAACGGGGAACGGATAAATCCGTTCCCCGCTTTTTTTGACCCCGATGCCAGGGCAGGATGATAAATCGACATGACGCAATCTTCTTGATCCGTATCTTGAGCGACTGACACTGCCGATAAAGTGTTGTCAGCCGTTTCCCTCGTCAATACGTGCAGTCTGGAAACGTCCCCGAAATCTCAACAGCACTTTTCGGAAAAACCCTTCTGTGGTTATCATTCCCCAATCGTGAATCCTTTGTCTTTAAAAACAAAGACTTGGAGTCCCACCTTCAAGGCAAAAAGCGTTGGTGGCACCTAACCAGGGACAATTAAAAGCGATTTATGAAACAAATTTAATCTTATATGCCATTGAATATAGCGGGGTGAATTGTTATAATGCCTTAGAACTAATCAGGAGGTTACTTATGAAGAGCGTGAAAATCTTGTCGGTTGGGCTTGCTCTTTGTGCCGTCTTTCTTTTAATGGCGGCGACTTCGAGTGCCGAGATATATATCAATGATGTTAACGAAGATATTACAGTGAACGAAGGTAGCCCTTTGAAAGTCCCGCTATTTTTCGTGGGAGGAAGCCTGCAGTCGAAACCAGTCGATCTTTTCATATGGAAACAGGTAATAGATACGCAGGAGAAGGATTATCTTAACGGTAACATGCAGTGGGTCTCTTTCCTCGACAACCAGGAGATTCAGCCGATCGTCAGGGTCGGGTCCATGGTTGATTATATTTATGTCCCCTGGGTTTTTGCCGAAGATACTACCGGTATGGAATCCTTCGTTTTGCATGTATGCATGGACGGGACTTACGACGGCCATCTGACGGCTGCGGCAACGTGCAGTGCAAGGAATATCAACATTGATCCTGCACCTACGGCCACACCTACACCTACCCCCACGCCTGCGGACTCCTGCACTGGTATCGTGCTCAGCAAGTCTTCGATATCGGAGTCGGTCGCAAAGGGAGCGAGCTGGTCCGAGACTTTAACGATCAAAAACTCCTGCGGTAACGCTCTGAATTTCAGCGCAACGCCGTCACAGAGCTGGATAAGCCTCTCGAAGGGGAGCGGCTCCTTGACCGTCACCCTGAATACTTCTTCCCTCATTGCGAATATGACCTACGCCGGCAATATAACCGTTTCAGCTGGGGGGCAGAGCAAAACCCTTGCTGTGAGTTTGCAGGTGACTGCTGCTACCCTTGGTCTCGGAGGCGGAGGTTCGCAATGTACTCCTTCGTCGATCAGCGTCTGGCCGGTGAGCATAAACGCGGTACCCAACGTATCACAGAAGGAGACGACCTCGGTGACAAATAACTGCGGGGCAGCTGTTAGTTATTCGGCAACGGTAACAAGCGGAAATGCGTGGCTAAGCGTCCCATCCAGCGGCTCGGGAACGATCACTGTTACTGCCGCCGGTCAAGGAGCAGGCCAGTACTCGGGCACAGTCAGCATTAAAGGGACGGGTGCGTCGAGCGGTCTGAAGGGGGCCACGCTCAATGTCAGCGTCGATGTCGACAGCGGCAATACGCCACCTGCCTCGTGCACGGCTTCTTCGATTTCCTCGAGCCCCCTGTCTGTTTCTGCTAATTCTATTGTCGGCAGCGATGCTGCCGATGCTACAGTCAACATTCAGGACAACTGCGGCAACGCTGTCCCGTACACGGTTACGGCTATTTCGTCCAGCTACACGACAAATGTCGGTTCAACCATCTCATGGATCAAGTCCCCCACTGTTAATGCAACCGGGACCGGGGGGCTTACCATAAAGTTTGCGAACAGCGCGCTTCCCGCCGGTACTTACAGGGGCACGGTCACGGTAGGCTCGAATGATCTTGGCAGTGAGACTATCAATGTGACTCTGGTGGTGGCCTCCGCCTCTGTTTCAACTAATGCCAGCCTGATCAAGAACGGCAGCAAATATTTTAACTCATTTTCTTCCGGGCAGATCAGGTATTACTATTTCAATGAAAACAGCGACAAGGGACTTGGCAATAATAATGCGCTCATGATCAATATGGCTGATAACGCGCAATACGACGGGACTCATTACGTGGATATGATCGTGAGATATGCGGGATCGACCTGTGACGGAGTTTTACCCACCCTGTCGGACTGGAAAAGAATTCACTCGGCGTGGGAGTCCGGAAATTATGACTATGGAGCCGGCTGGTATGCCTCCTTTAGCGCCACATCTTTTGAAACAATAATGATATCTGCACCTAACCCTGAAGGTTGCTATTATGTAATGCTTTACAACACCAGTACGAAGGTTGCTCCTTCAATCAGAATAGGTTACGCCGATAACGACTCTGTTCTTTATCCATCGTATTAGTAGCTGGTTGGTTCGGGGATTAGGCCGGCGGCGGGAAAGAATATATTTTCCCGCCGCTTCTGAATTTCGGCATGACTCCTGGCGGTTAGATGGTTCCGTCATGTATCTTAATCTTTCACCCTTTGTGCCATAAATACTTTGTCGTCAGCTCATTTATCCTCCAAAGATCATCAGGGACAAGTGAATCTTTTATTTGGCGGACGACCGTCTTATAATATGGGGAATCATGCGGCCCGGCAAACGTAATCAGCAAGTACCAGCCAGGAAGTGGAGTCGTGGCGACAGCATCGACGGAAGGCACGCCGTTGCCTTAATCTTGTTGCTTTCCGCAATATTCCTGGCGTACTCCAGTTCGCTTCACGGCACATGGGCTCTCGATGATGTTGTCGCGAGAAGACCTGTCGGCATGCACGATATCCACGACCTGCTCGGAACCAGGAAGGTAGCCTTTCTGACATTTCTTCTCAATCAGCACATCGGTCGGTTCACACCGTTTAATTTCAGAGTGTTTAACATAATCCTGCATTTCCTCAACACGGTCCTTGTGTACGCTCTGGCTTATAAGACGATTCTGCTGCTTTCGGCCAATGCGGGCCTGAATCATTACGCCGTCGATAGAGGCGGGAACCGTAAGAATCTGGCCTTTTTCGCCGCCTTCGCCAGCGGTGCGATATTTGCTCTTCATCCTCTGAATATCAACGCTGTAGCTTACATAGTACAAAGGATGGCGTCACTTGCTGCCTTCTTTGTCCTGCTCTCGCTTTTGAGTTATATTGCCGCAAATTCTTCTCGAAGCCGGACAGGGGCCGCTTTCTTTTATGGCTTGAGTGCCGCATTCATTATAATTGGTGTATTTTCAAAGGAAAACGCGGTCATGGCTGTCCCTTTGATCCTTCTCTATGATTATGTCTTTATTTCCAGGTCAGACGGGAGACTGTTTTGGAAGAAGATGCTGGTTGTTCTGGCCGTCGCGACGGCAAGTGTCGGCATTGCTGCTTATTACCTCGGCCTGTATTCCAGATTCGCGGAACTAATGCGCATTTTTGTGAGTTTCGACAAGCCCATTCCGGTAATGAGCTGGACGGCCACCGATGTCTACTGGACTCCGCTGCAGCATGTCCTCACGGAGTTTAGGGTCGTTTCAAGATATATCTTTCGTATGTTTGTTCCTCTCCCCCGTTTCCTGGTCTTCGACTGGTGGGGATATCCCATTTCTCACGGGCTGACCCAGCCACTGACCACACTGTTTTCCGCCGTGTTTATTTTATCGCTCCTGGCTTTCTCGGTATGTAAGATTAAGCGTTTCCCCCTCCTGTCATTCGGTATTCTCTGGTATTTTGTCGCGATCTCCCTGGAAAGCTTTCTGGCCCTGGGTTCGGACCTATATTTCGAATACAGAAATTACCTGCCCCTCGCAGGGCTCGTTATCGGTATTGCCGGTCAGATTCTGGTCTCCTTTAGGCCGAAAGAAAGGGTTGTATGGGGCGTCGTGCTGGCTTTGTGTCTTGCGCTTGGTTCATTGACCTATGCGAGGAATCTCGTGTGGAAAGATTCGATTACCTTATGGACGGATACTGTGCAAAAAGAACCCTCCAACATACGAGCAATGCAGTCGCTCGGGAACGCCTACCTGAAAGCAGCCGACACTGAGAATGCGGAGAAGTGCTATGAGAGGGTTATGAAAATGAGCGGTGAAAATAGAAGGGTGCATTTTTTCAATGATGCCGCATACAGTCTCGGCATGATATATCTTTTCAGAGGAGAGCTGCCAAAGGCCAAAAGGCTGATAAACGAATTCAGCAGCATGGTGGAATCATATAAGCCGGAAATCCTGAGGGCCTTCTATAATTCCCTGACAGGTAATGTTGACGAGGCAATCAGGCAGTACGATAAGGTCTTGCCGGAAGCGAAGGGTAGTTCGACCGATACCGTTGTGCTTTATACCTTACTAGGGGATGCTTACAGGGCGAAGGGGGCAGCTGATATCGCAATTGTGAATTATGAGAAGGCCCTCTCTATCGATCCGGGATTCGCGTCCGCCTATTACGGCATGGGAGTGGCGTACATGACCAAGAGGGACGTTCCGCTTGCATATGATTATTTCAGCAAAACTCTTCAGCTCGACCCCGACAACACCCTGGCATTGTCAGACATGGCGGACCTTCTGCTGGTGAGAGGATCTAAGCCGGAAGACGCACTGGCTTATGCCCGACGAGCTGTCACAAATTCTCCTTTCATGTATCAGCCCTATCTTACCATGGCCAACGTTCTCACAGTCATGGGCCGGGAAGAGAAGGCAGCAGGATTTTACGATGAGGCACTCAAACACGGGATGCCCGGTTATATGGTTCCCTTCAACAAGGCGAGGGCATACTTTTTGAAGGGAGACAAGGAGAAGGCCAGCCATTATATATCGGAACTCAGGAAATTCAGGAACCTCCCCGAGAATATTCGGAGCATTATCAGGAATTAAAGGAAGCTAGGCGACTAGGCCTCAATCCCGTTCCCGGTTCAGAAGAGATCACTGTCGCCTATTGTGTAATACGAAAGACTCTTCAAACGGTAAGGTATTTCCTTCTCGGCGAAATTTACTATACAGAAGCGGAAGTCGTGCGGCTCTTCCTCCAGTTGGAATCCCAGCTGCCTGAGAATCGAATCCCACCATGCAGGTCTGGGAGGAAACCAGCACTCTATGTAATCTGTTCCGGCTGTTACCTCGCGAAGGTGCGAAAGTACAGCCGCCACGCAATCGGCATCGGCAGTATTGAACAGCGCATCTCCCCACACAATCCTATTGCCGTCCTGGTGAAAGACAGCCCAGCCGGCAAGCTTGCCCCGTCGCTTTACAGCAAAGACAAGGTATCGTCTGTCCGGTCTTTCCAGGTACCTCCAACGGAAGTAGGAAGTGTCTCTCTTGACAAGATAACGGTAACGAGGCGCAGATTCCTCAAAAAAGCGGTCCCACGCCCCGTCAACTTCCGTGATTGCCTCCACTGTCAGACCCTTCAACCGTCTTCGCAGCAGCGTGGCCGAAGAGATACGGAAGTCCCTCCAGGCTAGCTTTCGGTATGGTACGGGCTCGATAATGCAGTAGTTAAAAAAGAGGATACCGAAACGCAGGCTGTGATGTGTCAGGAATCCGTAGGAAAAGGCCAGATCCCGGTAAGTTTGGCGAAAATGGGCGAAGGTTCGAGCCAGGAGGGAACTTTTTCCAAAACCAACAGAGCGAAACTCCTGACGTGTCATCTTGTCGCCCAGTTGGCAGACCGGCGATTCCTCGGGAATGGACGACCCCGTCTCATAATATACCAACCGTACCGGATATCCCGCATAATGGGCTGCCATCCTGCCTTCAGAGGAGACGGCGAGGCTGACATAGCAAGATCCGAAGAGGTTGTTCCTGTATTTCCAGTACCAGTGCTCGATCGGCCGTTGCTGCCCGAATACCTCGTTAAACATCTCGTTTATCCCGATTTCATCACCGGGGCAGTACGTCCTGATAGTAAAGTCCTTCTTCTTTGTCATATCTACTTCCTTGGACATTGATTCTTGTTAAAGGTGGTATTTGTACTGCCACGCCGTCTTTACCACACGGCAATTCAAGTCGCTGTCAAAATCGCTCTGGGGAAACGAGTTACGCCATGAATTGCAGTCTCCGCAAAGGGGCAATTTCCTGTATTCCCCTCTTTCGTGAAGTACCCTGCATCGCGAGAAATTTTGACCGTTCCATATAGCCTCCAGGCTCTCTTTAGCAGCGTTGCCGATGTTCCCGTCATTGAACCAGTCTTCGCAGCAGAGACCGACCGTTCCATCCCAGTACAAAACCATCATGGTGTACAACATATAGCATGGTGTCCTTTCGCCAACCACAGAATCTCTCGCAAGCTGGTTGATTCTGGAACCTACAGGGCGGCATGGCGAAATGCAGACCTCGTCCGCTCTGGGAAGCCAGAATTTCAAGAATGACCGTACATCGCTTTTCATTTCTTCCTGTAAAGTCATGTTGATTATTGTCTTCAATTCAGGCCGGCGCTTTTTTGCAAGCTCCACAAAGTTCAGCGTATTTCGCAATACCACGTCGTAATCGGCGCCGCACCTGTAAGAACTGAACTGCTCACGGTCAATGCCGTCAATACTAAAACCGATCCATGATATCCCTGTATCCAGGATCTTTCTGGAAAGCTCATCTCCAAGAAGCATCGCATTTGTGAGGAAGCCGATATCGAGGTTGAGGCCGGTACCTTTTAGCAAGATATCAACCAGCTTACCGTGAAGGACAGGCTCTCCTGCACCGTGGAGTGCGACCCAGGGTCTCTTATTGTTCATGACGGAGATTTCACGAAGCAGTCTTCCGGCTAAATCAGGGGACATGAATCCTTTTCGCCGTTTGCGCACCACGGAGGGGCTGTGAAAATTGCACATCGAGCACCGGAGATTACAATGGTTTGTGAGCTCCAGGAAAAATGTCTGAGGCGGAGAAATGCAGGCCTCCTTTTGCGCCACAGGAGCTTTCGCGGAAATGCGCTTCCTGATATTATCCAAAATTCCCATCTTCCTGCACGACTTTCCGCAGTTTTCCTATCAGGGCTTTTCTGAAGCCCAATTTAAGCAAAATCGTGTCACTATTGCTCAGAATATTTTTTCTGAGCACATTGAAAGACTCTGACCATAGGTCTTCATCTTTCAGCGTCAATGCATACAGTGCACAGAGTGCCCAAAAAACCTCATTGTCCGGACAGAACCTCACCGCTATGCGGGCGTGGAATATTCCGTGTTCGGGAGGTAAGCAAATGCATCCGGACCCGCATCAATTATTTTCACCCGGAAATCGTTTTCCCAGTAAAACTGAATGCAGGATATATTTAGGAAATATTTAAGAGCACGTTCCTCGAGAACTTTATTCCTCCAAACTACGGGCAGAATGGCATTGAGGTAAGGAGATTCAAGAAATTGCTTTCTTTCAAAAATCAGCTGGCCGTCCATGTGGTCCACGAGCCACTGGTGGGAAGGGTAACCGGCGAAGAATTCCACCCATTTCCGGGGTGTTTCGATGAAACCCCTTTTGCCGACCCTGCAAATCTCGCGGCACGCCTTTCCAGGGTCTGCAACGTGTTCCATTACGTGAGAGCAGAACACAAAATCGAAGGACTTGTCTTCAAATGGCAGGTCATGGATATCGGCCTCCACGTACCGCCCTTGAAGTGCCGCCGGGATTTTTTGCCCATCTCTGTGAATGCCCTCGTTTAGATCACATTCGACTATATAGTCGGCACGGGAGAAAGGTTTGTGTCCACCGCCGATGTCGAGTACCTTGTCGTTTTTCCCTATGGAAAATATGTCGACCAGTTTATCGTGGTCGTAAGAAGGATAGAGGTTTCCAAAAAAGTTCGAAGGAATCTTATTCACCGGACCAGCTCTCCCATCTCCTGTGCTGACCATCGATCCCAACGGCTTTTTCCTCCAACGGATTCAGAAATCCGGCAGGCGCCGTGCCGCCAGGGAAACCAGGGATCGCTTGTTGCCGCTCTTTCCATTGCCCCAAAGGGCAACCTGACATTACATATTATATCGTAAATGCCATCTCTATGAGTAATCCAGCGACGGATTTGTCCTGACGCGCCTCACCTTGGAGCAGTTTACTGCATACCGCGCAATCCGAACCAGCCGATCCAGGAATACGGCGAACGGCGCACTATGCTCTCCAAATGCCTTGCCCACTCCTGGACATCGATTCTCTCGGGACATGACGTGAGAAGAGAAAATGAAACGCTATAAGGCTTGTCCATCCCGGAAACAAAAGAAAAAACAGATGCTGCCGGCACTCCATATCCCTTGCAGATCCTGGTGCATCCTGCTGGAACAAAAAAGATGTCATTGAACATTTTAACTCTCAGTCCCGTTTCCCTTTTACCAGGGACGTCAAGAAGCATCATCACTGTATACCCTTCCTTAAGAAGACCAATACTGCGATTTACCGTGTTGCCTTCATTTGTGAACAGAACAGGCATCAGTTGGGATAGGGAATCGGCACTCTTCATAATGCCTTCGTGAAGCGCGCCATAGTGCCGTGGAGCTGAACGCGGATCCACCATCATAAAAGCAACATTGTTGCCCATCGCATGAAGTGCCCATAATAACGTGACATAGTACAGGGTGTGCGCCGACAGCAGCAGCATCGGACCCTTGTCTTTGATTGCCGCAGCTACGACCTGGACGGAGTCCATGTCGATGATCTGGGGCAGAAGATCGTGCCGGCGCTCAGCGAGCCATAAGTGCTCCATCTCACAGCGCGTTTCGAGCCGATATATTCTCTTCACTATACTTTCGGCGGTAGCTGGAGCGACTCCAAGGCAATTGACGAGTGCGTCGATGCCTATGGGGGACGCCGGTGATGAAAAGACGAAAGAACTGTGTTTTTCGAGGGGCTTTCCGATTCCACCTGTGAGTTTGTTCACCCTGTATGCATTTCGAGGCTGCAAATGGCCGACCAGGGGGGTGATCACCCTGTAGTTAAGGTCCAGCAAAGGCTTACACATAAAAATCGCCGATGTTTATCAGATTCAGGAATTGCTCGGGGTCCCGACGAAGAAAATCTTCAAGCCGTGAAGCGTAATACCTGAGTATCTCCTCAACCTGCAAGCTATCAGGGATCTTTTCAAAATGGAGCACACGTTTAACCTTCCCTTCGATGATGCGGACGGAGGAAAAAGCTATGACGACGGGTAACAGACGGCGCAGGAACATTTTGACAAGTTTGTGAGGCAGAGCAGTCTTTCCCTCCAGGAAAGGCACCTCGCGCCGCTCCCGGTCCATAAACGATAGAGGGAGATCAATGGCCGAATATATGATAGCTCTTTCTCTTTCAGCTACGATTTTCTTAAGAGAGCGGGTAAAAGAAGGCGTGTTTGTATAGAGATAGCTTCCTCCAGAGAAATGTCTTTCGCTTAAGCTCATATTCAGTTGGAAAAGCCACCTGAAGGGTTTTTCCATTGTTGTCAGGTCGGTGCCATAGGCTATCGGATAGACTTTGTAACCAAGTACCCCCGAAGCAGCGCTGGCCTGATAATAACTCCCCGTATGGGCATATAGGATTAGAACCGGCCCCTTCTCATAAGACAGGGAGAGGATTTCAATGTTCCTGAATTCGTTGAAGGAACGCAGGTTCTTATTTGTGAGAAACGGATAAATGAAAGTGTCGGCCTCCCGTATGGCCGAAATCGCATTATATAGGCCAAATAATCGCTCGGGGTCACGCCCGCCGAGGAAGCTATGGGTGCCGCATGCCTGCACAATGGCGTTGTGATAGTACTCCGTCTTCGGTCCCGACGGACATATTGAGGAAATATCCTCAAGCGCTGAGAACTGGTTCCGGCGGAGCTGCAGGGAAAAAAGAGGCAGTTTCACAAAATAGTAAATAGTCTGTCTGATAAATTCGGGCGATATCATTCAGGATGATACAATTGCCCTGACCTTTTCGTAAATCGCCTGGATGTGTCGGGACGCAAACCTGTCACGAAACCTGTCGGTTACCTCGACAATGTACGAAGCAGGCAATTCAGGAGTATCCAAAGACGGCGAGCAGAAGTCCCACCGCTCTTCAGGCGGCGGCGGGACTATATTGCTGTCATTTGCGAGCTGTCCGAGTTCCGTGCCGGAAAATGGCTGGTAAATGAACGGGATAGCGGCATCGGGCTCGATCTCTTCATTGAGGGCTATCGTTCTGTTTATTGTCTCCTTTGTTTCAAAGGGCATTCCGAACATATTGAAGGTTACGTTTATGATCCCGTACTTTTTCAGAAGTCGTGCACCCTCAATAATGGTTTTGTTCGACATCCTTCTCTTTAGGTATCTTACGCGGTAATCCTCATCGCCGCATTCGATGCCGAAAAGAAAGACTTTAAGTCCGCACTCCGCAAGAAGGGCTATCGTAGGCTCATCAATAGTGTCGATCCTGCTCATGATCAAAAACGGGACCTTCAGATCTTCGCTGTAATGGAGACAGAAATCTTTGACCCACTTCTTGCTTAAGGTGAATGTTTCGTCCAGAAATTCCAGGAATTGAGGTTTGTAGGTCCGCACAAGAGATTTGATGCCGGCAACAGCCGCACCAGGAGAGTACCGGCGAACGAAGCGCTTCGGGCCTCCGTAGAAATCGATTAACGCACTGTTGCTGCAATATGTACAACGGTAAGGACAACCTCTTCCGGTGATAAGAGGCAGCGAGAAGATTCCCGATGGCGACAGCGTGCCAAGGTGTTTCTGCCTCAGTCCGGTATCCCCCTCCCGGTCGAAGAGGTCATAATCGAAATACGGGTATTCTCCCAGGATTTCAAGAAGCCATCTCTTGCTCATTGCTCCGGGAGACGTTCCTCTGTCCTTAAAGACTAACCCGTGGATTTCGAGGCGGTCATTGCTTCCCCTTACATAGCGGTTCGCGAGTTCTATAAGCGGCCGCTCACCCTCTCCTAGACAAACGACGTCCACGCCCGGATGGGAAAGAACCTCTTCGGGTGAAAGGACGGCATGATAACCGCCAACGATTATAAGGCCTTGATATTGCCTCTTCAAGAGCGATATGACAGGTTTGATCTTGTGCCAGTTAAACGTCATGGCTGAAAAAGCGACGATGTCAGGCTCTTTTTCCAGTATTCTGGAGACTACCTGTTCCGGGCTATCCGGTTCCCTGCCTGGAATCTGTCTGTAGATCACTAGATCGGTAGCCATGCCGACTTTTTTCAAGGCTGCGGAAAGGAAGGAAACCCCGAAATTGACTTCGTGATCGTGGGTATGAAAGCAGAAAACAACTTTATTCTTTCTACCGGCATTGCCGGGGGTATTACCTTGAACAATGCTAGTGCGATCAGACATGGTTTAAACCCCTTTCGTAATTGCAGGTCCTGTCAGCGGCTGGGATGCCCCGCTTCTCCCGCGTTATCAACAATCGAATGCATTCCGGCATTAATTTCACGATATCAGAATGATATTGTAGTATACCATTCCGATTCAGTCTTCCCCGACTTTCCACGAATGCTCCAAATACGTCACCCCCAGTTCTTTCATCTGACTCTGAACAGCAAAGGGCGGCGAACTCAGAGTATGGTATGGATGCAGGCCGGTATCATCCGCCACAGAAGCGCGGAAGTAATATATGCCGTTAAGAAGTGCCAACGAAGGGAAAAAAATCTTAACCTCCATCCCGTCAATAAAAGAGACGGGCCCATGACCGTCAAAATGTGTTGCTGTTCCGAAACAGACCTCCTCATCGTTTCTTATCAAGGCAAAACCGATATGTCCCCTTATCGTCGGGGTGTTGACACTCCGCAACACTATTTTCAGATATAATGGCTGAAACGTCCTGATTGAGTCTATTTCTTGACCATATGCATCACACAACGAAATTTCCTGAATTTGAACGGGACCTTCAGGCTCACTTGCACTTTCCACAACTTCGGGATTAGTGAAATCCTTTTCCCTCAGGTAGTTTTGATATTCGTTAAGGACTTTCCCGGTATCCCCTGAGGAACGAACAGCGCCGTTCTGCAACCATATCGTCTTCTGACAGAGTTCCTGCACGTGGTAGAGACTGTGAGAGCAAAATACAATGGTCTTTCCTCTCTCCCTGAATTGCATCATCCTGTCGATGCATTTTTTCTGAAAGTGCAGGTCCCCGACTGAAAGGGCCTCATCAATAATCAATACGTCCGGGTCTACACTAGTTGCTATTGAAAAAGCAAGCCTTACCTGCATGCCCGACGAGTAAGTCTTTATCGGTCTGCCTATGAAATCACCGAGTTCGGAGAATTCGACAATTTCCTGCTTCTTTTTGTCAATATCCTCTTTCGAAAAGCCCATCAGATAAGCGTTCAGATAAATATTCTCCTCTCCGGTCAGTTCGGGATTGAATCCTGCCCCGAGCTCGAGCAGTGCAGACGTTCTGCCGTTTACAGACAAATCTCCGGTTGTTGGCTTCAGTGTCTTGGCGAGAATCTTCAGAAGGGTGCTTTTCCCCGCGCCGTTTTCACCAATTATCCCGAAGGTTCCACCCATCGGCACGGAAAAATTTATATCACGAAGAGCGATAAAGTCGGAATGATAGGATTTCCGAAAACAGATTTCTTTCAGCCTTTGCACAGGAGACTGATATATCCTGTATATTTTTGTAAGGTTTCTTGCCTCGACAGCTGTCATAACCAGTCAGCAAACTCATATTTGAGCTTATTGAAAATGAATGCCCCGCCGCCGAAGAAAGAGAGAGACCACGCAAGGGCAAGCCAGACCATTAGCCATTGACCCAGCTCACCCTTGATCAAGAGCGACTGATAGAGTGAGATCAAGGGATAGAGGGGGTTAGCATACATAATGCCGCGTACCCAGCCCGGAAGCATGTTCGCGGGGTAGAGGATAGGTGTCACATATATCCAAAACGTGACCAAGATCTGCACGAACTGCAGAACGTCCCTGAAAAATACCGACAACGTCGAGGTGAGAAAAGTTACGCCCATTGTGAACAGTATTTGCAAAACAAGCAATACGGGCAGGGCAAGGACAAGACTGACAGAACCGGTTGCAAAGACTGCGTAAACGGCGAGAAGGAGAATGGCAACCCCGTAACTGCAAAGGGGAGCCAGCACCGATTTCCCCAGCAGTATCTCCGTCGGAAAAGGTGTCTTCAGGATAAGGTTTGAATTTTCTATCATGGAAGAGGTGCCTCTCATCAACCCCTCGGAGATGACCATCCACGGGAACAAGCCGGCCATTATGTACACGGCGGAGGCTCCTGCACCGCCCTCTGCGCTCACCCTCAACTTGAAGACGTAGACAAACACGAAAAGATAGACAGTGAGCATGATGATGGGATGGATAAAATTCCATAGGAACCCCCCCACTGAACCTGCAAAGCGTCCCTTGATTTCTGCAATGACCATTCGGAACATTATGTGTCGATATCGATACAAATTTCTCAGGATGGCAAAGGCAGCGCCCGGAATTTCTTTCACGTATTTAAGCACAAGTCATTGTCTTTCGATGACACAACATTCTGCAAAAGATGTCGCGACATGGAGGAACTCATCGTCAAAAGCTGGAAACCACATATCGTAATTATGGAAAAAAGAGATGTTATTAGTCAATAATAGAAAAACTCGGAAAGGATTTGTATTTTGAGAAGAATACGCATTCCCGGGCCGATTTGCCGGGAGACCGTGAGTGGGAAGCGTTGGAGCCCGGAAACTTTTTACCCGCTTTTCCTCATGGTGTCAGTTGCGGTCCTTTACAACTCGATACTCGGCGCCTTTTGGCTTGGCGATGACCCCCTGATCCTTAAACACGCTATCTTGTACCATCCCTGGGAATATTTTTTTGTGCCGGCCGTCTGGCAGAAGGGGACCGTCAGCAATTTCACTCCATGGCTCGTTTTTTCCTTTGATCTCGATCACAAACTTTTCGGCATCAATCCTTTCGGATTCTACCTCCATCAACTGGCAAGCCTATGCCTTCTCGCTGGTATAGCATATTTCGTTCTGAGGCTGTGGTTTCCGTCGGTCCTGTCGTTCTGGGGTGTGCTCCTTTTCATCGTTTCACCGCCTTTTGCGCGGCTTTCCCAAATGTTAATGGTTCGGCACTATCTGGAAGGGTTTATTTTTGCGGCCCTCTCGGTCTATTGTTTCACAAAGGATATGCGTGAAAGCCCGGGATGGTTGAGCGTTGTCGGAACTTTCTTTTATCTCTTAGCTGTTTCCGCGAAGGAGGTCTATGTGCCTTTGCCTTTTCTTCTTTTATTGCTGCGCGAAGGTTCTCCACTCAAAAGATTGAAGCGCGTTGTTCCCTGGCTGATTGTGCTCGCGGTTTATGTTTTCTGGCGGTGGTATATGCTGGGTCGCCTCGTAGGGGGATATAGCGAGATATCCGCATGGTTTAAGAATGTCATGCTTTTCCCGTTGAGGGTGGTGGATGCAATGAGGGGTGTGCAGGGACCTCCGGTCCACTGGTGGAGATGGTTTATAGGGAGTAGCTCTGTGCTGTCTGTTGCGGCGGTCATTGTGCTATCAGACAGGAAAAGCTTACTTAATGAGCTTGCCGTTTCTGCCCTGCTTCTTCTTCCGATCTTCCCCGTATCATCCATAATGTCGCCCCGATATGTGTGGCTGCCGTTTTTCTTCTGGATCGTTGTTCACCTTATTTCGTGGAACAGGCTCAACAACAGGATGAACAAAATGCCCGCCAGGATTGTTATATCGTTGTGGGGCATAACACTGTTGGCTTGTTTTTCTTGTGTCTCTCTCTCCAATGCGTCACTGACGCGAGGGAATATCAAGCGTCAGGGCGAAGAAGGAAAGTTTGTCTTCGAGCATGGTTCGGCCACCGACCTCCTGGTTAACCCGAGCTCCTCGGGATGGTATTATTCCGGACTGTCCTGGCTTAGGAAGGATGTCCTTCGCCTTGGACAGGGCCCTTCGGCCATTTCAGATTCCAGGATTATCTGCCTGGACAGGTTACGGGGAGATAAGGGTGGTGATGTCGTCAACTCTTTCAGGCACATATGGCATTTTGATCCGCGGCTTGGGGTACTCGTTTCCGGAGATGTCAGAGACTTTTGCGGAAGATGGTCCCACCAGGGGATAAGAATGGACAAATCCTTATCGATGAATGTAAATTATAATAGGGCAGTTTTTGCTTGGACATTCGGTCCTTATCAAAAAGGGGATTATACGCTTTTTGTCGGACGCACATCCGAATCAAAATTCCCTCTGCCAAAAAATGGGAAGGCATTTATTTCTTTCAGGGGCGAAACGGTTTATCTTCGCTTGAGGTACGTTTCTCCCGACGGCTGGCTCAGCTACTCGCCTTTGCTTGAATTGGCGGTCAAAAATGACAAAGGGAGCGTTCAGTGGAGAAGGTGAGGAAAGCCAAGCCTCCTGCAGTTCCTTTTATCCCGCTGGCTTCGGTCCGTAATTCTAATCTTGTGGCTGCTTTTTCTGTCCCATTTGAGCAGAAGCGCCTTTTCCAAAATTTGCAAAGTCTTCTAATATGAAATGGGGCCTTCCTTTTACCTCTTCGAATATCCTGCTTATGTAAATCCCGATTATCCCCAGACTCAGCATAAGCACACTGGCTACAAACAGAAGCAAGAGAATTACGGTCGTAAAGCCGCTGACAGCCGCGCCCGAAAATTTCATGTATAGTGTCTGTATGCCCAGTAACACACTGAATATCAACGTCCCTGTTCCCATAATCGTAATGAGATGAAGAGGGACCGAGGAAAACGCAGTGGATGCACGGAGCGCTAGACGGATGAGTTGAATCAGAGACCACTTGGACTGCCCGGATGTTCTTTCCCTGACTGAAAAAGGGATTTGGACTCTCTTGAAGCCCAGCCAGGAGATTATTCCCCGGAAGAACCTTGCACTTTCAGGCAGACTATTATGTGCGTCAACAACCTTTCTGTCGATGAGCTTGAAGTCGGAAGCCGAGTCAAGGTCAAGGCTTGTAAGTTTTTTCATAAGGTAGTAAAAGAGCCGCGCCCTCAAAGTTGACAAAACGGGTTCACTCCCCCGGCCGGTCTTGACTCCTTCCACTACGTCCACATCGTCTTCCCGCCATATTCTTACCATTTCTGGTATGAGGTTCGGCGGATGCTGTCCATCGCCATCCATGACGATAACGGCATCGCCACGCGCGAAATTGAGGCCTGCAGTGAGGGCTGATTCCTTACCGAAATTACGACTCAACCTTATAGCCTTCACTGCAGGGAGTTCCCGTGACGTGCGGCAAAGAAGTTCCCAAGTCCCATCCGTCGACCCGTCATCGATGACTATGATTTCGTAAGCTATTTCAACGAGACTCAGCTCAGCGCATATTGCATTGAGTGTACCAGACAACAAATCGGCCTCGTTGTAAACGGGTACCACGACAGAAAGAAAATTCTTATCCACGATTCCCTGGTTCTCCGCGTCCGGGGTCATTGCTGATGCCACCCGGCAAAAAGGCCGGGAGTACCATTCCCATGAAGGAGTAAGCATATATGAAGTAACGGGGCTCGGTGTGCATCGGCGAATGCACTATTATAATGTAAAAAACGAGGGCCAGAGGGAAAAAAGCTACGTGAAATTTCCGCCGTTTCAGAAGGAGGACACTCCCACCAATAAAAAAGAATAAAAATGCCCACCTTACGGCAGCCGTGAAGAGATAGAGATGCGGTCCTATTTCATGATAGACAAGTGGCTGAAATTTGCCGAACATCAGCGTCGCGGCGTTAGCCGCAACTGTCTGCAGGTAACCGAAAGGGTGGTACTCAGCCCAAGCTAAAGCGGTTTTCTTCAGGAATTGGTCGCATTCAACTATCTCGCTGGAAGTGAATGGCTGAGAGGTCCAGATCGAAATATATTTATAAGCACAGAAAGATGCGAGTTTCAAGACATGCTTAGGAAACTGTCCCCCAAGAATAAGAGTGTCTCGTCCTGAGCGTACGAGCGATTCTCTTTCTTTAATCAAGTCCAAATCATTGCCGGCGTGCGCATTCTTCTGAAAATGAACGATATTCTTACGGACATCCTCAAGGAGAGGAGGATTGTTTTGTAGAATGCCCGTCATGAGGTTTAATCCCACACCTGTCCTTACGAGGGTGCATGTGCCTGTCTCAGACTTGACATACATTGTCCAGGGCACCACCAAAGCCGCCAGAGGCAGAACCACTGCTAGGACTACGGGCACGACGTCTTTTTTCTTTATTTTCGGGGATAAAAGAACGTAGCCGAGAAAAAGTGCAGGGATGAGCATGAAGGTTGGTCTCAGCAGAATCAAAAGGCCAAGACTCGCACCGAGAGCGAAAAGCGAGGGCAGGCCCGATTTAGTCCTGAAGCTTACCGCGAAGAACACGGTGACCGTGAGAAAAAACAGTGTCAGGCTCTCTGTTAATATGACGTGAGTAGCGGCTGCTGCAAAGGGGATGAGGGAAGCAAAAAGCGCGCTGAAAAGACCGTACCTCCTGTTGCCGTCCGCAACCATGGTGGCGATCCGGGATATGAAGTATAGTGTAAAAAGATAGCAGACGGCCTGGATGAGCCTTATAGGAAGCAGGGACGTGCTACCTGTTATTTTCCATGTAAGCGCTAAAATTAAAGGGTACAGTGGCGGCCTGGTTGGGCAGAAAATTGCTTTCCCGGCAAGACTTCCCGAGAATGCTCCCCTGTTAAGGATATTTAGGGCTATCCGCTGAAACAGACCTTGGTCATCCGGAGCGGAGAGGGAGTATGGGTAACTGTCGACGGCGCTGAAAGCCGTCATGTATGAGACGGCGATAACAAAGGGAAGCACTTGCAGTAAACGCTTACACAATGCCGACGCTCCGTAACGTGTGCTGATTGCAATCTCCTATTTATTTGATGGTTTGACGCAGAGCATAAGTAATGGCTCATAAACGTGTTCGATGACATTGATCATTATTATGACACCAAAGTCCTTTATATCCCGAGGCAGCGAGTGAACGCTTCCGACGTGGATATTTGCGCCGCTTACATTCTGCGCCGTCATTGCCGCATCGGCCGAAAGCTCGATGCCTGTGCGGCGGGGGAAAAACCCTTTCGCCTTGTCCAGAAAGAAACCGTACCCGCAGCCCACTTCAAGCAGGTTCTTAGCTTGTGGGACGACCTTCTGCAGGTTCTTGAGGAATCTCCGGAATGTGAGCCTGAGGCTGATTTCCTGCAAGTAATAGTCGCCATATCCCGATGCGTCTCCGCCCGAGAAGTAAGTTTTGCGTTCATACCGCTTTCTCATGACCGATTCCTTTATCCTCGGATTCAGGTAACGGAGACCGCAATCCCGGCACAATACAACGTGGAGTTCGCCGAAAGTGTGTATAATAGAATCGTTTGACGGCTTGCACAAAGGGCAGGACGTTGTCTCGGTTTCGGACGGCGCTGTCGCTTCCGCAAGGTTCTGCATCAAGAAATAGTCTAAGAAATTTGGCCGGGAAAAGTCTATGACTGAGAGGAGATACAGATGATTCTCACTTCGATCGAAGGCCGTTCCGCCCTTGTTATCGCACCTCATCCTGATGACGAAGCGCTGGGCTGTTCGGGGACTCTCAAACTTCTTCACGAGGCTGGAACGGATTTGACCCTGACATTTATTACCAACGGTGAGAAATTGCATGGGGATCCGTCGGCGGAGGTAGCAGCGGCGCGGCAGAAGGAGGCAGTCAGCTCGGCCCGGCTTCTCGGCTGCAGGGAACCGCTCTTCCTCGATCTTCCCGATGGAGAGATCGGCAGGTATGGTGAAGAGGTTTTTCAGCGGCTTGCCGGGATCATCCGTGAAATAACGCCGGAGATTGTTTTTGCGCCCTCGCCGATTGATTATCACGACGATCACATAGCGACATCACAAGTAGTTCTAAGGCTGCTGCAAGCTTCCGGGTCTTTTAAATTGGCTTTTTATGAAGTATATTCCACTCTGAGGTTCAATTGTCTCGTCGAGCGGAGCCGGTTGATACCGTACTTGGCTTTCTCTGCTACCGTGATAAAGCGAACTGAGGGAAGGATTCTTCCAGTCGCGTCCAGGCATCTTCAGCGTCGCATTGATTTAAACATGTTTAGGAACTTATTCCTTGCAGCCTGTCTTGCCGCCGGCGTGGGAGTGGGGCCCGCCGCTTTCTGCCGGACCGCTCCGGGCGGTATTGGGCGGGCCGGTCCGGGTGCGGCAGCCTTAGTCTCGGAATGGTGTCGTGTTTTGTCTTTTTCCGCGCTCTCCAGTGCGACGACCACCTTCTCTTCTCCCCTTTGCATCACAACCTTGTCTACATCTATTTCCGTGAGGGTAAAGCCGCTCAGCGAATCGCCCATCCTGAGCGCCGTCTGCCTGTTCGGCCTCCCAGGAGTATTTACGGGCGCCTTTTTGTCTTCCATGAAGGCTATTTTCATTCCGTTCGTCATCAGGGTCCCGTCCAGAACAAAGTCGGGCTTCGGGAGAGGGGCCGCCTGTTTCTGGTCTTTTTGCTCGGGAATTTTCCTGCCGGGATTAAACAGGTTCTGCTCGGCAACTACCATATAGTCGGCAGGGGAAGGGTTCTTTTCGTCCTGAGCCACTTTTTTTACTTCTGCCGGCTTCTTGTCGACCGCTGCTTTTTTCACGACCGGCCTCTTGTATTTGACCCTGACGGAGGAAGCGGCGAAAAAGGTGAAATAGGCGACGGCGATCAGACCCCCGGCCAGAAGGATGTTGGCCAGGTTAATATTGCTTAGAAGGTATCTTATTTTCCGCATCCTATTTCGCGCTCGTCAGGGCCGATACATCAAACTTTACCATCAGCTCCCTTGGATTCCTGTAGTTTCTTACACGTGCGTCCATTTCCTTGATCACAAGGTACGGCGTGCGCGTTTCCAGCGAGTACAGCACATCACCCAGGGCCCTTACATCGGGCAGTATGGTATCGATGCTGACGTTGATCATCCTGAAATGGCCCAGGTCATCCTGCTTGCCGACCCTTTCGCTCGATATCGTCCCGCCCCTTCCCGTGACAATTCCCTTCACGATGTCCTGGAGCGCGGCGGCTGCCAGCGAAGGGGTCTGCCCTTCGATGAGCTTTGAGTCATCGGCTTTTCGCTCTTCCGTCAGGGCCGCTATCTCTTTTGTCAGTTCGGGTTTTTCCGAGATGAGGGCGATATATTTTCCCAGTAATCTCGCTTTTACGGACTGCTCGTCCCTCAGTGATGCCATGTCGGCACGGACCTGGACGAAGCCGTACTTGTAAGCGGCAACGCCGAGCAGGATTGCCATGAGCGGGATGGTTATGAACAAAGTCCTACTTTTTTTCATTGCCTGACTTTATCTCCTTCTTGTCCCCTTCAGACTCGGCTTTCTTGAGACCCTCGATCTCCATCTTGATATTGAACCTGTCGGCATTCATACGCCGGTCCCTGAATGTGGGAGATGCAAACTCTACCTTTTGCAGGTAAGGCGAAGCCTCCAGTTTCGGCAAAAGACTCGTCGCGGAGTCTGAATATCCCTCGATCTGGACAGTCGAATCCGTCATGCGCACCCTCGTAAGCCACGTGGTCATGGGGAGAATGACCGTGAGTTCTTTCAGGAGGTTCAGCATGAAGGGATTTTCCAGTTTGAAATTGTTGATCGTGGAAATCTCTCCCTTCAACGAATCGGCCTCCTTCTTCAGTGCTTCCACTTTCCGCACTTCTTTCTTTTTCTTATCTATCTGCTGATTGAAAGACTGCAGTCTTTCTTTTTCCAGCCGCACGGGGGCCGTGACATTAAAAACACCCACGGTGACGATAGCCAGGATGAGTATCACGGACAGGGCTACAGGGTTCTTCGCTATTTCATATTTCCCTTTTTTCAGCAAGTTAAGCCCCTTTGATCCGGGCCACAGCGACTCAAGCAGGCTCCCGGCAGCGGCGTAAGGTACCTCTTCCGCAGCCCCATGGAGCTTCAGTCCGAGATCGGTCTCCCCCAGGATTTTTAAGGGAAAGTCCAACCGCGACCTGACAGACTCTTTCAGCGACGGGTCCTTGTCGGAGAAGAGCGCGACAACCTGGAGATTCTTTGCCCGGTCCCTGGCAGCGTCCATCATCGCCCTGATCTCGGCGGTAACCCCGTTTATTCTTGCCTCTCTATCCGAGGCCGGCACCGCCGAGGAAATGGTCTGCGCAACAGAGCCGTCTATGAACAGCGCCCCTTCATATCCCTCTTCGCCTACACGGACGAAGAGGGTATCCCCTCCCTTGTTCCAGTAACGGCAAAGAGTGCCAATGCTCGACAGGTCGACGGTGAGGGACCCGACTTTAAAACCATGCTCACCCAGGGCCTTGATGTAAGGCGCTACCATCTCTGCTTTCGCCGCCATGAGCAGAACGGTAAGCCTTCCGTCCTGTTCTTTCAATATGCGGAAATCGAAGAAAGATTCATCAGGCATGAAGGGAGTAAGCCTGTCTATTTCATAAAATACTACGTCAGGCAGGTTTTCCTTTACCGTGGAAGGGAATTCAGCGGTCCTGATTATAGTCCAGGCCTTCGGAATGTTCAGGCTGATGTCGGACCTGATCCCCCCGAACTCGTTCGCCGCCAGGGTGAGCGAGGACGCGAGATCTTCGGGTTGAGGGTATTTGCCCTCCTCAAAAAAATATTTCTTTACGGCCTTGAATGTTATCTTTGACAGAAAGCGTGACCCGTAGACGACGGAGGCACCGCCTTTTTCCAGGGAGACGGCCAGGCTTTTCTGGGGCGCAATAGAATCGTCGGCGGGGCTGAAAGCAAGGATCCTCTTCAGCGGGACCCACGCTGACTTCAGTCTCGCAACGGAAACAGACGCCGTGTCACCCAGCTTCTTAACTGCCTGTGTTGTTGTCATGCTTTATCCCTGACGCAAAATCAGAAGGACTTTTATAATAAACATATTTGAAAGAGTCATTGCCGTCTATGAGGACCGTCGCCCTTATCGCATAACCTGTTTTCCCGTCGCCCGAGTACCCGACGGACTCGATACTGAAGGTGCTGCCGTTACCCGTTGCAGATATAAAACCGTTGAAGGGCGGCGGCACTTTCGAGATCAACCCCTGAATAGTCGCAATGCTCGCCTGGTCTTGCGCATTTCCCCTGAGGCTAATTATCTGATCGGCAACCTCGGAACCGATACCCGGGATCGCCTCTAAAACCTCTTTCGGGGCGGCTAGTACGTTGATCCTGTTTGTATTCGAGTTGATTGTGAGAAAATCGATCAGGCCCTTCTTTCCCCCACTACCGTAAAGTATCTCAGGGGTCATTCCCTTAACGAGCAAAAGTTCCTCCAGCGTATCAAAATCGGCATTCTTCGCCTTGTAGGGATGCGGCAGGGATTCATAATACTCACTTTCAGCCCCGTTGGCATGAACAAGATCATCGGGATCTTTCCAGTCGAGTATAGAATCGACTATCACATCGCTGTCTTCCTTCTTGACCCCTAAGCTTACGAGCAAATTCCTTAATATATCTGAGTTTACATCTTTTATCTGGTTTATGTCCACCTTCCCGGATTCATCCGTAATGCTGACTGTACACCTGCCGTTGCTCATCTTTACCTTATACGGCGTGCCGTCGGTTTTCCATACCTCCATCCCCTCCTGGGGGGCGGGGTTGTTCAAATTCATTCTTCTATAGAAGATCTCCATTATTCCCCTCTCTATCCCTGCCTCGGCAATAAATTTTTGCTGCAGCCCCTGCTTGAAAGCGAGAGCGGAGAGGGTCTCCGTCCTGGCCATATACGAGAATGAGAAGACAATGACGGTGAGTATTGTCAAGACCCAGAGCACCAAAAGGAGCGCTATCCCGTCTTCCGACCCTGCCGCACCTGCCGCTCGGGATCCCGGCAGTCCAGTCTTTTTCTCTGCAGATGACATGTCCAGCGCCTTTGCAACGCGACTGGAGCCCCTTGCCGCCCGCCTGTTGCCTGTCTTTTTCTCTGAGGCTGCCATGTTCATCTATCTTCGCATCATCTGTTGAAGGAGATCGGCCGGGCTCCGGGCGGGTAAGTTCTGGTTTAGCGAGTTCGCAGCGGATTGGGCGACAGTGCCCGGTGTCCGCATCGGGATTATAAGGGAGAAGTCTTCTTGTCCACTCACGAGGTGCAGTTTTACTTTACCGGGCACGCTGGTATCATCCTGCCATGTGTTCACCCAGCTTCCATTCTCGTCCGTCGGGCCCTTGTAGAAATATTCAAAGTAAATGGAATCCATGCCGGTGAAGAGCGTGGTGTCCCTTTCCCCGTCGATGCCTATCACATTTTCCGACGCGGCCAGTTCCTGTTTACCATCGCCGTCCGGCTCTACCTTGTAATTCACAACCACGTAACCCGTCTGCCCGCCCCAGATCGAATAATTGGTGGCGAACTGCATGGAGTCCCTTTCTCCCTGGAAGTAGAGTTTCTTCTCCCCGTTGTCGTCGAATGTCAGTGGTGTTTCGGACTGGACCTGTGAATCAATGATGTTCAGGGATGTCCTCAGTCTTTCGATAGAATCGATCCTTTTTTCGCCCGAGTCGACCGCATGGATGCCGAGCCTCATTGCTCCCGCTGTGATGAGTACAATGAAGCCCAATATGGCAAAGGAGACTATCAGTTCCAGAAGGGTAAAGCCGCCGTCTGAAGGAAAGGCGGACCGCCTGAAATGTCCTGGTGTACCGTCTCCTGCCTGGCGATGTTGCGCCATGCTCCTTGCGCTATGGATTCTCTTTTCGACGCTTCCTGCCCGACGACGTTTCATTAAGCCTGCTTTTTTAACAGCTTCATTGTCTCAAGTGTTATCGTTCTTTCCCGTGATCCGTTCGTCCAGTGAACGGTCACATCTATTTTCAGCAGTCTCACCTGTAGGTTATCTGTCCGCTTATCATCCACCTTGGTAACCACGGCGTCGACCTGGTGCCCGTCTTTTGTAACATCGGTCCAGGACTTCTCGGTGAGCTT
This sequence comes from Candidatus Sulfobium sp., assembly GCA_037381085.1. Lineage (GTDB taxonomy): Bacteria > Nitrospirota > Thermodesulfovibrionia > Thermodesulfovibrionales > UBA6898 > JARRRD01. The sequence continues at coordinate 39,801 of JARRRD010000048.1, forward strand.
GTCGTCATCAAGAATCTCTCTCATCTTCGACTCGGCGATCATCGCAGCGTGCAGGTAATCCCCGGACGCTGCGATCCCTTTCATGTTTGCCGAGAACAACTCAAATACCACCACAAGTGCTATACTCATAATGGCCAAGGCCACCAGGATCTCCAGGAGGGTGAATCCATCGTCACGGGAACATAGGAAGTCGTTCCGGGCAGTTTTTCCTCTCATGTTTTTCCCTTGATAATAATGGACCCCACGATGGGGTCCAGACTTATGGTAACGCTCCTCTTATCATCCCACAGCACTATTGTCCCGCCCTCCGCGCTTCCGTATGCGTGGAATGTGAACGCATATTTGCCCTGTCTTATGTCGCCATAGAAGGGATCTTCTATCCTGATATTGATGTTGCCCGGAATGTTCATGGTTTTAAGGCCCTCTATCCCGTACTCCTTCGTGTCAAGGTTTATCAGCAGCGTCTGATCTTTATCCCGTATCTGCGCAAGTGATCTGGCGTGCTTGATCGTAGCGGCCATTTCCCTTGCAGTGGCATGAAACCTTCCCGCGGGAAGGGTATTGGCTTATGAGAAACAGTACTATCAATAACTCCAGAAGCGTGAACCCTTCGTTTCTCATTGTCCTCAAGACACCGTCTAGAAAGGCAGATTGGTTATGCTGAATATTGCCATAAGCATCGAAACGACGATAAAACCGATCACGACGCCCATGGTGAGGATCATGACCGGTTCAAAGAAGCTGATAAAACGCTTTATGGCAAGCTTCAGGCTTTTTTCATAAGTGGTCGCGACCCGCAGCAGCATTGTGTCGAGCTGCCCCGTCTCCTCACCTACCTTTATCATGGAAAGAGCGAGGGGCGGGAAAACGTTCGAGTTTGTCAGCGGCACGCCAATGCCTTTGCCCTCTTTTGCGCCCTTCGAAACGGCATCGATTGAAGAGGCGATGACCCGGTTGCTGATAATATCCTTGGAGTTGTTCAGCGCCTGCAGGAGGGGGACCCCGCTCTTCAGAAGAGTTCCGAGTGTCCGCGTGAATCTGGCTGTCTCGATCTTCCTTATTACATCACCCATCAGTCTGAGCTTAAACTCGTCCCACTTGTACCTGCCCGCGTCGGTCTTCACATAATTCTTGAAGGAGATTACGCCAAAAAGCACAGCCGAGAGAATCACCCACCAGTAAGAGGAGAGCGCGTTACTGAAGGCGATCACAATCTGTGTCGGGAGCGGAAGGGCGGTGCCCATTTCGGCGAAAATCGCCGAGAATTTCGGGAGGACATATACAAGAAGAACGGTTATCGACATGCCGCCTGTCACGATCAGAATGGCCGGATAGATCATCGCCGAAAATATGTGGTCTTTCAACTCCTTCGACGACTCGAGGAACTCGTTCAGCTTGTCAAGCACCACATCCAGAACGCCTCCGGCTTCACCCGCTCTTATCATGTTTGCATAAAGCTTAGGGAACACTCTCGGATGTTTCCGGAGCGCATCGGAAAAGGAGCTGCCCTCCCTGATCGACTTCAGGATGGACAGAATGACGCCCTTCATCTCCTTGTTTTCCGATACTTCAGAGAGGATATTGAGAGCTCTGTCCAGCGGTAACCCCGCAGTCAGGAGCGAGGACAGTTCGGTCGTGAATGTCAGCACGTCTCCCTTTGCAGACCGGCTGAAGAGCTTCTTCTTTATGTCTTCTTTCGGGGTAAAGATCCTCAGGGGGATGACGCCGGTGTTCTTGAGCCTGTCGGCGGCCGTTCGTTCATCGGTCGCTTCTATGACGCCTTCTACGATCGTGCCGTCGGGAGTGGTGGCCCTGTATGAAAAGACAGGCAATCAGACCTCCTGAGTGACCCTGAGGACCTCGCTCAGGGTCGTGATCCCCGCCTTTATCTTTTCAGCGCCGTCTTCGAGGAGGGTCCTCATGCCGTGCCGCCTTCCCGAATCCCTCAACTGGTTGGAGTCGGCGTTCCTGAGGACCAGACTTCTGACATCGTCGTCGATCACAAGGAGTTCGAATATCCCCTCCCTGCCGTAGAATCCCGTGAAGGCGCATTTTTCGCATCCTGCGCCCCGGTAAAGGGGGATGTCGGTCCCGATGCCGATTTTCGCCAGTTCCTCCTTGTCGGCCGCCGACTGGTCGACTTCCTTGCAGGAAGGGCAGATCACCCTGACGAGTCTCTGGGCCAGGATTCCCCTGACGGTTGACGAGAGGAGGAAATTTTCAACGCCCATGTCAAGGAGCCTGGTTATGGCGCTGGGCGCGTCGTTGGTGTGGAGAGTCGAGAAAACAACATGGCCGGTAAGGGCCGACTGAAGTGCGATCTCCGCCGTTTCGAGGTCCCTGATCTCGCCGATCATTATGATATCGGGGTCCTGTCTGACGATGGAGCGGAGCGTGTTGGCGAAAGTCAGTCCGATCTGTGATTTCACCTGTATCTGGTTTACCCCTTTGAGCTGGTATTCGACGGGGTCTTCCACGGTTATGATCTTTCTGTCGGGAGAGTTGATCTTGTCGAGGGCGCCGTAAAGCGTTGTCGTTTTGCCGCTCCCGGTCGGGCCTGTAACCAGTATAATGCCGTTCGGCTTATTGATGAGCTGGTTGAATAAGGTCTGTGTCTTCGGCGGGAACCCAAGCAGGTTAAGATCAATTACGATACCTTCCTTATGTAGGATCCTCATTACAACGCTTTCACCGTGAAGGACAGGTATGGTCGAGACCCTGAGGTCTACCTCCTTGTCGGCGACCCTGAGCCGGATACGGCCGTCCTGGGGCAGTCTTCGCTCGGCAATATTCAGTTTCGCCATGATCTTTATCCTCGATATGATTGCCGCCTGAAGTTTCTTGGGGGTTGTTTCCGATTCGTGTAAAACGCCGTCTATGCGGTATCTCACCTTCAGCTCGTCCTCGAAAGACTCGATATGTATGTCGCTCGCCCTGCTTTCCACCGCTCTCGTTATGAGAAGGTTGACCAGCCTTATTATGGGCGCCTCGGAAGCCAGGTCTTTAAGGTGACCGACGTCTTCTTCCTCGTCTTTGATGAATTCAAGTCCCTTGTCCCCCATGTCTTCGACAATCCTGTTGATGTCCTGGGATTCCTGGCCGTAAAATTTCGATATGTAATCATTCAGGGCCTTGACGTCTGCACCGCAGACCAGGACATCCGACGAGGTCGCCACTTTGAGGGCATCGATCGTCTCCCTGTCCCCCGGGTTAGCCATGGCCACCTTGAGGGTATTCTGCTTCAGGTCGAGTGGCACGACGAGGTTTTCCCGAATGAAACGGGACGATATGCTGTTCATCACGAACGGCACTTTCGGGAGGTCATCCGGGCCGAGGAACGGCCTTTCTGCAACGTGGGACGCTTCTGAGTCCTGCATAAGAGATTATAACACAGGAATTTTTCTTTTTACCAAGGAGCCCGTGCAGAACAGGTGTGGCCTGAGTTAGAATAAAGATACCGGACAACAGGCGTTAAGAAGCGTTTTTTAAGCGACTGACGGAGTGCGAAGCACCGAGGGACGTGGCGGATATTACCAGCATCATTATACCTACCTGGAATGCGGGAAGGCGTTTCCCGGAGTTGCTGGAGGCGTTGAAACTCCAGACGGTACGCTGCGAGATAACCGTCATCGACTCGTCTTCGACGGACGACACTCTGGCCTTTGCCAGAGCCCATGGAGCGAGGACTATCCTCATAAACAAGAAGGATTTTGACCATGGGGGCACGCGTAACCTCGGGGTGAGATCGTCGGCGGGCGACCCGGTGGTTTTCATGACCCAGGATGTAATGCCTGCCAACGAACATGTGGTTGAAAACCTAATCAGACCGTTGCAGGACCGGGATATCGCGCTTTGTTACGGAAGGCAGTCGGCGCGGGAAGACTCTCCTCCCCTTGAACGGTTTGCGAGGGCCTTTAATTACCCGGAAAAAGCCGAGTTGAAGGGCGGCGACCAGATCAGGTCTATGGGAATAAGAACATTCTTTTTCTCAAACGCCTGCTCCGCCGCAAGGAGAAAGGAATTCGAAGAGACCGGGGGATTCCCTGAGAAGACCATAATGAACGAAGACATGCTCCTTGCATCGAAATTGATCCTGAAAGGTTATA
>JARRRD010000049.1:0-32717 GCA_037381085.1 Candidatus Sulfobium sp.
GTTTATCTCCGGGGAGGAGAAGGTTATACACTATATAAAGCATTTTGCGAGGGCATTGATCTTCAGCGCAAGTCCCCCTCCCGCATCTATCGCCGCAGTGGACGCGGCCCTGGACATCATCGAAAACGAACCGGAGCGCATACAAAGACTATGGACTATCACGCGGAAGATGCACGAGGGGTTCAAGTCCCTGGGTTTTGAGACAGGTCCCAGTGAGACCCCGATCATTCCCATATTGGTCGGTGAAGATATGAAGGCCTTTGCGATGGTGAGGATGCTCCAGGAAGAAGGGGTATTCGCAAATGTCGCGGTCAGCCCGGCCGTCGCAAACGGCAAGTCCATCATCAGAACCAGTTACATGGCCACGCATACGGATGAGCAACTCGACAAAGTTTTACATGCCTTCGAAAAAGTGGGCAAGGCCCTGGGCATAATATAAATGATCGAGGTCATTGAGGCCCGTAAGTCCCTCGATGACTTCATCCGCTTTCCTTTCAATCTCTACCACAAGGATCCGTTGTTTGTCCCGCAGTTAAACAGGGAGATGAAGGTACATTTCTCGGCCAAGAATCCTTACTTCCACCACGCACGTGCAAAACGCCTCGTCGCCCTGAAGGACGGCAGACCCGCCGGAAGAATCATCTCTTTTGTCGATGAGAGGCATAACGACTTTCATCACGAACGGACGGGCTTCTTCGGTTTTTTTGAGTGCATTAATGACGCGGAAGTTTCCCGGGCACTCTTTGAGAGTGCGGAGAAGTATTTGAAAGGAGAGGGGATGGATACCATGAGAGGTCCGATGAATTTCTCTACCAACGAAGAATGCGGGTTCCTGGTCGAGGGTTTCGGTGAGCCCCCCATGATCATGATGCCCTATAATCCTCCCTACTACAATGATCTTTCGGAGCAGTACGGGCTGAAGAAGGTCAAGGACCTGTTTGCATACATATACCGGGTCCGGGCGAGGCTGCCCGAAAAGGTCCACCGTGTTGCGGTTCTCACAGAGAAGAGAGGGATGACGGTCAGACCGATAAACATGAAAAACTTCAGCGCTGAAATGGGCATTTTCAGGGAGGTATATCATTCGGCCTGGGAGAAGAACTGGGGATTTGTTCCCATGACGGATGAGGAGCTTGAATACGCGTCCGGCAGGCTCAAACAGATCATAGTTCCCGAAATGACGCTTATAGCGGAAAAGGATGGCGAGCCTGCAGGGTTCATGGGCCTCGTTCCGGACTTTAATTTTGTCCTCAGGCATATGAACGGGAAGCTGAACCCCCTCAGCCTCGCCATGGCACTTTATTATTCGAGAAGGATAAAGGATCTGAGGGTGATGCTTCTGGGGATCAAGAAGGAATTCAGAAACAGGGGGGTCGAAGCCCTGATGTTCAGGGAGGGATATAAACCCATTTTGAAGGGGAACTACAAGAGAGTTGAGTTTTCGTGGATACTTGAAGATAATATACCAGTCCAGAGGACAATCGAGATGATAGGCGGGGAGCTGTACAAAAAATACAGGATTTATGAGAAGCCGGTTTCCTGACAGGCTTCATTAGAAAGGGAGGGTGACGTACGAAAGGGGATGATGATAATGAGAGGGGCGAGGTGCGGATCTGGAAGAAAAGGACAATGCGGTTTATGATGCGGCGACGGGCCTTCCAAACAGGAAAATTTTTCGTGACCGGCTGAAACAGGCGCTCGCGCTTGCCAGGCGCAGGGGAAATGCGGTCGCCGTCATGTTTGTCAGCCTGGATTACCTCAAGCTGATCAATGACACGCTTGGAGAGAAATTTGGCGATCAGCTGCTCTGCACAATGGCCGACCGGCTGAGGGGCTGCCTTCGAAGGAGCGATACGGTGGCAAGGCCCGGGAGGGACGAGTTTATGATCCTCCTTCCGGAGGTCACCGATGCCGATGACGCAACCCATGTCGCCGACAAGATTTTCACCGCTCTGAATTCGACTTGCTTTCTCGGGGGGCACGAACTGTTTGTTAACGCCAGCATAGGCATCAGTGTGTATCCCGACGACGGCGATGAGGACATCTCCCTCATAAAAAACTCCTATACGGCCATGCAGCATGCGGCAGAGGCGGGGAAGAATACATACAAATTCTTTTCGCCGGCAATGAACATAAAGTCATTCAACAGGATGGTGATCGACAACAGCCTTCGTCTAGCCCTGAGAAGGGAGGAGTTCTTCCTCCACTATCAGCCGCAGATCGATCTTCTTACAGGCCGTGTAAGCGGGTTGGAGGCCCTGGTGCGCTGGGACCGTCCGGACTTCGGCGTGGTTTATCCAAACACATTTATCCCGCTGCTGGAGGAATCCGGTCTCATCCTCCCCCTCGGCGAATGTGTCCTTCACAAGGCCTGCACACAGAACAAGTTGTGGCAGGAAGCCGGGCTGACGCCTGTCCGGGTGGCCGTGAACATCTCGGCCAGGCAGTTTCAGCAGGGTGATATAGTGTCCCTTGTCGGCCGGGTCCTGAAAGAAACAGGTCTAGGTTCGCAATTCCTGGAACTGGAACTGACGGAGAGCATTTTTATGAATAACACCGAGATTTCCGTCGAGGCGCTTCAGGCCCTCAGAAGGATGGGGGTGCACATTTCCATCGACGACTTCGGGACGGGATACTCGTCCCTTTCTTATCTTAAGTATTTCCCCATTAATAAATTGAAAATGGTCGAGCCCTTCGTCTCGTTCGTAGCAATCGACCCGAACGATGCGGTTATCGCAAGGGCGATTGTGGCAATGGCACACAGCCTGAACATGAAGGTGATCGCGGAAGGAGTTGAAAGAGAAGAGCACCTGGAATTTCTCCGCTCTCTTGAATGTGACGAACTCCAGGGAAACATCTTCAGTTATCCTGTCCCCGCAGAGGATGCGGCAAGATTTCTTTCAGGCGAAAGAATGCTCTAACTGTTTTTCAGCATGCGTAAAGAGAAGAAAGCTCCATCAGGCGGTTCAGGGAAATTTTTTCAGAACGGCTACCGCATTTAACCCTCCGAAGCCGAAAGAATTGGTGAGGGCAAGCCTCATTTTCTTCATGGTGACTTCTCTCACCAGAGCGATATTGCAGCAGTCGTCCCGGGGGGGAACATTCAGAGTGGGCGGTATGATGCCTTCCTTCAGACTCATGGCGGTAAAGGCCGTTTCGAGCGATCCCGATGCCGCCAGCATGTGGCCTGTCATAGACTTCAGCGCACTGACCGGAACGCCGGGCGTGAGGTCTCCGAACACCATGGCGATGGCACCGGCCTCAGTCATGTCTCCGAGAGGGGTGGAAGTCCCGTGAGCATTGATATAGTCGATTTCTTCCAGTCTGACCCCGGCAGCGGCGACAGCCTGTCTTACCGCCCCGGCCTCTCCTCTGATGTCAGGTCTGGTCTGGTGAAACGCATCTGTCGTATTTGCATAGCCGATTATTTCGCCGTATATGCAGGCGTTCCTTCTGACCGCAGCATCCAGTCTCTCCAATACCATGACACAGGAGCCTTCGGCTATGACGAAGCCGTCCCGGGTCCGGGTGAAAGGTCTGCTGGCTGAAAAATCTCTTATCGCGGATAACGCGCCGGCGCGGCCATATCCCTCAACGCACAACCTGCAGATGGGGGCCTCGGAACCGCCGGAGAGCACGGGCCCTTCGTATCCGCTCCTGAGTAATCTGAACGCTTCTCCTACGGCATTAAGGCCTGAAGAGCACGCGTTTGAAATGCCGAGACAATGCCCCTTGATCCCCAGTATCCGTGCGCTGAGGGACGCGGCCATGCCGATGGTAGTAGCCGGCATGAGATAGGGGGAGAGTCTGAGAGAAAGGGAGCTTACCGCCCGCGGAGCGTTAAGGGAAGGATTTCTTGAAAGGGCATGTTCTATTGTACTTATACCGCCGCGGCTTGAGCCTATTATGATCCCCCCTGTGCCGAGATAGCCGGTGTGCCGACTTCTCACGCGGTTATGTCCGGCGGCCCCGTATCCATCGATCAGTCCGGCGTCCCCGGCAGCCATGACAGCGGCTGCCACCGCGTAATGAACGAAAGGGTCCGTACGTTTTACTTCTTTCGGCCCAATAAAAGGCAACGGATCGAAACCTCTTAATTCCCCTGCTACCCTCCAGGGGATGCGGGATGCGTCGAACCTCGTAATCGGTCCCACCCCCGTTCTGCCGGCCTTTATCGCTTCCCATGATTCATGAAAGCTATTTCCGACAGGCGTAACCGCACCTATGCCTGTTATGACGATTCTGGTCATTGTTAACCTATCTTACCATGGATGTTTACAATTCCGGCATCGCGAAGTATCCCATATTCTTTAAAAATAATAGATATATGTGTTATCTTAAAGAAAAATGAGGCGGGTTTGGCGGGAGAGATCTTAAAAAACAAGCGCGAAGAGCTGGGTCTTGGAATCCATGAAATAGCAGAATCGTTGAAGATCGGCGAAGAGTATCTTGCCGCAATAGAGAATGACGCCGTTGAAAAGCTCCCTGTACCTGTATACACTATGGGCTATATACGGTGTTATGCAGCCTTTGTCGGCGTTGATGCGGATCCCATTGTCCAATTTTACAGAGAGCACCTGTCGCAGCCTCAGCCCTCGACGATAATCCCAATAGCATTTTCACAAAAGAAAGGTTCCAGAGTAGGCTATCTGATTGCCGTGCTCGGGGTGGTCATCGTCGCTTTTCTGTTGTTTCCCCGCCCTCCGAGGGGGAGAAATGCCGAACCTCTGACCGGGACGCCTGTGGCGGGAAAAGCACCCGGAGGGGCACAAACCGGTTCGGCACTCGCAGAGACTGATGCCGTTCAACGCAGCGGGGAATCCGGGGCGAAGGTTGCAGCCGGCGGCCGGCATAGTTTGTCCGTTACTGCAGATGACACTACGTGGATATCCGTGACCTTCGAAAACGGCAGAAGGGAAGAGATGCTTCTTCGGCCGGGGCAGTCGCAGAACTGGTCCTTCTCCGGCAAGGCATCTCTCAAAGTAGGCAATGCCGGAGGAATAGACATTCGTCTGGATGGAACGGACATCGGCAAACCGGGCAGTTCCGGCCAGGTGAAGAATATTACGCTTCCGGCAGCGGAAGCCGCAAAATGATCATCTGCCTTTAAATCCGGGGCATCCCTCGTAACCGAAACATTTAGCATTCTTTCGCATAACGCATTTTGCGTTGGTACAGATCGAAGCGGTGTCCCCGTAAACAGCCGTCCGGCGTCCGGCAGGTGCGTCGCCCTTTTTTCTTTGTCTGTGCTGCGGAGAAACTTTTCTATCTCTCATCCGTGATGCCATGACGGTTCCTGCTCCTTGAGCCCATGGTACTTATAATAATATAATTGTAGTCGGGTTACACATGGATTTAACAGAACACGTTTCCGGAACCATTAAGAGATATGCAATGCTCAGCGGTGGAGAGACGGTTATGGCAGGATTGTCCGGTGGGCCGGACTCAGTCTGCCTCCTTCACGTCCTGGACCGGCTGAGAAAAGAGTTACGCCTGACGATCCGCGCCCTGTACGTCAACCACAACCTCAGGCCTGCGGAGGTCCCTCTGGAGATCGAATTCTGCGGGAAACTTTGCGGGAGCCTGAAGATTGATTTTTCCGTGAAGTCGGTGGACGTCACATCTTTTGCCAGGGAACATGGTCTGAACAAACAGGAGGCGGCCCGTGAACTCAGATATTCCGCTTTTCACGAAGCGGCCCGGGAGGAGGGAGCCGACAGTATCGCGCTGGGCCATAACGCCGACGACCAGGTGGAGACCTTCATCATGAGGCTGCTAAGGGGGTCGGGGCCGAAAGGGCTTTCCGGAATTCCGGCGAAAAGGGGGAAGATCATCAGGCCTTTAATAGAGATCGAACGGGGAGAGATCGAAGAATTTCTCTTCCGGGAGAACCTCCCTTTCGTTGTAGACTCGTCCAATCTGAAAGCAGACTATCTTAGAAACAGGATACGGAAGACTCTCATCCCGGCCATGAAAGGGTTCAACCCCAATCTTACCGAAACGATCCTGAAAAGTGTATCTGTCCTCCAGGAGGAGGAGCGATACTTCGAAGTGATCGTTACCAAGACGCTCATGAAACTGATCAGCAGGAAGACAGCGGAAAGGATCGAACTCTTCCTTGTTCCGATGGAGAACCTCGAAATAGTTGTCCTCAGAAGGGTTCTCAGGAGGGCAATCGACGAGACGGGCGGGCTGAAGGGAATAAGTTTTTCCCATATCGAGGATATTATCAAACTGATCAGGAACGGAAGTTCCGGAGACAGGCTCAACCTCCCCGGGAATGTTAGGGTTATCAGGGAGTACTCTCTTCTGGTTATGACATCCGAACCGGTCGTAAGGATAGCCTCCTACTCGCTCGATCCCCCCGGCGATGTAGTTGTCACCGGCGCGAAGGCAGTGATCACCGCATCGTTCGAAGGGCAGATGGGCAAGGCGGGAGACGGAAAGTACTCTGTGCTTCTCGATGCCGGTAATATGTCTTTTCCCCTTGCCATACGCCCTCGAAGGAAAGGAGACTATTTCTATCCGTCCGGATTCGGCAGGAGGAAGAAACTTCAGGATTTCTTCGTCGACGAGAAGGTCCCCAGGGATGAAAGGGACAGTATACCCGTTGTGGTCAGCGGTGATGATATCGTCTGGATTGCCGGTTACCGGTCGGATGAGAGGTTCAGGGTGACGGAGCGGACAGAAAAGTTCCTTAGACTTATAATAAGAAAAGGAAAAAATTAGCACGGAGGAGGTTTTCTTGAGCGATAACGTACGAGTTCGTTTTGCACCCAGCCCGACGGGCTTCCTTCATATAGGAGGCGCGAGGACGGCGCTCTTCAACTGGTTGTACGCGCGGCACGGAGGGGGGACTTTCATTCTGCGCATAGAAGATACTGACAGGACCCGTTCCACAGGGGAATACATAGAGGCTATCGTGGAGGGGATGAAGTGGCTGGGCCTTGACTGGGACGAGGGGCCGTTCAGACAGACGGACCGGTTCGACGTCTACAGGAGTTATGCGGAGAAGCTCGTCCGGGAGGGCAAGGCATATTATTGTTATTGCTCATCGGAAGAATTGGAGACCCGGAGGAAGGAAGCCCTTGCCAGGGGTCGACTCCCGAAGTATGACGGCCGGTGCAGGACACTTAAAAAGCCTGTCCCCGGGGTGTCGCCCGTCGTGAGATTCATGATGCCTCAGGAGGGGCATACCGTTATCGACGACCTGATAAAGGGAAAGGTTGTTTTCGAAAACGGACAACTCGACGACCTCATTATCGTCCGCTCGGACGGGACGCCTACGTACAATCTGACCGTTGTTGTGGACGATGTCGACATGGGTATCACTCATGTAATCAGAGGTGACGACCACCTGAACAATACTCCGAAGCAGGTACAGATCTACCGCGCTCTCGGATATAAAGTGCCCGGGTTTGCCCATCTCCCCATGATACTCGGTGCGGACAGGACGAGACTTTCGAAGAGGCACGGGGCGACGTCGGTCACGGCATACCGGGAAATGGGATATCTTCCCGAGGCGCTTCTGAACTACCTCGTGAGGCTCGGCTGGTCTTACGGTGATCAGGAGATATTTTCAGAGGAGGAACTCATCAGGTATTTTTCATTCGACAATGTTGGAAAGGCGGCGGCGGTCTTCAATCCCGAAAAACTTCTGTGGCTCAACGGACAGTATATCATGCGCATGGCTCCGGAAAGACTTGCAGACCTTGTCATGCCTTTTCTCATGCTGGAGAAGGTAGTCAGCGAGGGACAGGCAATCGACAAGGCCTGGCTTTCGAGGGCGATCGCGACCTTGCAGGAACGTTCCCGCACATTGTTGGAACTGGCACATTCCCTCAACTATTATATTGTTGAAGACGTAGAGTATGAAGAAAAGGCCAGGGCCAAATTCCTGAACGGCAAGAGCCTCGCCTTGCTGAGCGAACTGAGAGACGAACTCGACCCGATAACGGATTTCTCGGCCGCGGAGCTGGAAAAAGTTTTCTCCGGTATGATGGAAAAGCACGGAATAAAACTGGGTTCGCTCGCACAGCCGGTCCGCGTGGCGTTGACCGGAGGGACCGTAAGCCCCGGCATATTTGAGGTGATGGAGGTCATGGGCCGTGAAAAAACGCTGACAAGGCTCGACAGGGCGATACGGTCAATAGACCCAGGCGCTGTATGAAGATGACGGCCCGTGATTTTCTGAACAACCTTTCCGGCAAGCTCTGCGTATGTTAAGGAGCAGCATCCCGAACTGGTAGGGCACATACCTGCCTTTTTTTCTCAGAATATTTGTAATTGCCGGGTATATACAACTATGGGGCAGGAGTTCCTGATGGCGGCCGGCCGTGATCGGCCCGATTATCCGTCCGTGCGCACTCTTTTCGCTATCGGCTTGACATGTTAGAATAGGAGTGCTGTTCAGAGAGGGCATTACAGAGAAGGGAGCTTCAGTAATGAGCACAGGCCCCGGAAGGCCGAAGGATTTTATCCGGGTTATCATCGATGAAGACCAGGCGTCGGGAAAACACGAGCGACGTGTCCATACGCGCTTTCCGCCGGAACCGAACGGATATCTTCATATCGGACACGCGAAGTCCATATGTCTCAATTTCGGTGTTGCCGCCGAATATGGCGGACTCTGCAATCTCCGCTTTGACGATACCAACCCAAGCAAGGAGGAGGTTGAATACGTTGAGTCGATAAAGGGGGATGTCCGGTGGCTCGGCTTCGACTGGGACGACCGGCTCTACTATGCTTCCGACTATTTCGAAAGGCTTTATGGTTATGCGGTACAGCTGGTCAGGGCCGGAAAGGCCTACGTATGTGATCTCAGTGCCGATCAGATAAGGGAGTACAGGGGGACGCTGACGGGACCGGGCCGTGAGAGCCCCTTTCGCAACCGTCCGGTCGAAGAGAATCTGGACCTCTTTGCGAGGATGCGGGGAGGAGAGTTCGTTGACGGCTCCAGGACGCTCCGTGCGAAGATCGACATGGCCTCGGGCAACCTGAACATGAGGGACCCCGTCATGTACCGCATATTGAGGGCCGTTCACCACAGGACGGGGGATTTGTGGTGTATCTATCCGATGTATGATTTTGCGCACTGCGTTTCCGATTCCATCGAAGGGATTACTCATTCACTCTGCACGCTGGAATTTGAGGACCACCGGCCTTTGTACGACTGGTTTCTCGATGAACTGAAGGCGGAGTGTCATCCGCGCCAGATAGAGTTTGCCCGGCTTAACCTCAGTAATACGGTATTGAGCAAGAGGAAGCTTATCAGGCTGGTCCGGGAAGGGCATGTCTCGGGTTGGGACGACCCCAGGATGCCGACGCTTGCCGGATTGAGGCGGCGTGGATATACGCCGGAGTCGATCAGAAATTTCTGTGAACGCATCGGGCTGGCCAAGAGAGACAGCACTGTCGATATGGCCCTCCTCGAGTATTGTGTCAGGGAAGACCTGAATAAGAGGGCTCCCCGCTTTATGGCAGTACTGCGTCCCCTGAAAGTGGTCATTGTCAATTATCCTGAAGACGGGTTTGAAGAGCTGGAGGCCGTCAATAACCCCGAAGACCCCGGGATGGGTACAAGAAAGGTGCCTTTTTCACGGGTCCTGTATATAGAGAGAGATGATTATCGGGAGGACCCTCCGAAGCAGTTTCACCGGTTGTCGCCGGGGCGAGAGGTGCGGCTCAGATATGCCTATTACATTACCTGTCTCGAAGCAGTCAAGGATGACAAGACCGGTGAATTGATCGAACTCCGGTGTACCTATGATCCGGAGACCCGGGGCGGTGATGCGCCGGATGGACGCAAGGTGAAGGCGACTCTTCACTGGGTATCGGCCGGGCACGCCCTGGAAGCCGAGGTGCGCCTCTACGAGCATCTTCTGGCGACCGTTCCGGGCGAGGAAACGGAGGACCTCGATTTCATGGATTGTCTGAATCCTCATTCACTGGAAGTACTAACTTCCTGCCGTGTCGAACCCGGTCTTGCCGGCGCTGCGGCCGGAAGCCGTTGCCAGTTCGAAAGACAGGGCTATTTTACTGTTGACCCCGATTCTTCGGCGGAAAGGATGGTCTTTAACCGGATTGTTTCCCTGAAGGATACATGGGCCAGGATCGAGAAAGCCAAAAGGCGATGAGCCAGGGGTTTCCCTCTTCTATATCGTGTGACTTCCCGGAATGGTATGAAGCCGCCTGCGCTTGCAGGAAGCTTTCCCCGGCCGGGGACAGGTGCGGAGCGTGAGCTATATTGCCGTGATCGGCGGTGGCAGCTGGGGCACTACTCTGGCATGTCTTCTCTTCGAGAAGGGTTACGATGTTGCGCTCTGGGTCCATGAAAAAGATCTTGCTGCTGAGATAAACAATGCAGGGCGTAACAGCGTTTACCTGCCTGACGTAGAACTGCCTCGCGGCCTGACGGCGACAGGCAATATCGTGGATGCCGTTAGAAAAGCCCGTTACGTAGTCAACGTGGTGCCGACACAATTTACCAGAGCCGTTTTCCGCGAGGCGGTAAGGCATATCCACGAAGATGCCCTCATCATTAGTGCATCGAAGGGAATTGAACAGGGGACCCACAAAACGGTGTCCGAGATTCTGGGCGAACTGTCGGGTATCGAGGCGGCGGTCCTTTCAGGCCCAAGCTTTGCGAAAGAAGTGATACGCAGGCTTCCGACGGCTGTGACGCTTGCCGCCAGGAACCCTGAAACGGGGCTGCTCCTTCAGGAAATCTTCACAGCCGACTATTTCAGGGTTTACACTCACAGGGATGTGCTGGGCGTTGAACTGGGTGGCGCCCTCAAGAACGTCATAGCTATAGCGGCCGGAATTTGCGACGGACTCGGACTCGGTTACAATGCAAGGGCCGCTCTCATCACCAGGGGCATCGCGGAGATTTCCCGGCTGGGCGAGCAGATGGGGGCTGACAAGAGGACTTTTTCGGGGCTGAGCGGACTCGGAGACCTTATACTGACCTGCACGAGCCCCCTTTCGAGAAATTACACCGTCGGGATAAAACTCGGTGAAGGGATGAAGCTCGCCGATATTCTTTCGATGACGAGGAGTGTTGCCGAGGGAGTTGCGACGGCACAGTCGGCATTTGAGCTTTCTCGCAGGCACGATGTCGAGATGCCGATTGTGGAGCAGGTGTACAGGGTCATATACGAGGATGCCGGGCCTGCAGAGGCGGTGAGGACGCTGATGACCCGGTCACTCAAATCGGAATTCTAAACACCAAGGAAGGATTTCCTTCAACTCGAAAGCAACACCTTTTTACGGAGGACAGGATTAATTGGATAGAGGCTCGATAAAGGCAATACTGAGTTCGGTCAAGTCAGGCCGGATTTCCGTCAAAGAAGCTACGGAGAAACTCAGACACCTGCCGTATGAGGATATGGCCTTTGCCAGAATAGACCATCACAGGCATCTGAGACAGGGAATCCCCGAGGTTATTTTTGCCTCAGGCAAGACAGAAGACCAGGTAGTCGGCATCGCCCGGGCCATGCATGAAAAGAGCAGGAGTTTTCTTGTTACGAAGGCCACGAGGGAGATCCATAAGGCCCTCGGAATCAAAGACGCAGTCTATTATCCGTCGTCCTGGGCGTTGCCGGACTCCACAGACTCATGGAGAGCATGGGGAGCCTGGAAAGGGCGCGCGTGATCATCGTTGTGGCCGGCATGGAAGGGGCGCTCCCGTCGGTGGTAGGTGGAATGACGAATAAACCGATTATAGCCGTGCCTACCTCAACCGGATACGGGACGAGCCTGGGAGGACTTACCGCCCTGTTCGCGATGCTGAACTCCTGCGTGCCCGGTATCGCCGTCATGAACATCGACAACGGTTTCGGGTCCGGGTGTCTCGCACATAAGATAAACGTCCGGGTTTGACATTGAATCCTCCTCTGAACTATACTTTACAATGACCCCAGGGGGAGGCGGACGGCCTGAGAGTTTCCCGTGATCCGGGAAAGACCCCTTGAACCTGATACGGATAATACCGGCGTAGGAATTTGGGAACTGGAGGAAAAGGCGACCGTATCCCGGAGGGATGCGGTTTTTCGTTTTATGAGACTGAAGGTAAACGGCGACACGATCGAAATTTCCGGAGCCGGTAACGTCGGAGAACTGTTGCATGAGCTTGGAATTGAATCCGGAAGAGTCGCCGTCGAGGTGAACCTTTCGATAGTAAGAAAGTCGGAATACGGGAAGGTAAGGTTGCACGAAGGAGATAGCGTAGAGATCGTGAATTTTGTGGGTGGCGGATGAAAGGGTGCATTCTGTTTTGAGATTTTCTGTTAATGACGGAGATGCGGATGGAAGATAAACTGGTCATAAGGGGCGTGGAATTCAGGTCGAGGCTCTGGGTCGGGACCGGCAAGTACAAGGATTTTGAAGAGACCGCAGCCGCTGTCGAGGCTTCAGGGGCCGACGTTGTTACTGTTTCGGTCAGGAGGGTTAACATAACCGACAGGAAATCCGAGAACCTCCTCGATTACATCGACCCCGGAAAATACAAGATCCTTCCGAATACGGCAGGGTGTTACAACGTTGAAGACGCCCTGCGATATGCGAGGCTTGCGAGAGAAGCGGGAATTTCGGACCTGGTGAAACTGGAGGTTATAGGTGATGATAGGACACTCTTCCCCGATACCCTGGGCCTGCTTAAGGCAACGGAGATCCTTGCCGGGGAAGGGTTCATAGTGTTCCCTTATACCAATGATGATCCGATTATGGCGAGGCGTCTCGAGGATGCGGGGGCTGCAGCGGTCATGCCGCTCGGTGCCCCCATAGGGTCCGGCCTCGGCATCCGGAATCCATACAATATAAGAATAATAATCGAGACGGCGGTGAAGGTCCCGGTCATAGTCGATGCCGGTGTGGGAACGGCATCGGACGCTGCGATCGCGATGGAACTGGGCTGTGACGCCGTGCTGATCAACAGCGGAATCGCGGGAGCGAGGGACCCTGTTGGGATGGCCTCCGCGATGAAGCATGCCGTTATTGCGGGAAGACAGGCCTTCCTTGCGGGCAGGATATCGAAGAAGTTGTATGCTACGGCGAGCAGTCCATTCGAAGGAATGATTTAACCTGGAGTTGAGTGGTGCCCGGTGAAAGCCGGCATCATAAAATAAAAAGAACAACTACTGGGGAGGTAACGAGATGGAGGCTTATCGCTATCAGCAACTGGCCTATCTGGTCGTGCCTGTAATGCTGGGAATGGAGTTCTTTCTTTGTGCGAAAGAGGAGAAAAGGGGAAAAGAGGATACCTCTCTGGGTTTCTATGTCCTGGACCTGTTGGGGTTCATATTTATGGCGGTATTCCCGGCCCTGTTTATATTTACCATCTGGGCCTCGGAGACAAAAGCCTTTCCCCTGCAGGACCTTCCGATTGCCAGGCTTGACAGATATGCCGTCCTCTTCTTTTTTATGGGAGCATGGTGGCAGGTTTACCTTTTTGGTGCCTTGAGGGCCAGGAGAATGCAGAAGAAAGAGACCGGGAGGTTGTACCTCTGGGCGCCCTTTCTGTTCCTTGGAGTTTACATTTCCCTTCTCGCACTATGGGTATCGCCATGGGGCCTGAAGTGGGTGTCGATTGCATGGTTCTTATTTGTATTCGCGGTGCTGAACTTTTTCAGCCCAAAGGCGATAGAACGCTCGATGTGGATTCTGGCGGTAGTTACGTTTATTCTGGAGAACATGATGTTCATCTGGTTCGACAGCCTTGTATGAGGATGCGGCCTCCGGCGCAGTAGGGGATGACGGACGCCGGCTTTAAATTATATCTGATTACGGACAGGAAACTTTTTAGAGACCTCCCGTCTTTCTTCAGCGCCATCTCAGAGGCCTTGAAGGGAGGGGCAAAGGCTCTGCAACTGAGAGAAAAGGACCTGGAGATAAGAGAGTTGCTGGATATTGCTTACAGGCTGAGAGAGATGACGAACAAACACGGAGCGAGACTTTTCGTGAATGACAGGGTCGACGTCGCACTGGCTGCAAATGCTGACGGGGTCCACCTGGGTGAGACCGGCATGCCCGCTTTTGCGGCCAGAAAGGTCGTCGGAAGGCATAAATTGATAGGTGTTTCGACCCATGGCATCGTGCAGGCGATGCAGGCCGGGAAGGACGGGGCCGATTTTGTTACACTGGGACCGGTATTCGAAACGTCGTCCAAGGTCCGTTACGGAAAGCCCCTCGGCGTTGATATCATCAGGCAGGCGGCGGACAGGCTCTCCGTGCCTTTCTATGCTATCGGCGGGATTTCACGTGACAGGGTCAAAGAGGTAATAGAGGCAGGGTGTCACGGAGTTGCGCTCATATCGGCAGTCCTTGCCTCGGAGGACATTAAAACGGAGACAGAGGAATTAATGAGGTTACTCAAATGACGAGAATGGCATTGGCAAAAAAGGGGATCATTACGGACGAAGTTAAATCTGTTGCTGCTGCGGAGGGGGTTGCCGCCGAAGGCATTTCCCATGACATTGCCCTGGGCGTTACCGTGATTCCGGTGAACAGGAACCGTAATATCACGCCGCTGGGAATAGGCAGGAACCTTCGTACAAAGATAAACGCGAATATCGGCACGTCGAAGGACAAGATTTCTCTGGAAGAGGAAAGAGAGAAACTGGAGGTGCTGGTCAAATACGGTGCCGATGCGGTCATGGACCTTTCGACCGGCGGGCCTATACGGGAACTCCGCAGCATGATGATTGAAAGGTCGCCCATAGCGGTGGGAACAGTGCCGATTTACGAGACTGCGGTGCGCGCAGTGGAACAGAAAGGGGCGATATCCAAGATGACCGCCGATGACCTCTTCGCGGTGATTGCAGAACACGCCGCCGCCGGGGTCGACTTCGTGACCGTTCATTCAGGGCTGACGATGAAGGCCGTGGAACGTCTGAGAAACGAGGGGAGGGTCCTGGACGTCGTGAGCAGGGGGGGCTCCTTCCTTGTCGAATGGATGATATACAACGGGAGGGAAAACCCTCTCTACGAACAGTTCGATCGTCTGCTCGACATTGCGCGCCTGCATGATATGACGCTGAGCCTGGGAGACGGAATGCGCCCGGGCTGCCTGGCCGATGCAACGGACCGGACCCAGGTCGAAGAACTTCTGACGTTGGGCGAGCTGAGGGACCGGGCCGTCGAAGGAGACGTGCAGGTTATTATAGAAGGTCCCGGGCACGTGCCGCTCAATCAGGTCGAGCTGAACGTGCAGCTCGAAAAGGAGATCTGTAAGGGTGCGCCTTTTTATGTTCTGGGTCCCCTGGTCAGCGACATAGGGATGGGATACGATCACATCACGGCGGCGATAGGCGGCGCCCTGGCGGGAGCTGCAGGGGCCGATTTCCTCTGTTACGTTACCCCGTCCGAGCATATTCGGCTGCCGACCCTGGAGGATGTAAAGGAGGGCGTGATCGCATCAAGACTTGCCGCCCATGCCGCGGACATCGCAAAGGGCGTCAACGGCGCACTGGACAAGGATGTCAGGATGGCGAAGTGCAGGAAGGCCCTCGACTGGAACGGACAGATAGCCTTGAGCCTTAATCCGGACAAGGTCCGGGCTTTGAGGGCGGAAACGCCGCCCGCCGAAACGGAGGTCTGCAGCATGTGCGGCGAGTTCTGCGCCATCAGGACCGTGGAAAGGGCCTTAAAGAAGCTCTAGCCGCCATGGGGACGTCATCGCATGGAAGACTTGCCTCTTTGCTCCTGATAGGGCCGACCGGCGCCGGCAAGACACCCTTCGGCGATTACATCGAGAAAAACGGTATGGCGGGCAAGAGGTGCGTCCATTTCGATTTCGGCCATCAGCTCAGGTCCATCGCGGGCGACGATCTTACCCCGTCCGGCCTCGATCGCGAAGAGCATGCCTTTATTAAAGAAGTTCTGACCGGGGGACTCCTCCTTGAAAACGAGCACTTCCACATCGCCGGGAAGATACTGGATTCCTTCGCCCGGAGCAGGGACTTCAGACGAGAGGATATTATGGTTTTGAACGGCCTTCCCCGTCACGAAGGACAGGCGACAGACATGGACGGCATCGTGGACATACAGAGTCTCATTGTTCTCGATTGCACACCTGAAGACGTCTACGAGAGGATCAGTAGGAATGCCGGCGGTGACAGGTCTTCAAGGGATGACGACGGGATTGAACTGGTGCGTAAAAAGCTGGAGATCTTCAGCAGCCGCACCGAACCTCTCATAGAACACTACGCGAAAGCCGGCAGGGGGATCTTCAGGATTAAGGTGGGAGTTTCCTCGACTGCGGACGATCGGGTGCCTTTTCAGGTGCAGCCTTTTTCTCCGGAGCCATCTCCTTTGCCGGGGTCTGTTCCGCAGCCGGTGCCGGGGACATTTCCGCAGCCGGTGCCTGTTCAGTAGTTGCCGGTGCCGGCGCCTCTTCCTTCTTCTTGCAGCCTACCAAGAGTGTAAAAGACAGAACTAGAAGCAGGCTGACCAATATGGCCAGGAATTTCTTCATTGTTGTACACACCTCCTTTCACTGTGGATTATGCAAATAGTCCTGAATTTCGACTTAGACAAATATAGTGCAAATATTATAACTTTATTTGCCGTCTGTCAATAAAAAATTGAAACTCCAATTCTTTCGCCGGACCCTGCCTGAACTAGCATTAATCATGCCAACTCAGATAACCAGTAGAAAGCCTGTTTTCGCCCGGCGCTTTCCCTTTTGAGGAAAGACTTCTCCGGGTGAGGAAACCCCGGGGCTTGCCCTCAGCCCTTGTTTCTCTTTTTTCGGCGGGGTTATAATCATGGATGAGACAGGCGTTGACGATTGCGGGGTCGGACCCGTCCGGCGGTGCGGGATTGCAGGCGGACCTCAAGGTGTTCCGCCGCTTTGGCCTATACGGTTTTTCCGCCGTAGCAGCACTCACTGCACAGAATGCCCGCGGGGTAAAGAGCGTTATGCCTGTGGCTGCCGGATATCTGAGGGACCAGCTCACTGTGCTCCTGTCGGAGTTCACGCCTCACTCCATGAAAACAGGCATGCTCTACAGCAAGGAAAATGTCGAGGCGGTTTTCAGAATAGTGAAGAAGTTTTCGCTCGGAAACCTCGTTGTCGACCCGGTTATCTTTTCATCGACGGGCAGGAGGCTGGCTGAAAGAGGCACACCCGAGGCAATCAGGAAGAGGCTGCTGCCGATATGTTACGTTGTGACCCCCAATATTTTCGAGGCGTCGGTGCTGAGCGGTATGCCCGTCAAAACGCTGAGCGACATGGAAGCCGCCGCGGTCCTGCTGAAGAAATGCGGTCCCGCCGGGGTCATAATAACGGGGGGGCATCTCGAAAAAGCGGCTGTTGATATACTGTATGATGGTGATTTCCATTATCTCAGAGGCAGGAAGCTGCCGGGCGAATTCCACGGCACAGGATGCGCCTTTTCAGCGGCCGTTGCCGCTCTGCTCGCACTCGGCCATAGCATGTTGGAAGCGGCCGTGATGGCCAAGAGATTTGTGAAAAGAGCGATAAGAAGATCTTTCGGTTCAGACACGGGGATGAAATTACTGGACATATGACCAACAGGGGAAGGGCCCCCCTCTTTTCCCGAGGGCGGTTGTAAACAGATGTCGAAGGCGAACAAGACCTTTTATCTGTGCCAGTCCTGTGGCTATTCAAGCGCGAAATGGCTCGGGAAATGCCCTGACTGCGGGAACTGGAACAGTTTTGCAGAAGAAAAATCCTTTGCCGGTCGGCGGGAGGGGGATTTCCGCCTTCCCTCTTCCAAGACGGAGCCGGTTGCCCTTAATGTTATCCACGGCAGCTCGGAAGACAGGGTACCGACGGGATTGGGGGTAGGAGGGGACCCCGGTATAGGCAAGTCGACGCTTCTTCTTCAGGCGTTTTCCGGTCTGGCCAGGAAATCCGGCAGACTGCTCTATGTGTCCGGTGAGGAGTCCGCGCAGCAGATAAAGATGAGGGCCGACAGGTTGTCGGTCAATTCGGAGGCCATCTACCTGCTGGCGGAGACTTCACTGGAAGGGATACTGGAAGCGGCCGGCGGACTGACGCCCGGTGCCATGGTGGTGGATTCCGTCCAGACGGTCTTTACCCCGGAAATACTTTCCGCCCCCGGTTCGGTGGGGCAGGTCAGGGAATGCGCCGCCAGATTGATGATGTTTGCGAAACATTCCGGCATACCGGTATTCATCGTGGGACATGTCACGAAGGAAGGCGCCATTGCCGGCCCGCGGGTGCTGGAACATATCGTCGATACGGTCCTGTATTTTGAGGGCGACAGGGGACACACTTACAGGGTCCTGAGGACGATAAAGAACCGTTTCGGTTCGACAAACGAGATCGGGATTTTCGAGATGTCCGACTCGGGGCTCAGAGAAGTAGACAATCCCTCCGAGCTTTTTCTGTCGGAGCGGCCGGGAAATGTCCCCGGCTCCACGGTCGTTGCGAGCATCGAAGGCACGCGTCCCCTCATGATCGAGATGCAGGCCCTCGTTTCACAGTCGAACTTCGGCATGCCCAGAAGAACGGCGATCGGAGTGGACTTAAACAGGGTCAACCTGCTCATTGCCGTGCTTGAGAAGAGGGCGGGAATGCACCTGGGGGGGATGGACGTGTTTCTGAATGTCGTGGGCGGCCTGAAGATCCCCGAGCCGGCCGTGGACCTCGGCATAATCGGCACCTTGTCGTCATCTTTCAGGGACCTCCCTATTCCGGCGGACACCTTCGTATTCGGCGAGGTGGGTCTTTCGGGTGAGATAAGAGGGGTCGCCCAGGCCGAAGCGAGACTCAGGGAGGCGTCGAAGATCGGCTTCAGGAAGGCGGTAATTCCCGCCGGTAACGCCCAAAAGATCGGGAACAAACAGGGTCTGGAACTGGTGGGGGTGGCAGATGTGGAAGAATGTCTTGAAGCTCTTCTTGGCTAGCATTTTCCTTCTGGTCTCGTGCGCGCCGGTGAAGGTGCAAATGCCCTCTTATGAGGGGAAGACCTTCCGGCAGGTCCTCTCCGGTATGAAGAATGTTTCCGGTGTTGAAACGAGATTTTCGATAGTCTCTCTCAGAGACGGAAGGGAGAGAAAGGGTGATGCGGCCCTGGACCTTGCACAAAACGGCGACATGAGCCTGCGAGTCTATTCTCTCGGTTTTCTTGCGATGGATCTGTCATCCAGGAACGGGAATGTGAAAAGCTCTCGCCCCATTGCTCCGGGCAGGTATCTTCTTCTCACGAGGGGGTTGAGGGCCTGTTTCTTCTGGTGGGACATGAAGGATAACACGCTGGCCGCACTTGGCGGGCGTTATATCCTTTCTGATGCATGGCGGACGGTATGGGTCGACAAGAGTACATTCCTGCCGGTGAGGCAGAAAGTCCATCTTGCTGACGGCAGGGAGATCGACATACGGTACGACCGTCCCAGGAGAAACGGCGATGTCTGGTTTCAGTCACGCATCAGGATAGAATATAACGGCTATTCGCTGACGCTCTCCGTCAGCCACATGTCATTCCAGAGATCTTCCCATCACAGGCTGTCATCTGAAGGAGAAGAAGAGAAACGGAACGACAGACAGGGAACGGCAGTCAGTCCTCCAGCCCCAGGTCAATAGCTACGTTTTTTATTACGTCGCCGTCAATGACGGGCTTCTTCAGCAGAAACCCCTCCAGAAGGGCATTGTCGCAGATAGTATTTATGAGTCGCGGGCTGCCTTGCGAGAATTGATATATCCGGCTTATTGCAGGCTCGGCGAATACAAGCCGTTCGCCCCCTGCCACCTTAAGTCTGTGCCTGATATAATCGCGTGTATTGTCTTCCGAGAAGGCCTGCAGCCTTATTCTTACCGCAACCCTCTGCTTTAGAGGCTCGTCCAGAGAGAGCACCCGGTCGAGTTCAGGAAGTCCGAAGAATACAAAGTTGACCATTTTGCCCCCGGGACTCTCCATGTTGAGCAACCCCCTGAACTCTTCCATAATCTCCCTGCATCACCCCCAGCTGTATCGAAAACTTCTTGAGGAGCCAATCGGAACTGACCGAGGAGTGGATGATTACGAGCAATGCCGCCTCGTAGTTTTCTTCATCGAGCTCTTCCAGCAGTCTCCTGGCCAGGGTGGTCTTCCCCGCACCTATATTGCCGATTACAACAGCGAGACCTTTCTTGGAATCTACGGCGTATTTTAATTTCGTGATGGCCTCCGACTGCTGCGGGTTGTCATAAAAAAATCTGCTTTCCACCACGTTGGAAAAGGGGTGCTCGGCCAGTTGATAATATTCGAGGTAGTCCATCAGAGATATGACACCCTGTTCTTTTTCTCTTTCGGCTTCTTTTCGTCCTGTTCGCCGAGCCTGGTCTTGATATCATTTATCCTGCTGGAAACATTCCGGAACCCGGCGTTCCAGCCGTAGACCTCCGTATATAAGGAGAGCGCTTCTTCCAACTGACCGTTTTTTTCATAGGCCGCGGCGAGATCGTATTTAACCGGCCAGTAGGATTCATCCTCCTGGGTGATGGAACTCATAATGTTCTGCAATGTCTCGATCGCCAGAGAATAAAGGGACTTTTCCACGTAGCAGACGCCGAGCATCGTAGACGACTGTACAAAGCGCTTCGAGTCGTTTCTGGATATCTGGAATTCTTTTATCGCGTCGTCTACGAGACCCATTTCCTTGTAAGCTATCCCGAGGTTATAATGAGTTTCGAAATCGTCCTCTTCAAGCTCATTTGCGAGTCCCTTCTTGAACTCCTCAAAGATGTCCATCACGTCGTCATCGAGAGTGGGCTCCGGCACTTCCTGGGCGTCTACAAGGTCCTGATCTGTGATGGCCAGATCTTCGTATTCGGCATTATCAGCTTCATGCCCCTCCTCCTTAACGGCAGTTCCGTCGCCGGATCGTCCGGGAAAAGGCCGGCCATTTTTTTGAGAATGGTCTCCGCTTCGCCGGTGAGGCCCTGACTGGCGTAAAAATCGGCTTCAGCGATCTCTTCCTCGTAGTCCTCTATGGATGCCCCTTCCGCAGAAGCGACCGATTCCTCCTCGCCGGTCCCGGGCTCCTCCTGCAATGTCCCGGGGGCTGCGCCCGTCAGCCTGTCCGCCAGCCTCGGGTCTTCAGGGTAAATGTCAAAGGCTTCGTCCATCATTTCGTCGGCTTTTTCAGTTTCTTTCAGCCGCTTGTAAAGTTCATGGAGGATAAGGCACTCGGTGACGGCGAGTTCCCGGTCCCCCGTGTCTTTATAGAGGCTCTTCAGCCTGATATGGAGGTCTATGTTCTGAGGATCGACCGGTTTGAGACCTTCAAGCAGTTTTATCGCCTCACCGAGCAGGCCGTACCGGAAAAAGGTGTCAGCCTCCTTGAAAATCTCCTCAGGCGTCTTTCCCTCCAGGGACGGCTGCCCGGGAATTTCCTCTTCAGGTTCCTTCCTGAGGGAAGAAATCGTCTCCTTCAGTTCCGCATCCTCCGGACTTATCTGCAGTGCATCTTCATAAGAGCTCAACGCTTCCTCGGTCATGTCCCTGTCTTTAAGGGCATCACCGAGACGGACAAGCTCGTCATGGACCCTTTCGTCTTCTCCAGTCTGCCTGTAGAGCGATACAAGTTTTCTGCCGGTTTCAATGGGATCGATTTCCCTAAAGTCTCCCAGCAGTCTCGCCGCCTCATCATTCTTGTTTTCGACTATCAGGTTGTCAATTACGGGAAGGTATTCCTCCCATGCCTTTTCTTTCATGCCTTTCCTTACGTAAGTCTCCCCGAGAAGGCGCTTTGCGCCCAGATGTCCGGAATTTATGTCCAGAACTTTCCTGCAGCCCTCCTCTGCCTCGTCCGGGAGGCCGGCCTTCAGGCAAAGCTCCGCTCTCCTGTAAAGCACATCGGTGTCCTCGTGAAAGAGCACAGCAGCCTCCCTTATCTGCTCAACGGCCTTTTCAAGCTCTTCCCACTGTTCGTAGAGATAGCTGATGCCCAATACCGCTCCTTTATTCAGGGGCTGGATGTCCAGGGCCTTTTGAAAGTAATCCAGCGCTTTCTGGAAATCACCCTGTTCATCATACGCCCCGGCAATAAATATGTATTCTTTCGCTGCAGAGGGAGTGAAGCCCTCCCTCAGGAAGATCTCCGCGACCTTATTGCGTAAGGGGATGTTCGACGGCGAAAGGGAAAGTATCTTTTCATATATGTCCAGAATTCTGTCTTTTTTACCCTCCTTGGAGAGGGCGTCGGCTGCGGCGAGATAGTACTTTATCGCATCGGTCGTAAGCCCTTTTTCCTCACTCAGCTGTCCGAGGGCGAAAAGGGCCTCGTTGTCGTGAGGGTCGATGTTCAGGACCTTCTTATACAGGGCCAGGGCCTTCAGCGAGAAACCTTCGGTTCTGAAAAAACTTGCGGACTTATGGAAGGACTCCACGGCGGCCTTCCTGTTGCCCTTCTTAATATGGAGGTCCCCGATCATATTAAAGGCATTACCGTCAGGAGACTCCGCGACCAGCTTCTCCCACTCCGCAATAGCCTTGTCGATCTGCCCTTTGGCAAGGTATTTCTGGGCTTCTTTCATTACAGATGTCTTATCAGCCATTGTTTACCCCAAAAATATTATCCTACAGGAGCACGTGCGATGTCAAAAATGCTATTAATGAAACAGAAAACATGGAGTTCCCGGCATCCCCCAGACGCTGCTGCGGCAGTTTGACACTCTCCAAGGTTTTATGCTTTAATAATGCCGCCTTTAAGAATAACCCGGCGAGGTTAAAAAGGTAAAGGAGTCAGCGTGCGCTGCAAGCATAACGGACCTTCATCAAACCTCCAATCCTGCCGCAGGGAAAGTTTTTCCGTTTTTCAATATTGTCTGGAAGCTGTTGAAAGAACGTCGGGGTTGAGTGAGCCGGGTGCCGACGATGCAGTTACGGTCTCGCGTCTTCCCTTTCATCCCGATGGAGGTGCGTCTTAGGTTGGCCAAGAAACTTCTTGACAAGAAAGATATCGACAGGATGATCACGAGGATGACACACGAGATCATAGAGAGGAACAAAGGGACCAGGTCCCTCTGTCTCGTGGGCATCCAGCGGGGAGGGGTTTACCTGGCACGGAGGCTTTCGGCACAGCTGAAGGAGATAGACAAAAAGAATGTGCCGGTGGGCACGCTGGATATAGCCTTGTACCGCGACGACATAAACGTAAGAAAAGAGCAGCCCGTGGTGAGGAGGACCGAGCTGAACTGTGCCGTCGACAATGAGAAGGTTGTGCTTGTGGACGACGTCCTCTTTACGGGGAGATCAATCCGTGCGGCGATGGATGCGATTATGGATTTCGGAAGGCCGGCGGCGATACAACTGGCCGTTCTTGTTGACAGGGGGCACAGGGAGCTTCCGATCAAGGCCGACTTTGTCGGGAAAAATATTCCCACTTCGTTGAGTGAGACGGTTAGAGTACAGTTCGAGGAAGAGGGCGGTGAGGACAGGGTGATCCTAGAATGAGTCTGAAATCAAAGGACCTGACCGGCATCAAGGAACTTGATACGGAGGACATAGAGCTTATTCTCGATACGGCCGCCGGATTCAAGGATGTCCTGGGGAGGGACATCAAGAAGGTCCCGGCTCTGCGCGGCAAGACGGCGGTCAACCTCTTCTATGAACCATCCACGAGGACCAGGACGTCTTTCGAACTTGCCGCCAAGAGGCTCAGCACCGACGTGGTGAATTTTTCTGTTTCCACAAGCAGTGTCGTCAAAGGTGAATCTCTCAGGGATACAGCCCTGACCATACAGGCACTCGGTGCCGCCCTTATCATCGTAAGGCATCCATGCTCCGGCGCGCCCCACTTCCTGGCCCGTCATCTGGAGGCGTCCGTGATCAACGCAGGTGACGGGACGGACGAACATCCGACCCAGGCATTGCTCGATCTTCTTACAATGAGAGAGAAGAGAGGGGGCATCAAGGGGCTCGAGGTGGCAATAGTGGGGGATATCCTGCACAGCAGGGTGGCCAAGTCGAATATCTACGCCCTGCTTAAACTCGGAGCGGGCGTGCGGCTTATCGGCCCCCCCACACTGGTACCGTCCTGCATGGAGGAACTCGGGGTCAGAATCTTCAGCGATATGGATGCGGGGCTGGAGGATGCGGACATCATCATGATGCTCAGGATCCAGATGGAGAGGCAGGGGAAGGGTTTTTTTCCGTCAAAGGAGGAGTATTTCAAAAACTGGGGGCTTACGGCCCGGAGGCTTATGCTCGCCAGGAAGAACGCCGTTGTCATGCACCCTGGCCCAATGAACAGGGGGGTGGAGATAGCCTCTGACGTGGCGGACGGGCGAAGATCGGCCATACTTGAGCAGGTCACCAACGGGCTCGCCGTGAGAATGGCGGTCCTCTATCTGCTTTCGGGGGTGAAATGGTGAGGGTCCTGATCGCTGAAGGACGGGTGATCGACCCTTCTCAGGGTATTGACGGCGTCCGCGACGTTGTGATAGAAGACGGCAAGATAAAAGAGGTGCGAGAACGGGGAAAGAGAGAGGGAGGGAAAAAGGCCGGTGGAAGCCGGAACGTCATCGCTGCGGAAGGTATGCTCGTTCTGCCGGGCCTCGTGGACATGCACGTGCATCTGAGAGAGCCGGGATTCGAATACAAAGAGACGATAAAAACCGGGACTGCGGCGGCATTACGGGGCGGGATCACCTCGGTCTGCTGCATGCCGAACACAAACCCGGTGAACGACAACTCGAGCGTAACTGAATTCATCAGAAAGCGGGCCGTGCAGGAAGGCTCCTGTTCGGTATTTCCGGTGGGGGCGATCACCAAGGGACAGAGAGGAGAGGAACTCGCCGAGTTCACGATGATGTACGAAGCCGGGTGCATGGCCTTCTCCGACGACGGCAGGCCGGTCACGGACGGCATGATGATGAGAAGGGCGCTGGAATACTCGAAAATACTCGGGGCGCCTGTTATATCGCACTGTGAAGACCTGTCTCTTTCCGCCGGGGGTGTGATGAACGAAGGGCTGCTTTCCGTCACTCTCGGCCTGAAGGGCATACCCTCTCAGGCCGAGGAGATTATGGTGGCGCGGGACATCGCTCTGGCCGAACTGACCGGGGGAAGACTGCACATTGCCCACGTCTCGACAGCCCGATCGGTTGAAATCATCAGGGCCGCGAAGAAGCGGGGGATCGCCGACATTACAGCGGAAACCTGCCCGCACTACTTCAGTATCACCGAGGAGGCTGTCCGGAATTATGACACCAATGCCAGGGTGAACCCGCCCCTGAGGAGAAAGCGTGACGTTGAGGCGATAATGGAAGGCCTCCGGGACGGGACTATAGATGCGATCGCGACCGATCACGCACCACATCACATGGACGAAAAACAGCGTGAATTCGACCTGGCCCCTTCCGGTATTTCCGGACTCGAGACATCGATAGGCCTAAGCATGAGGCTTGTGGATGATGGGGTACTCAGCCTCACGCAACTGGTCGAGAAGATGGCCTTCAATCCGTCGGCAATCGCCGGTCTGTCCAAGGGGACCCTGAAGCCAGGTTCGGACGCGGACGTGACGATAGTAGATACAAAAACGGAATACTCCGTTGATGCCGTCAGGTTCGTTTCGAAGGGCAAGAACTCGCCTTTCGATTCGTGGGTTCTTCATGCGCGGCCCGCCGTGACTATCTGCAATGGAAAGGTACACAGATGGGAATGAGGGCTTTGCTGGTACTTTCGGACGGGACGGTATTTGAGGGAAAAGGCTTCGGGGCCGGGGGCGAAACTATCGGAGAGGTGGTCTTCAATACCTCCATGACGGGATATCAGGAGATCCTGACCGATCCTTCTTACAAGGGGCAGATCGTTACGATGACATACACGCAGATCGGCAATTACGGCGTGAATGAGGAGGATGTTGAGTCCGCCGGCGGGATAAAGGCGGAAGGTTTCATCGTAAAAGAAGCGTGTGATTTCCCGAGCAACTGGCGCTCTTCTTCCAGCCTGCCGGAGTATATGAAAAAATACGGTGTCGTGGGCATTCAGGGGATCGATACCAGGGCATTGACGGCCCATCTCAGAAACCACGGCGCGCAGATGGGCATTATTTCAACGGCGGACGCCGACCCTTCCAGCCTTCTCGAAAAGGTGAGGGCGCATCCCGGGATCTCCGAGCTCGACCTCGTCAGCGATGTGACGACCGGCGAGGCCTATGCATGGGAAGAAGGTTGCTGGAAGTGGTGCACGCAGGAAGTAAGAGGTCTGAAGTCAGAAGTCAGAAGTGCGGAAGCAGGCATAAATAAGGGCCCTTCACATCTCACGTCTCACGCCTCACGGTCTGTTGTCGTCTACGATTTCGGCGTCAAGTTCAACATCCTGAGAAACCTCGCCGAGGCCGGTTTCCGTGTAACCGTAGTGCCGGCCCGGACGACGGCCGAGACGGTGCTCGGAATGGAGCCCGATGGGATAGTACTAAGCAACGGTCCCGGCGACCCGGAAGCAGCCGGTTATGCAATAGAAAATGCCAGAAAGCTCTTGGGGAAGAAGCCGATCTTCGGGATCTGTCTGGGGCACCAGATACTGGGTCTTGCGATGGGCGGCACGACGTATAAGCTCAAGTTCGGTCATCACGGCGGAAACCACCCTGTCAAAGACCTTTCCACGGGCAGGGTCGAGATAACATCGCAGAATCATAATTACTGCGTCGATGTCGGGAGCCTGCACGGGCAGGTAAGACTTACGCACAAGAACCTTTATGACGGCACGGAAGAGGGGATGAGCCATGTCGAACTTCCGGTGTTTTCGGTACAACACCATCCAGAAGCCGGCCCCGGACCGAACGATTCCGCCCATCTCTTCAGGAGGTTCAGAAACCTGATCGAGACGGGGAAGGTATGACCGACGCGGAAAACGGCGATTACAGTATTGAGAAGACCGGCAGGGTGCTGGTTTTCAGGACGACCAGCTTTTCTGTAGATACGACCAGCGTCCTGCACACAGGGATTTACAACCGGGAGTTCACATCAGTACTTGCTGCGATGGCCGTCGCGGGATTGGTCTATACGCTGCTTGTCGTGAATTACGGCAGATCGTTCATCGCTTACGCGGCCTTTATTCTGCTCTTCGTGGGGGGATTCTCCTTTTTCAGGAAATTCGTATTCAGGTCCAGATACCTGGAGGCTATATTCGACAGGGACAAAGGGTCTGTAGAAGTCTCTGTCGGCGGGTTGGTGAAAAAAACGAGGGACCAATTTCCCCTCAACTCCGTCGGCGCCGCCATGATCGAGACAATAAAGACAAAGATAGAAAACCCTGACGGCGTGGAGTTTGTCGAGAAGATATCGCTTCAGCACGGCATGGCCATACCCGGTTTCGGGGAGGAAAAGGTTTCCTATCAGCTGAAACTGAAACTGACCGACGGGTCCGACAGGATCATTTTCACTACCGGGGAGATGAAGAATGCCCTGTCAGCACATGAGGCGATAAAGGAATTTCTTGAGCTTTGAGACTGCGTTTTTGAATCTATTTCTGATCCATGAGAGGTGAATTTGCCTAAGAGAGAAGATATAAAAAATATACTCATCATTGGTTCGGGGCCGATAGTCATAGGGCAGGCATGCGAGTTCGATTATTCGGGGGCCCAGGCATGCAAGGCGTTGCGTGATGAGGGCTACAGGGTCATCCTGGTGAATTCCAATCCTGCCACGATCATGACAGACCCCGAGATGGCAGATGTTACCTATATAGAGCCGCTGACGGCCGATGTGCTGGAACTCATTATCGGGAAGGAGAAGCCCGACGCAATTCTTCCCACAATGGGAGGCCAGACCGCCCTCAATATTGCCGTGGAACTTTCCGAAAAGGGGATCCTTGAAAAATACGGCGTAGAGCTCATAGGCGCGAGACTCCACGCCATAAAAAAGGCCGAAGACCGGGAACTTTTCAAGGAGGCCATGGCCAGGATAGGACTGGAGGTGCCAAAAAGCGCCGCTGTCATAAGCGTCAAGGAGGGCATGGAGGCTATAACCGATATCGGGTACCCCGCCATTCTCAGGCCCGCTTTTACCCTGGGGGGCACCGGCGGAGGCATCGCATACAACCAGGAGGAATTCATTGAACTCCTGGACAAGGGGCTGAAACTGAGTCCGGTCAATCAGGTGCTTATCGAAGAGTCCGCCCTGGGATGGAAGGAATATGAGCTTGAAGTGATGCGTGATATGAAGGACAACGTGGTGATAGTATGCTCGATAGAGAATTTCGACCCCATGGGAGTCCATACGGGCGACTCGATCACCGTGGCGCCTGCGCAGACCCTCACCGATAGGGAATACCAGAGAATGAGGGACGCCTCGATAGCTATCATACGGGAGATCGGCGTCGATACAGGCGGCTCGAACATCCAGTTTGCCCTGAACCAGTACGACGGCAGGATGGTGGTCATCGAGATGAACCCCAGGGTGTCGCGGAGTTCCGCCCTGGCGTCAAAGGCGACGGGCTTCCCCATCGCCAAGATAGCTGCCAAGCTCGCCGTCGGACTCTCACTCGATGAGATCAGAAATGACATCACTAGGGAAACGCCGGCTTCCTTCGAGCCGACCATAGACTATGTGGTCACCAAGTTCCCGAGGTTCGCCTTCGAAAAATTCCCCGAAGCGGACCCGGTGCTCACCACGCAGATGAAGTCCGTGGGCGAGGTGATGTCGATAGGCAGGACTTTCAAGGAATCTTTGCAGAAATCTCTCAGAAGTCTGGAAAGCGGAAGCTACGGACTGGAAGAAGTGGATGTCTCACCTGACAGGATTGTGGCGCGGCTGAAGATCCCGGGGGTGGAAAGGTTGTGGCATGTGGCTCAGGCAATTCGCACCGGTATGACCGTTGAGGAGATCTACGAGTATACGCGGATTGATCCCTGGTTTCTGAACAACCTGAAACAGATCATTCAGATGGAAGAAAAGATAAAAAAGTCAGGAGTCGGAATGCAGAAGTCGGGAGTGAAAGACAACAAAGACAGCTCACTGTTGACGGCACTCATTCGTGACGCCAAGGGATGCGGGTTTTCGGACCGCAGACTTTCACAGCTCCTCGACGTTGCCGAGGAGGACGTGAGAAGATGGAGAAATGAACACAATATCCGTCCTGTCTATAAGATGGTGGATACCTGTGCGGCCGAGTTTGCGGCATACACCCCCTATCTCTACTCGACCTACGAAAGACCGTTTTACCGTGTAACGGGTAGGGGCGGAATCACCACGCCCGATGCACCAACCCCGCATTTCGAGTCCGAGGCCAACCCGACGGACAGGAAAAAAATAATGATCCTGGGCTCGGGGCCGAACAGGATCGGCCAGGGTATTGAATTCGATTATTGCTGCGTCCATGCGGTCTTTGCGCTGAGAGAACTGGGGTATGAAACGATCATGGTGAACTGTAACCCCGAGACGGTCAGCACTGATTACGACACCTCGGACCGGCTCTATTTTGAGCCTCTGACCATTGAAGATGTCCTGAACATAATTGATGCGGAGAGGCCTGAAGGCGTGATCGTGCAGTTCGGAGGGCAGACGCCCCTGAAACTTGCCGTCCCTCTGGAAAGGGAAGGTATACGGATCCTCGGGACTTCGCCCGATTCCATCGATCGTGCCGAAGACAGGAGGAGGTTCAGGGAGCTGCTGGAGAAGCTCGGGCTGAAGCAGCCTGAGAGCGACACCGCCCTGTCGGTAGAAGAGGCCGTCGCGGTTGCAAAGAAGGTAGGTTATCCCGTCATGGTGAGGCCCTCTTATGTCCTGGGCGGAAGGGCCATGGAGATCGTGTATGACGAAGATTCAATCCGTAACTATATGGAGCGGGCGGTGAAGGCATCCCCGGACCATCCCATACTCGTCGACAAGTATCTTAACGACGCTATTGAGGTTGATGTGGACGCCGTGTCCGACGGCACGGATGTCGTCGTCGGCGGGGTGATGGAACATATTGAAGAGGCAGGCATTCATTCCGGCGACTCCGCCTGTTCACTCCCTCCTTACTCCCTGAGCAGGGAAATTACCGAAGAGATCAAAAGGCAGACAAAGGCGCTGGCGAAGGAAATCGAGGTAATCGGACTCATGAATGTCCAGTTTGCCGTAAAGAAAAACGAGATCTATATACTGGAGGTCAACCCGAGGGCGTCGCGGACGATCCCTTTCGTGAGCAAGGCGACGGGCGTGCCTCTGGCAAAGGTTGCGGCGAAGGTCATGTCCGGGAAGACACTGAGAGAATTGGGCATCACGGGGGAAAAGTCTGCCGCGCATGTGGCCGTCAAGGAAGCCGTCTTTCCCTTCGACAAGTTCCCCGGTGTGGACACGATCCTTGGTCCCGAAATGAAATCTACCGGCGAGGTGATGGGCATAGACGAGGACTTTGGAAGGGCCTATGCCAAGGCGCAGATCGCTTCCAATAACAGGATCCCCTTATCGGGCAAGATCGTCATCAGTATCAGGGACGAGGACAAGCCGGGGATCTGCGAAATCGTCAGGAGGCTTTTTGCCGCAGGCTTTTCGGTCATTGCCACGAGGGGCACGGCAGCGTTTCTGGACAATAAAGGACTTCCCGTCGAGGTAATCAACAAGGTCGCCGAGGGAAGGCCTCACATCGTCGATCTCATCAAGAACAAGGAGATAACGTTCGTCATAAACACGGTAAGCGACGCCCAGGCACAGAAGGACTCCTTCTCTATCCGTCGCAGCGCCCTTCAGTACGGTGTCCCCTACACTACGACGGTGGCCGGCGCCCGGGCAGTGGTCAACGCCATCGAGTCGATGAAAAAAAGGGAGATCAGCATCAAGTCGATACAGGAGTATCACCGGGAGGGATAGGTATTCCAGTTTTCGTTCCCTCCTGCCTGCCTGTTGCAATCATCTCCGAACTCTTATACTATGTTTTTAGTCGCGCAGGTCGGTTAACCGCTTTATCAGACGGTACCGGAGGTGCCTATGAGCAAGATAGATCCCAGGCTTTCCTTAGTCCAGAACGCCCCTATCGAGGGCAAGGTGGTCCTTGTGCGATTCGACCACAACGTCGTCAAGAACGGTCAGATCAGGGACCCTTACAGGATCGACAGGACCCTGGGAACCTTGTACAACATTGTCGAACGCGGCGGGAGACCGATCCTGATGACTCACATAGGCCGGCCGAGAGACAAGAAGAGCGGGGAGATTCACTGCAGGGAGGAAGAGTCGGTAAAGCCGATCGTCGAATACCTGGAGCGGAAGCTTCACATAAGGTTCCACATCCCCGAATTCCCCGTATCCCCGGGCGCGGGGATAACAGGTATAGATACTTCTATCAACCATGCCATCCGGGCCTTGCGGGAGAGGAGGATCGGCGGAATATATCTTCCTAATACCCGCTGGTTTCAGGCTGAAGAGGTCGAGGGAGAAATGAGGGACAAGTTTGCCCACCAGCTCGCGGGGCTTGCCGACATATTCGTCAATGACGCCTTCGGTTCCTGGCAGCCGCATGTATCTACATACGACATCACGAAGTACCTGCCCTCCTATGCGGGGTTCCTCATGCAGGAGGAGATCCTGAATCTCGACTACGTCCTGAGCCCTGCAAGACCCTTCACGGCAGTAGTAGCCGGGGCAAAATACGATACAAAGATCGGGCCCCTCTACGCGATTTACAGGAAGGCAGACAGGCTGATCCTCGGGGGGGTCATCTACAATACTTTCCTCTGCGCCAAGTACGGGGTCAGGATAGCGGGCGTATCCGAAAAGGATATCGAGGCGGCGAAGGAACTGGTCGACATGGACAAGTCGGCGGGCAAGATCGTCTCAAGCACCATATTCGTCAATGCCGTCATGGGGCTTACCCCTCATTTCTATGCCGGCTCCCAGGCCCTCGACGAGACGATCGACGGGAACTCTCATGCCAAGAAGCTTTACGGCGGGGGCGATACGCTTCAGGAGTTCAAAGACCTGTGTCCCGGCCTTTACCTTTCGGTGCTCGATAATGCACAATATTATTTTTTCACGGGGGGAGGAACGGTGTTGACAGCGATCGAGCAGGGGACTCCCTATGGCCTCAAGCCCGTTCAGGCGCTGATGGAAAACGGAGGCGCTACGGGTCATTTGTAGTGGAAACTTTCGTTCGCTGTTTGGTAAATGCTTATGCCGGAAGGAGAACAATAACCGGTTTTTAATGGAACCTATCTCAAAAACTATTCTCGTTCAAGGCTGTCTTTCCCGCAAGCGAAGCGCGCCTGCCTGCCGGCAGGCAGGTCGGGAATCCTTCTGAAAACCAAGAAAGATTCCGGACAAGCCGGAATGACAGATTGAGACTGAATGTGGCTGGTCGTGTTAGTAATCCTAATCTTTCAAGAAGGAGGTCGATATGGCGTCGGTCAGGAGAATCGGTGTAATCACGAGCGGAGGCGACTGCGGCGGCCTCAATGCCGTGATAAAAGGTGTTGCGCGGCAGGCGCGGGCGCAGGGGATAGAAGCGGTTATAATTCCGAATGGATATGCCGGGCTGTATAACCTGGTTGATCTCAAGGAAGTGGTAGTGCTCACCGAGGAGAGGTCGGGTCGTATCGAGGCATCACGTGCAGGTTCGGAGGCCGGCCATTCCCGTGTAAAGATAAAGAAGATCAACGATCCGAACAAGTATGACAGGATCAAGGGCGGGCTGAAGAAGTTCAATATCGACGCCCTTGCGATCAGCGGGGGCGACGATACGGGAAGTGTCGTAGTCGACCTGGCATCCCAGGGTATACCCTGTGTCCATGTCCCCAAGACGATGGACCTTGATCTCCAGCCGTAT
>JARRRD010000050.1:0-36274 GCA_037381085.1 Candidatus Sulfobium sp.
GCCTTTTTGGTACAATCCTTTTGAGTCATGGTGTTCCTCCTCCGGTAAGTGGTTTTTGGCGAAATTACATTACCAGATTCGAGGTCACCATGACTCAATTGTGCGAAAAATATTTTACGTTATCCCCCATATGCACCATTAAGTAAAAACTCGGCGACTTCCTTTATCGCCTGCTGAAAATCTTCGTCATTTAACTGGCGGAAATGTAGAAGCTTTTCTTTTGTTTGTTACTCAATAGACAAGGTCTGCGGCTCTAGGCTCTTGATCTCGACAATAAATAGATCTTTGTCTAGATAACCCGAAAAGACGAGATCGACTATAGAGCGAAAATATTCATATTCATTTCTGTGAAACTTTATATATGTATCATAAAAAATATCTCGATAGCTCTTGACCTTTTCTTCCGTCTTCTCACTGAGAGATTTCAATACCGACAACGTCTCAACATTAGTCAAGTTATATGCATCCTCCAAATCAAGGGTGCCTTTTCTGTACTCAAAGCTCAGTATCGTAGTAAAGAACGTTACTTTATGAAAGCTGTCCCCTTTTAGTTCAGGAACTGCAGAAGATATTATGTCTAGCGCACGAATAATAAATTGAAGGGTTCTAAGGTTTCTTATTTTATAGCTATCCAATAGAGCGAATAGGAATTCTTTCTCAGCCTCAATTCGCTCTCGATTGATCTCCGCCACAAGCTCCTCTAGAATCTGTGGGAATGCGTCTCGCATTGATGGGGAGAATGAGAAAGTCCGACCGATTATTTTTTCTTTAGCTTCTTTGTATGCTGACGCGCTTATCTTACTTTCATCTGAAATTAGTAGCACTTTCGTATGCTTACTCTCTATGAAATTAGCATAAATATATCCGAGGACAGCTTCCGCTTCTATCTTATTGCTTATGCGCTCCAAATCATCAAAGCAAAGGAACATATCTGGCTTGCTCTTTGTCTCCTTTGCAATAACTAGAGAAGTATCTTTAAGAACATTTGCTATGTTTTTTGTGGTTATCCCGATTTTTGGAATCTTTATGTCAAGCTGTAATAAGGTTTTCATTAAGCCAGATCCAATACGCGCCGACGCTTGATTACTCAATAGTCCAACGAGGATTTTCGGATATATTTCATCGAGGTTATCCAACCCACTTAAAGAAACATGTACAAGGCGCAACTCTGGATACTGCTCTCCGAGACGCTTAAAAAGCTGATGGCTCACAAAAAAGGTCTTTCCGCTTCCCCATTTACCATTGATTAGAATAGCGTAGTCTGTTTCTGGCTCAGCTACGTATGCCAGGACGGAGTCGATTAAACTATGCATGCTCATAATTACAATTACTCATTTGGGTAAAGGGACGGCTTCACAAATTCCTGTTTGAACTATACATCTTTTTGCGAGGGCATGTAAATGACGATTACAGGAAGACATCGAGAGCACCGGAAATGTTCCGGAGTAGCTGGTCTGCCTGATAAATTATGCCCTCTAACATGCGCCGAGGAGGTCATGATTAAGAAGCCAGCAGAAAGCTCGGCATCTTCCTGTACACCGCAAGAGTTTCAACCTTTTCTTACTGTTAATTTCCTCTTCCATTAAACACTTCCGAAAAAATGAACCTGACATCCAATACTCCCTATGTAATCGCGTAATTTACCCGCAACGGCAACTTCTTGATGTATGTAAGTGTCATGCAGCGAAATATCGAGAAAAAGGTAGAAAACGTCAAGATCTATAAATTATTTCTATATTTAATATATAAATTACGATTTGACATCTACCTCATTTCTTGATAGCGATGAAGTATAAGTCTATTGCACGTTCGGCAGACAAGCACTTTATGCAAGGCTTTTCTATTTCTAGGGATAGTGCTTAGAAATGGCAAAATTATCGAGACAAGGGGGAGAAGATGAAACGATGGGTTTTAGGTTTAATTCCAGTATTACTGGTGCTAATTTTTGTCGGATTCAACCCGGCGTACGCATTTACACCCTTACCTGTAAAGGACGACCCTCTTGTTAGAATGCCGGGGTCCCAGCCGCCGCCTGATAACAATATTTCGTTGGAAAGCCCAACAAGATGTCAGAACTGCCACGCAGGTTATGACTCTGCAGTAGAACCCGGATTTAACTGGCAGGGCTCGATGATGGCACAGTCAGCCAGGGATTTTCTCTTCTTCTCATGCCTCACAGTGGCCGCTCAGGATTCAACATGGGCTATCGGCCGTCCAAATGCAACTGACATCTGTGAGAGATGCCACTTCCCCAAGGGGTGGATAGAGGGTCGCTCTGACCCCACAAATGCCTCTCTGATGACGGGGTCGGATTATGACGGTGTCCAATGTGACTTCTGCCACAACAAGTTCGACCCGTTCTTTGAAGGCACTCATGAAGGCACACGAGAAGGGAACGACTGGCTGAATTACTGGGATGAGACTAATTTAAGTTCCACGCCGTCCCAGACCGCTGCTGACAATACTTACAATGTCGATAAGAACTTGGCCCTGAACATCCTGCTTTTCAACGGCGGGCAATTCTATGGTGCCAACAGTTTTCCATTCAACTATCCGGATTATTCAGAGAACGCGTCAGGACAGTATTTCCTTAGCGGAACGAGGGACAAGCGTGCATCGTTTGCCGATGCGAACGCGAGGCACCCGATGCTTTACAGCCGATACCACAAGTCAAAATATTTCTGCGACACCTGCCACGATGTCTCAAACCCGATACTCGCAAACTATCTATTAGGTGGTGTCACACCTGATAAAACGCGGGCGGACTTTACCGGAACGACAAAGACCCTCTGGTCTGAAAACCATTCCGCGAGCAGCTATTTTCATGTGGAGAGGACCTTCTCGGAGTTTATGCTCTCTGCCTATGGACAACAGGGCGGAGCACCAGGCATAGGTCCTTTTGCGCCAGACGTATTTAACACATCCTATTCGAATAATTATATTGCCAAGTGTCAGGACTGCCACATGAGGGATGTAGTGGGGAAAGGGTGCAAGTTGAAGGATGGTGTCGTTCGTACCGGCGATCCCTCCACTACCCAGAGCATTGAGCATCCCAACAGTGGCCAGCCCCTGCACGACATGACAGGCGGAAATGCCTGGGTCTCCTACGTGCTGGCAAGTGCAATAACAGGCTCGCCTAATTATGATGCTACAAACGCTCAGCTTCTCAACCAGGGCTCCTCAGTCCTTACCCTTGACCTTGGGCAGGGCCTCGGCATTGATCCCGTCGCTTTGCTTGCCGGGGTGGATCGGGCAAAGCAGCAGCTGCTTCTTGCCGCCTCCATCCAGAACGCCAATTATGATTCATCAACTGGGGTTCTCTCTTTCAGAATACAGAACCAGACTGGCCACAAGCTCATCTCCGGGTTCCCTGAGGGAAGGAGGATGTTCGTAAACATCAAGGCATATAACGCCGACAATCAGCTCATATATGAGGTGAACCCATATGACTATGCAGCGGGCACACTTAAAGGGCTCAATTACAATTATCAGCCCGGCATCCCCGCCCCGCCTGCACCACTTGGGATAAATGAGGTCTACGTTGACAAACTGGTATATGAAGCGCATCCGAGCAGCACGCTGACAGGAGAAGATAAACAGACTTTCCACTTTGCCCTTGCGACGGACAGGTACAAGGACAACCGTATCCCCCCGAAAGGATTCAGGATCGACGAGGCTGCGGCTCGACTTGCACAGCCCCGATGGGACGGCGCTGATGATCCGGGCTATTTTACGGCCGATGAGTATGCCGGAGGATATGATGATGTGGCAATAAACATTCCCGCTGGTGCGGCATATGTTGAGATAAACCTCTACTATCAGACAACTAGCAGGGAATACGTCGAATTCCTGAGGGACGAGATCAACGGAAACCCGGACAACATGACCTTGCCGGCAAGTGCTTACATCGTCCAGACAGACCCGTTCTTCTCGCAGCTCAAGGCCTGGGGAAACACCATCTGGCAGTTATGGACACACAACATGAACGTAGATGGTGCCAGACCCTTCCTGATGGCCCAGGCAACGATCGGTACGCCTCCGACGCCACCCTGTGTTACCGCAGGGACACCGCAGAATCTTACAGCAACCGGTGGCAGGAGGAGTGTGACGCTCACGTGGCAAGCCGGAAGTACAGAGCCGACGGGCGGCTACAATATCTATTATGACCAGGCCGGCAAGTTGCAGTTCATTGCCGGTGTTTCCACAAGCACATTGACCTATAAGGACAACAGGCTCCAGCGGAATACCGAATACTGTTACAGAGTGACCGCGTGGAATGACTGCAATGCAAATGGCAGCTACGATGCCGGCACAGACACCGAGAGCGGAGCAAGCAATATTGCCTGTGCGACAGCTCAATAGCTGACTGACGGTGACCTGTTTAGAGGGCGACGGCTATACGCAGTCGCCCTTTTTGTTTCCTGAAGCGATAAGAGACAAGTCATGGTCCGTGTTCTTCCCTGTAATTCCGGGCTGGCAGCCCACAAACTCAGTCAGATTTTGTGATTGATTTTCTTATTCCCTTCGGTAATCTCCATACAGTTTCAGTTGTACGAAAGTGCAGAGTTGTGAAACCGCCGCTGCCAAGTTCTTCCTGAAGTCAGCATCACTGGACAGTCAAAGCTCACTGCAGATTATTTTTGTAAACAGATAACGCTCCCGTCTACGCATCTGCTACGTAGCCTTCCTTGTTAACTCATCTCTTTCACTTCCCCAGTCGCTCGCCACAATCCCATTAGACACTCTATTGCGTAAAAGACATCGTGAAGACAATTATGCTCGCACTCCTCAAGGATACTGATTCAGGAGGTTCTTGCGAGAATCCTGAAGTTCAATGGTCTGTTCATCCGTTGACAATGAATTGTTATCTTTCCGTGACAATTTCGTGATTATTTGCAGCTAACTTGAAATTAGGGAATGCCCGCGACTTCGCGCCGCAAGGTTTATATGGGTGTTGGGTAACGCATCGGAGGAAGAAATGAAAAAGGGAGGTGATGGACAAAGCGATAAGAACAAAAAATCTTCATGAAACCAGGCAGATGGGAATAACGAAATGTTAACTGAAGACTTTTATGCACCCGTTTTTCAAAATAACGGGCATGAACATGAAAGGAGAAAAAAATGAGCAGGAACATATTGGCAATAGTCTTGGGCGTTGCGGTGATGCTGCTATGGCCGGTCGCTGCGTACACAGATGGCCCACAAGCAAATAATGTGGTTGGAGCAGTCTATACCATGACCAATGCTGCTGAGGGAAACGAAGTGGTTTATTTCGATCGGGACTCGAAAGGCATCCTGACAAATGCACGCTCAATATCTACAGAAGGTTACGGTTCCGGCGGCGGTTTGGATGAACTGGCTTCTCAGGGGTCGGTGGTTCTCAGTGAAGACCATAGATGGCTGTTGGTGGCTAATGCAGGAAGCAACGAAATTTCGGTTTTCCAGGTCCGGCCGGGCGGGCTGAGTCTGGTGGACAAGACTGATTCAGAAGGCGTATTCCCCGTGAGTTTGACCATCTTCCACGACCTCGTCTATGTCCTCAATGCCAAAGGCTCTCCTAATATCTCCGGCTTTTACTTGAGCCATACAGGCCAGCTGATCCATCTCGACAACTCCATCCGGTCACTTGGAAGCGGAGCATTCTCCCAGGTAAAATTTAGTCCCACAGGCGTGTGGCTAGTTGTAACTGATAGGGGAGACAGTGAGATCCTCGTCTACGGTGTGGGCAAAAGTGGACTGCCCTCCATTGACCCAGTGACTTCGTCATCGAGTGGTGCCGGGCCCTTCGGAGCCATTTTTGACCGGCGCGGCCATTTGCTGGTGGTCGAGGCAGGATCAAACGCTGTTTCTTCTTATAATATTTCATCCACGGGAGCCCTGCAG
Source organism: Candidatus Sulfobium sp. (assembly GCA_037381085.1). Taxonomy (GTDB): domain Bacteria; phylum Nitrospirota; class Thermodesulfovibrionia; order Thermodesulfovibrionales; family UBA6898; genus JARRRD01. Next base: position 5,884 of record JARRRD010000050.1, read on the forward strand.
GTAATAAGCTCGTCAGTGGCAAACGGTCAGTCTGCAAGCTGCTGGATCACTGGAAATCAGCGTGGAGACATCTTTACTGCCAACACCGGCAACCAGAACATCTCGGCTTACCAACTCATGGCGGGGAGCGGGGAAATTTCGTTGCTTGATGAAACGGCGGGTGCGGGCAACAGACCTATCGACATGGCCGTCACCGTAGATGGACGCTTTCTGTATGCTTTGGATCCTGCCGATGGAGCTATAGACATGTTCCAGATCAAGCCTAACGGCAGCCTGATCGATCTCGGTAAAGCCGGTGCTGGCCTGGATATTTTTGCGCAAGGCACAGCTGCCCGTTGATATAACTGTTGGGCTTGTCTACCCGGTCGAGTTGCCCGATCTAGTGGTGTCTAGAACTATTTCTGGAACATCATAATAGCGCGAGCAACGGCCAAGCGAGACTATATCCGAAGAAGCGCCCACCTCGAACGACCCACGGCGGGGAGTCTCTCATGGCTCTCCACCGTGAGTACATGAAATAGGCTAAACGAACAGAGGCGCGAAGCATGCCTGGTCCTGTTTCGAGCAAGCAGTGTTTTCCCCTGTAAACCCTCATTGTTACACTTTCTCGAAACGTTTTTAGTTGATAATCATATAGCGGGCACCTCCCGAGCATATCGTTGTGCGGTATGCTCGAGGTAAGAGACGAATCTTAACCTTAAGGAGGTGCTGTATGGGATTGTACACAGGTTTCGACCTGCATTCAAGCAACACGTATGTGGGAATCATCGATGAGGATGGCAAGAGGATATGGAGAAAGAAACTCAAGAACGAACCACAGTTGATTTCCTCTGCGCTCAGTCCGTGGAAGGAAGCCATTGTGGGAATTGTCGTAGAGTCCACCTATAACTGGTACTGGCTGGTAGATCTGATGATGGATGAAGGCTATAAAGTGCATCTAGCGAATCCCTCCAGGATCCAACAGTATTCTGGACTCAAGCATGGGGATGACGAAGATGATGCGTTCTGGCTTGCTGAGATGCTGAGATTAAATATACTGCCTGAAGGACACATCTATCCAAAAGAACAAAGGCCTTTAAGAGATCTTCTTAGGAAGCGAGGGCATCTGGTAAGGCTGAGGACATCGCTTATCTTGGGCCTTCAGAATATACTTGCTCGGAACAAGGGTGCAAAGATGAATACGCACCATCTTAAATCGTTGAAAACAGACCATGTGACGCCGTTGCTGGCAGGCAATGACGATCTCGCCCTCGCCGGTAAAGTAAGCAAAGATGCAATTGATGCTCTGACGACACAGATCAAGGCAATCGAGGTAGTGGTGGAAAAGAGAATGGATATCAGAAAGCCATACGATCTTCTTTTAAGCCTACCGGGCGTGGGAAGGGTCCTTGGACTGACTATCATGATGGAGACTGGATCGATTGATCGTTTTCCAGAAGTTGGTAACTATGTATCGTATTGCAGGAAGGTACCCGCTGCGAGATTCAGTAATGAGAAAAAGAAAGGAACCACCAACAGGAAGAACGGCAACAAGTATCTGTCATGGGCCTATGGAGAGGCGGCAGAGTTTGCGCGGCGCCTTGACCCCGACGCGAGAGCTTATTATGACCGAAAACTGAGAAGGACAAATGCACCGATTGCACACAGCGCACTTGCGCACAAGCTCGCCAGGGCGGCGTATTACATGATGAGGGATGGAGTTCCGTTCATGCCTGAAAGAGCGTTTGCATGAAGGACTGGGTGAGGCAGTTAACCTGTTCACCGACTGGCCATAAACCAAGGAGTTGATTGGGATACTGCTTCACCCAACAACATAAGGGTACCGGCATCTTTACTGCCCGGGCCGAGAGCTATCACCGACTGGTGTAAGAGCCATGGGAATTGTAAACAACGATTTGGACCCGGCACGGAACCGAAGGTTTTCTGGCCGCTATGAAGCGGAAGGGCCTTCTGAGGGAGCGATCTCTGGGTGTGGCCTCAATCCTGAAGGGTGTCTGGAACAGTGAAGACTGTAGCCGAAGCCCAATGAAAAAACGGTAAAGGTAGGATCGTCGGCAGCTCATAAAAAAAGAAGTCAAAAAACTTCTCGATAAGATATTTTTTCCCTTGACAGGTGTCCGCTATATGGGTGTCCGCTATATGGGTGTCGGTGAAGTCCTCTCAGCACGGTAGCGCTGTCGGGGCGTCAGTTATCAGTCAGATCCCTTCCCGCGACTAGCTCACAGTACACTGCACGACCAGTGACCCAGAAAAAACTGTGGAGTATAAACGGAAATTACTTTTTAGAGGAAAGCACGCTGCGAAACCAACGTACCGGATATCTTTCTCACTAGCCGGCTTTTCTGCCGCATCTTTCAAGGGACATTTCTTGGGCACCCTCTCCATGTCTTCCGAGTATTTTTTGCAAGTAGAAGACCCCTTCCTTGACTTTTTGCCCAGGAAAGCCGCTCTGAGGTTCGGCTGCGTGGCTGAAGAGTAGTTTGGCTGTGGCGCTGGCATGCGTGGCGATAAATGGGTCTCGCCTGCTGGGCCGGTTATTCTTACGCCTTACATGAAGTAGAAGATAGCGCCTATTCTTTCCTTTCGACATATCCGCTCACGGCCGAAAGAATTAAAAGAATCACGCTGTGGCCGGGCAATATCCACCACGCGCAAATAACCGGCCGTCACCTCTCAATATCGACACTGACGTAATCGAAATATAAATGGCCGTAATCTATATAGCCGTTCACATTCGTGTCGACTCCGAAATAAAATAAGTAAGGGCCTGCCGGCAGCCCCGCAAGATTAAGGACTTCGACGGGGGCAAGGTTAAAGAGAGGACCCTGAAAAGCGGGTCTAAAACCGGCTGAGGCCGAATACCAGAGTCCCGGAGGAGCAAAGTAATATAATCCCACAGGTGTGTCTGCGATTACCCACCAGTCGGCATACGTCCCTGCTCCGTCGCCTGCGTCAAGGCTCAATGTAACTGAGAGTGTCTCCCCCTCGCGCAGGGTGATGGGTCCTTCAGAACTGTTCGCCTTTATGTCGGGACTGATCACGCGGTCTGACTGAAGTATTGAGCCGTACTGACCCACAACGACAAAGGTGCCGTTGCCGAAGGCCACCGAGGTAAGCATATTCCGGGTACCGGAGTCTCTCTTCACCCACGTTGCCCCGTCGGCTGAAGTCATTATCAGTCCGAAGTCTCCCACGGCGACGAACGTTCCATCGGCAAAGGTTATCCCGTTTAATTCGGGAACTTCGGTCGAGGACGCCCTCGGTGTCCATGTCACTCCGTTTGGTGACGAAAAAATTGTGTTATCCCCCACGCCAACTGCGACGAAGACGCCGTTGCCGAAGGCCACCCCTTTTAATGCAGTGCTGGCTGGCTTTGGTGAGCTCTGCACCCAGGTCGCCCCATCGGGCGAAAAAAAGAACGCGGAGCCGGCAGCGAGAAAGGTATTTTTCCCAAATGTTACCGCAGAGGCACCGAAGGGTTGCGCCGGCGGCGTTCTGACTGTCCATGTCGTACCATCGGGAGAGGTGAGAATAGTATTTCCCACTGCTACAAACGTCCCGTTGCCAAATGCTACCCCGCTTAGTGAGATGCCCGACAACCTCAGCGTCCACGTCGTTCCGTCGGACGATGTCGCAAGCCCTAATGGTCCTACCATCATAAAGGTATCGTTAACAAACGTCACTGCACTGAAATACCCCGGAGATGTTCCAGTTGTCCATGTCGTTCCATCTGGTGAGCTAATAACGGTGTTATTGCCTCCCACTGCGACAAAAGTCCCATTGCCGAAGCCGATGCCACGGAGATCTTTATCTGTAGTCCTGGTTATTCTGGTAGTCCATGCTGTTAAATCTGGTGACGTTTCGATTATGCCGCCTTCGCCGACGCCTACAAATAACCCTTTTCCATAGGTCATGGCGTTAAAGGTGGGCCCTGTCCCGCTCCAAACAATCGTCCAGGTGGATCCATCGGGCGACGTCTCGATCCAGCCGTAACTGCTCCCGACAAAGAGTCCGTCTCCGAAGGTAAGGGTGCCAAGTCCTCCTCCAGAGACTTCCTCCCATGTGACACCGTCAGAGGATGCAATCGTCGAACCATCAATACATCCCAAAAAGCAATTGGAAACAATTGAGGCCAGAAATTTCCCGTTACCAAAAGCTATCGATACTCCCCCAACGCCGACAACGCCCACTGGTACCACTTTCCATGTCACTGTGTCTGTAGAGGTCACTATGAATCTTCCGGCTGCGACAAAAGTATCATTGCCAAAAACCACCCTACCCAAAGAAGTGTCGGTCCCCGATACCCTCGATGTCCAGTTCAATCCGTCCGTCGAGGTCAGGATTGTCCCTTCAGCGCCGACGGCGACAAATGTCCCGTCTCCAAAGGTCACGCTGGAAAGAGACCTGCCCGTCCCCGATGCCTCGGGCGTCCAGGACATCCCATCCGTTGATGTGACGACGGTCCCTGAATCTCCGACGGCACGAAAATACCATTGCCGTAAGCCACTCCGTAAAGAGTCTTCTTGGTGCCCGATGACCTTAACGTCCACGAAATGCCGTCCGAAGATGTAAAGATGGTCCCAAAATATCCGACGGCAATGAAGGTGCCGTTGCACAGGTTAACGTCATATAGAGCACTTCCCTGCGGCAGTGGATTCCTCCAGTGCCAGTTGTCAAGGGGTTCAGCACTTGAAGAAGAAGGTGCGAGGACTACCAGAGCTATGAGCAGAGAAAATACCGAACAAAGAAATGATTTTGCTGATTTCATGCCTGTCCCTCCGTCTTTCAGATATGAAAGATAACCCCGAACACTACCTCCAATCCAGCTGTGGTCCCGTTCCCCACGGATTAGAGTAACGTTAGCACAAAAATTTCGTACGTTCAAGAGGAAATGCAAGAGTCTTTTTTTGGGCATGAACTCTCAAGCGGTGGTATAATGATTTTAGGTTAAAGGGTCTGGTGGATAAGTATGGGGACGGGGATGATGAAGACGGGTAGATTCGTTACAGTCCTTGCTTTTGTTGTGCTTTTCTTGGTTTCTCTGGCTGGCCATTCAGAAGCCAATCTTGGCATATGCGATGAAATCACCTTACCTGCAGAATTAGGTGCATTAGCATTGGATAGTGCAGCCTTCGGAAACGGCAGATTCGTGGCCGCAGGAAGTTCTAATAACTCAGTACCGAGTAAAGGTGCAATTATATCATCGCCAGCTGGAAAGAACTGGGTCCTCGGTTCTTCGGGAGAATCTGATGCATTACGGGGAGTGGCCTATGGAAACGGCACTTTTGTTGCCGTTGGAGATTATGGCTCTGTTCTGACGTCACCGGATGGGATGAATTGGACTGTCAGGGTTACAAAGTCATTTTATCAGCTGAAAGGCATAACTTATGGAAATGGCATGTTTGTTGCCGTTGGTGATTATGGCCTTATTCTCACGTCACCGGATGGGGTGAACTGGATCGACAGATTTGCAGGAACAATTGGGTCGCTGAAGGGAGTAACTTATGGAGACGGTTTGTTCGTTGCTGTGGGAACCAATGGTGCAGTCGTGACATCCTTCGATGGCATAAATTGGTCTGCTGGTGGGATTTCCGGTATACCGGATTATTACGATTTAACCGGAGTGGCTTATGGAAACGGCACCTTTGTAAGTATCGGAGATGTTTTTGGTTATCCGGGACTTTTAAGCTCTTATTCCATAGTAGTGACGTCACCTGACGGGGTAAACTGGACATCTGTTAAATCAGGTGGTTATTACTATGGAGTAGCTTTTGGGAACGGCACCTTCGTCATAGCCGGCGTCGCCAATTACGGTATAATTCTGACTTCTCCCGATGGTAAGATGTGGACCACGAGAGCTACCGATAGCACATTTTCGCCTTGGGCAATATCCTTCGGCAACAATACTTTTATCGCTGTTGGAGGCTATACGGGAGTCAGTACGATCCTTCAGTGTGACCCTCTTTCGGATCAGCCTTTTCCACAGATAAAAGCGAATCAATATATTTCTTCCTCTCCAAATGGTCTGCAGTTTACGGCCAATGACGTGCTTTCCATAACAGTCAGCCTCGAGGCCGTTGGCCTTTACGGCGTTGATGCAGACTGGTGGATTGTAGCAGACACTCCTTTTGGTTTGTACTACTATGGATATCCGACTTGGACGTATGCAGCCGACATAAATGATGTCAGACCTGTTTACCAGGGCCCTCTTTTTAGCTTTTCTCCAGTCGAAGTATTGAACATCTCAGGATTAGGGACTGGGTCGTATACCTTTTACTTCGGAATCGACACGGACATGAACGGCCGGATCGACTGGGACAAATTGTACGTGGACGCCGTCGAGCTCAATATAGTCCAATAAAGATAGATAGTCATTCTTAGATCAACCGCTGCAACTACGTCCTTGTCGGTCGAAGTTTCTTTCGGAAATCAGCAGTAGTTTCGATTTGCAAGACCTATCGATAAGTCGGTGACAACCAAACTGCTCAATGAACAAGGCTGTAACTTTCTCCATTGTCGGCCGTCAATGAATGTTGCTTCCGGTATTTCACGCCGGTGAAAGAGGACGCCGAAATCGTCTCAAAGCCAGGCTGCATGCCTGAGGCCCGGCTGATCAGTCAAGTTGCATGGCGAAGTCCTCAGTTTCGCGGAGACGCAACCCCCGTCATGTACTGTGAGAACATATCAAGGGTCCGACTACCTGATAGCCCTCGTGTATTGACAAATAAGAAACTTGCTACCCATAGAAAAGACTCAATCTTCAACACCGAAAAGGACCAGTTGCTCACTTTCACCCCGCGGGGGCGGCTCCGGACGATGTGTTATAATGTCTAAAGCCACGATTTTAGAATGAAGAAAGGAGGTAATTGTGGAAACAAAAGACGAAAAGGAAGTCGAAACTCTTGAAGAGTCACTCGAGGGATACAAGGAAAAGATAGCCCCTGTCAACAAGGGCTGGATTACGTGGGACAAGGACCTGATCTTCCTCGGCCGGACCCCGAGGGGATATGAACTGGACTTCGACGCACAGGCCCAATGGGGATGCATCCCCACAGAGAGCCTCTTGCTGAGCGTAGCCGGGTGCATGTCAATCGACTGTGTCTCGTTTCTGAAAAAGATGAAGGCCGAGATAACGAAGTTCAGGATCGACATAGCCGGGGAAAGAAACCCGACTCCTCCCCAGTACTACAAGCGGATCGAGATGAAGATCAGTATCGCCGGCACGAATATCACACCGAAGAAGATGGACCGCGTGATTTCTCTCTCCCAGGAGAAGTACTGCTCTGTTTACCACTCCCTCAGAAAGGACCTGGAGGTCAAGGTCACCTATGATATCGAAGAGGCTGAAAAAGAGAGCTGAAAGCTGAAGGCCGGCAGCCGGACTCTCATTACCTCTGTCTGCGCGCCCAGGCCCCGGCAGCCAGCAGCGACGCGATCACAAACAATCCCAGGACAATAAAGAAGAAGGTCTCAGGCTCCAGACCGGGATCGATGATCTTTGCCCGGTCCACGCCGTTCAACTGGAGTATATATGCCTCGAGGTTTGCGATCTCCTGCTGCGTAAGTGAACGGCTGTCACCCCATGCAGGCATGTGCAGGGCCGGATGCGGACCCGACGGCATGGAGCCGTGCTGTATCAGCTTGTCGATATGCTCCACAAAGATCTTCGGGTCCGGGTTATAGAGCTTCCTGTCGATAGGATTGAGCGGTGGAACTGTCCCGTCATCCGACCCCGGGTTGGGGACATTGTCTTTTCCCTCCGGTCCATGGCAGGAAATGCACTGCTCCTTGAACAGGTCTGCGCCGTTTTCAGCGCTGCCGATGATGAAGGCGGCCTTGCCGACCTCTTCCGACAGGGCCTTCTGCTCGGTGGGCGGCTCCGCAGTACCTGCAGCGGATGAAGCCTTATGCTTCACTTCCTTGGCCTGTTTTGCCTTTTTTGCCGCGACCTTCTTGGACGGTTTCTTCGCCATCCCCGGGCTTTTGGCCGGGGGAGGAGAGACTCCTCCTGACAGGCTCTTCAGATAAGAGGCAAGGTGGCCGATCTTTTCATTGCCCAGCCTTGAAAAGGACGGCATTATGGAATTCGGGAAGTGGGACTTCGGGTTTCTTATCTGGTCCTCTATCCACTGCCTGCTCTTGTCCTTGAGCGTATTGCCGGAAAGCTCGGGTCCGACTGAACCTCCCTTGCCGAATACCTTGTGACAGCCGGTGCATCCTTCGGTCTGGAAGAGCTTCTTCCCCTTTTCTATTCCGGGCGTCTTCTTGCCCGCTTCAGGTGTCGCCATGGTTTCAGGTGCCTTGCCCTCTGCAATACTCATCAGGTAGGAGACGAGGTCATTGAGGTCCTTCTTGCCCATAGCGGTAAACTCCGTCATACCCGTGTTGGGACCCATGCTCGGGAAATGAGAAGTGGAATGCGTAATCTGGTCCATGAGCCACTTTCGGCTCTTTCCCTTCAGGGCTGTAGCAGTCAATTCAGGACCGACCGATCCGCCCTTGCCGTTGACCTTGTGGCAGCCGAGACATCCGCTCTTCTGAAAGATCTTCTCTCCTCTTAGCACCTCGGGAGAGACCTGGGGCGCAGCCTTCTTTACCTCCTTCTTCTTGGCCACGGCGGGCTGTGCCAGGCCGGGGCTGAGGTAGCCGCGGGAACACCTGCGGCGCCTATCGGCTCGAGGGGGCCCTTGAAATACTTGAGGGCCTGGTAGACAAAAAGAAAGTTCCATTCCGGCTTGGGGACATAGGTCGTGTTTATTGTATCGGCCATGCCGGCAAAGGGCACCGGGAAATAGACACAGAGGGCTATGAGTATAAGCATGACCACAGTGGCCACCGTCAGGTCCTTAAACGCCTGGTCGGGCCAGAACGGTCCGGTCTTCTTCTGCTTTTCCTTGTCCCATGGACCGCCGACCCCCGACGTCCTGAAAGAAGCGATGTGCATGCCGATAAAGAGTGCCAGGAGCGGTACGAACACGCCTACGTGGAAGGCGAAGAAACGGGAGAGGGTGAGCTGGCTCATTGTGTGGCCGCCCCGCAGGAGTATCTCCATCAGTCCCCCTACAATGGGCACTTCGCCGGCGATACTCGTCCCCACTTCACCAGCGTAATATCCCTTCTGGTCCCATATCAGGGGTGCACCGGTGAAACTCAGCGCCATGACGGTAAGGAGCAGGGCGATACCTATGAACCACGTCAAAGGCGTTTTCTTGTAAGCCCCCCAGGTATAGACGCGCACCATGTGCAGTGCAACAAGGAAGACCATTGCGCTGGCGCCCCAGTAATGCATGTTGTGGATGAGCCATCCGAAGGGCACCTCGGTCCTGAGATAGCTTACGCTGTTATAGGCGTGGTCGATGGTCGGGACATAATAGAAGAGCTGCAGTATGCCCGTAACTACCTGAAGGCCAAAGATCACCATTATGGAACTGCCGATGGTGTAGGCAAAGCTCGACCCGCCGGGAATGTCCTCTTTCAGCAGAAGGTCTCTGAGCTGATAGAAGGGCCATCTGTCGGTAAACCATTTTATCAGAAAATTCATATGGTTTCCCTATACCCGGACCTTTTCAGATATGCCCACTTTAAACCGCTCCCATTCAACGTAGAGCACTCCGTTTTCGATCCTGTGAGGCAGGGTATCCAAGGGGCGAGGAGCGGGGCCGCCGACCACCTTTCCGTCTATGGTAAAAACGCTTCCATGGCATGGACATTCAAAATGCCCTGTTTGAGCGTCCCACTTGAAGTGGCAGCCCAGGTGAGTACAGATGGGCGAAAAAACCGTGAATTCTGTCTGCGAGTGCCTGATGACCCAGACCGAACGGGTGACCTTCTGATTGAGATAGGCGTCTGTCGAGAGTATTTCGAAATTCATGTCCTCAGGCTGCATGAGGGCGAGAGAAGTTACGTCGCCCACCTCGCTCCACTCCAGCTTCCTGAGAGGTGCCTTGGTAAAGATCGCCCTGAGGGAAGGGATCCCAAGCACCGCACCGCCGAGTGCGGCGAAGACCCCGATGAGTGCCTTGAAGAATTTCCTGCGGGTTACCGTTCCGTCACTCTGATCTGCGCGAGAATCGTGGTCCATGAGACCTCCCTGATATTCTTTGCAGAATGAAGAAGACAGGCAATGTCAAAACTCCGGGCCGTAAACATAAAAGACACAAGTCCATTTTTCAATAGCTTAGCATATAATTCTGCAGAGTCAAGACAGCAGGTGATTTTCTTTAGGCTCAGTCTGCCGCCGCAAGTGCCACAGCCGCCGCAATGAGAGAGAGGTGAGTAAGTCCCTGGGGGAAATTGCCGAGCATAAGGCCCGTCGACGTATCGAATTCCTCGGAAAAAAGACCAAGGTCATTACCGGTCGCAATAACCCTCTCGAAGACCGACTCCGCCTCGGCCTTCCTGCCCTGCCTCGCCAGGCACTCGGCAAGCCAGAAGGAGCATGCGAGGAAAACCCCCTCTTTCCCTTGCATGCCGTCTCCATCGGCCGAATAACGGCGCAGAAGGCCGTCCTCGGAGAGGTCCTTCACGATTGCGTCCGTAGTTCGCATCATGCGCCCGTCCCTGTAATCCACAAACCCGCTGAGAGGAAGGAGAAGAAGAGAGGAATCCAGATTCGGCGATCCGAACGCCTGAATGAAGATGCCCCCCTTCCTGTCGTATCCCTTTTCTTCGATTGCTGCGCGGATCTCGCTGCACGCCTTCTGCCAGTCCCTTACAGGAGCCTGCCGGCCAAGTTCGTTCGCCATTTTGATCCCCCTGTCCAGGGCGGACCAGCACATGGCCTTCGAATGGACAAAGTGACGGGGCTTGCCCCTCATCTCCCATATGCCCCGGTCAGGATTCTGCCATTGCCTGGCTGCCGCGTTGACCAGTTCGACCACGAATTCCCAGTAGTCGTCGTCCGGAGACTGCCCCAATGTATGCCAGCGCCAGGCAAGGTCCAGAAGTTCGCCGTAGACATCGAGCTGTACCTGCCCCTCGGCCGCGTTTCCCACGCGAACGGGCCTTGCGCCTCTGTAACCCTCCAATCCCTCAATGTCCATCTCGGTCAGGCGGCGTTCTCCGCCTACGCCGAAGAGTATCTGGAGTTCCTCGGCACTGCCCGCCGTGCTGCGCTCGACGAAACGGCGGAAACCGTCGGCCTCACGGTGATAACCCAGCTCCCAGAGGGAACGGACGGTAAAAGCCGAATCCCTGATCCAGGTAAACCTGTAGTCCCAGTTCCGTGAACCGCCGCCGGCCTCCGGGAGAGATGTGGTCGGGGCTGCGGCAATGGCACCGGTGGGGGCATTTGAGAGGCCCTTGAGGACTATAGCCGATCTTCTGGTCAGCTCTTCGTAAGGCCCTTCAATCCTGCCCTCTGAAGACCACGACCGCCACCAGTCGATTGTCTCATCCATTCGGCGGTCAAGCTCCCTGATTTCCGGAACGCTCACCAGTCCTTCATCGAGATCCTCCGGTTTACGGTAAAGAATCGAGATGCGTTTCCTCTCACCTGTTCCGATTACGCACGAAGCCGCCAGGTCGTGACGGTGCTTCATCTCCATCGGAAAATCGCCGGATATCAGCAGGCCGTCACTTCCGCCGATGGCTATGAAGTGATTGTCGCCTTTTTTTCTTATCCATGGTTTTACGGCACCGTAATCGAGTCGCGGCGAGACGGTAAGGTTAAGTTCCACGCTCCCACGCAGCCCTTCCACTAAGCGGAGGATCTGCCGGTAGGGGTTATGCTGTCCTCCCCTGCGCATCGGAAAGCAGTCCAGGAGCCGGACCTCGCCGTCTGCGGTCCGAAAGGTGGTTTCAAGAACGAGGGTGTTCTGAACATATCTTCTGGAAGTTTCAAATGCGGCGGTTGGTACGATCTGGCAATAGCCGCCCTTCCCCCAGTCCAGGATCCGGCCGAAACAGCTCTTCGAATCCACGCGGGGCAGACAGCACCAGTCTATGGAGCCGGTCTTCGACACAAGCGCCGAAGAATGACAGTCGGCGATAAAGCCGTAATCTCCTATCGGGGGATAAGTTTCCTGGTCCATGACATTGTCCCTCTTCGTTTTCCCAGTTTTCAGGTTAGTATCATCTCCCGGGGTTGTCAACCCGGGTTTTTTGGGTGAAGCGCGGTAACGGAGAACCGGACCCTGTGCAGGCTTGGACAGACTTCAGTTCCGGGGATTTTTTTGCAACTGTAAGGTTAATATAAAAGAAAGGCGCTTCCGCGCTTCGGGAGAGAAAATGGGCAAGAAGATACTGCTGGTCGATGACAGTCACACGTTCCTGATGTACGCGGGGCTTCTGCTGAAGAGGCTGGGCTTTGCCGTTATCCCCGCTGAAGACGGCGTGGAATTACTGGCGCTGCTAAAGCTGAGGAAGCCAGACCTTGTAATGGTGGACGTCGAGATGCCCGTGATGGACGGACTCAAGGTACTCAAATACATAAAAGAGGACAAGGAGATTTCCCATATTCCGGTAGTAATAGTGACGTCGGATTCGAACAGCACGACCATCGAAAAGTGCAATCGTCTGGGATGTTCCGGTTATCTGTTGAAGCCGATAAAAATCGACAGGCTGCATGAAGTATTACAGCATAGTTTTTTCTCTCATCGGGGAGCTTGCAGAAAATGTTTGAGGGCGCCCTATCGCGAAAAGGTGACCGTCACTTACGGAGGTTCACCGCATGAAACCTTTGCAGAGACGCTCTCTGAGGGCGGCATATATGTGAGGGATGCAAAACCTCCAAAGGTGGATGAGAAGGTGGAGGTCTCACTGCCGCTGACCGGCGGGAGCCCCGTCTCCCTGAAGGGAAGCGTGATTTACAGGAAAGAGAAGTACGGCGATTTCTCGAGTATCCCGGCGGGCATGGCTATCGCCTTTACGGGGGTCGGCGAAGACATCACGGCCAGGCTGAAGGCCCACATAGAGAATATGTTGGCGGGGGACCTGCTGGCCGAGCAGAGCGAAACGATTATCAAACGTTGACCTTCCCGCAGTCTTCTCTTTGTTCGGAGTGGCGGGAACGACTTCCGCGGAATTTCGACAATACATTTACCCGGGGAATAAGTAAGGTATGCCGGAGCGCTATGGTTTTCCTGCGGCGTGCAGGGTATAATCTTATTGGGAGGACCTGCAGGGCCTCCGGCCCGGGTTGCAAGTGAAATTTTCGTAACCTGGATAAAGGACTGTTTGCAGTTATGCGGTCGTATTTTTGGAAGAAATACCTTTACCTGTTCTTTGTCGTCGTCGTGATGCCGGCGGCAATATTCGCGGCCGTGCCCCCATGCACCGGGTATGCTTTCATGGCCGGCAGCAGCATTCTTTCACGGCAGGCCGGAATACCTCACTATCCTTTTGTAGAGCCCTTTCAGTCCGATATGAGACTCTCCCCGGGAAAATTTCTGGTCGCTGCCAGGAGCATCAGGGACCCGAGATTTCGGGAGACCGTAATCCTGCTGGTCACGCATGACTCGGCCGGCGCGATGGGTCTGATCATAAACCTGCCGACCGGGGTAAGCATATCTTCAGCCCTTCCGGAAATCAAGGAGCTCCGGAAAAGGACCGACAAGGTCTTCATCGGCGGTCCGGTCGGGGTTAATCAGCTGTTCCTCCTCATCCGGACTGACAGGCGGCCTGAAGGCGCTACGCATTTATTAAAACATACATTTGTAAGCTCAAGCATGAAAACACTGAGGCGTGTGGCCCGTGATAAGAAGAAGAGGGACAGGTTCCGGGTGTTCGCCGGATATGCGGGATGGTCTCCCGGCCAGCTTGAACGCGAGGTGGCGATGGGAAGCTGGCACGTCATGGAGGCGGATGAGAAGCTAATCTTCGCCAAAGATCCTTCAGGCCTCTGGCAGGAGCTGATCAGTCGCAGTTCAGGGATCATGGTAAGACTGCTGCCGGATGAACCTTCAGGTGTCAGAGAGGGAGCGCAGGCATCCCCGGATAATATTACGTTGACCTCAGAGGTCTTTGCCGCGCCAGTCAGTGCCCCATAAATACCTTCACATTTACTGAGCCGGGCTTATTCATGAGCGTGTGGCGGGGCTTCTGTGGAAAATGAAAATATTCTTTAGAAAATCCCCCTCTATCCCCCTTTTCCAAAGGGGGAATTAATTTTTCCCCTTCAGTATCTTCCTTAGCCCCGGCGAAATGCATGGATCATCCGACTCAGAAGTCCTGTCGTCCGTCGGAAACCTTGAGATAATCGGCGCGGAGAGTTAAAATAAGGTGCGCGAGGGGCGCAGTCCTGTAACGGGGGATGCACATCCCCATCTAAAGGGGTGTGCCGCAGCAAGAAGTGCCTTGAAATCGCTTCAACCGGGAGGTAGCAAATGATCGGAGGAAAATTCTGCATTTCGGGGGATATCCCCTTGTGATATCGAGAAGGACCTTTATAAAGACACTCGCTGTTGCCGCTGTATTCTATCCCCTGAACAGGGCCTTTGCAATGCCGGCGCCCGACAGGTCCCTTAATATGTACAACATTCATACCGGAGAGAGTCTAGACGTAACCTATGCCGTGAACGGAAGTTACGATGTCGACGCGCTTGATAAAATCAACTATCTTTTGAGGTGCCATTATACCAACAAGGTGAAGACTATCGATGTGGGGGTCCTTGACCTCCTTTGCGAAATAAAGGACAGGATCGGCACTGATGAACAGATCAGGATTATCTCCGGATACCGTTCGCCGGAGTACAACGGGTATTTACGCAGTATCGGGAGGCACGTCGCAAAACACAGTTATCACATGCGCGGACTGGCCATTGACTTTACTCTCCCGGGCTTCAGGAACAGCAGGCTTTCCCACGTTGCCAAGTCCTTTTACGCGGGGGGAGTCGGTACGTATAATGAATTCGTGCATATCGATACCGGGCCTGTCCGCTACTGGTAGGTCTGGCATTTTTTTCGCTGAACCCGGGGCGGTTGAGGTTTAAGTATTTCCAAGGAGATTATCATGGGCAAAGAAGAAGTTGTGAAGACAGAGCTCTTGCAGGCGGTCTTACAGTACGTGAGGGACAACCATAAAGAAGACATTGACAAGGCGTATGATTATTTCTGGGACGAAGAAGACCCTGCGGAACTGCTCAAGGGGACCGCTCTCGAACTGGGATTCATAAATTTTGAAGACTGGCTTGTATTCGACTACAAGGTGGGCGGAGACAAGAAGACTTTTATCGATCTTTACGTCGACAAGACTACGGGACTGAAGGAAGAAGAGGTTGCCCTGCTTAACAGGATCAGGGATTCGGTGCTGAGTCTGTATGAAGTTGTTTCCGTTTCGAAGGACAAGAGGATCATACTCAAGGACCTCTTGCTGGGGGATGAGTACAGCGTGAGAGACAAGGTTCTTACAAGAGGACTGAACAGGGGTGACATCTTTGCAACAAGACTGTTGAACCTCGACGGCAAACATGTCATGAGCGTCTGCGTGTACCCGTTCACGGCAGGACAGAAAAAAGATGTCCTCTCCACGGTGGACAAACAGTTTGCACGTTACAGGAAAAACGTAAGCGCGGCCGGCACGATGAGGGACTACCTTAAAGATTACGGCGATGTCTTTAATCTCGCATGGTTACACCACTGTCTCCATCCGGCCTCCGGGAAGTAGAGACGGCCTGATCTTACCGGCCCCCTCAGCCCCATGAGGCTCCCATGGAAAAAGATTATTCTTCATTCCCTCCGATAGGTATCGTTGCCTATTCAGACTTTTATGAGGTGCCGGCAAGAAGGGTCTGGGGGGATTACTGGTTTAAGGAAAATCTCCTTCTGGAATTTGTCAAAGCCGGCTACCCCGTCGACAATTCCAGCCCGAAAGTTCTCCTTCACCTTTTTGGAGAACCGCTGGAGAAAGTCCCGGCCGCCACATACAACATACTCTGGATCCACAGTCATCCCGACTGGATAAGTACGGAAGTCCTCAGGAAGTACAACAAGATCTACTGCATCTCGAAACTTTTCACTGAAAAGCTCCGGCAGATGGGGTTCGATGCTGAGTGGCTCATGGTCCCCACGGCCTTGACGCCCGCCGGATCGGAGATATGATACGACATCGTCTTCGTGGGCAACACCAGGCAGGGAAAGTTGAGAAAAGTGGTCAGCGACATGGGGACCCCGCCCTACAGGGTAAAGATATGGGGATGGGGATGGAAGGGCCTGATCCCCGATGAATGGTACGGGGGAGAATACTACGAACACCGAAAGCTCGGTGACCTTTACTCGTCGGCCAGAATTGTTCTGAACGATCATCACAAGGACATGAAGAGGGAAGGATTCATCAACCCGCGGATCCTCGACGTACTTGCCGGCGGGGGGTTTGTCCTGTCGGACCGCGTCGAGGGCATGGATGAGATTTTTCTCTGTTCGGTGCCTTCTTACGAGACAAGGGAAGAGCTGCGCAGATTGATTGAAATGTATATGACGGCTGACGCCGAAAGAATGGCTCTCAGCCTGAAGGGCAGAGAAATAGCCCTGAAGTACACCTACCGGAACGCCTGCGCCGGGATAATAAGACATATATCTTCGGTACTGTAGCCTGCCTGCTGCAGAAGGTCAGGTGTGCGGCGGGAAAAAGCCGTTTTTTGCTAAAGTATTACCATGACCGACGACAAGGGAAATACAAGTACCGCCGGCATCATAATCATCGGCAATGAAATACTTTCGGGAAAGGTGCGTGATTCGAACTCCTTTTATCTTGCTTCCGAATTGCGGTCCCTGGGAGTCCGCCTCATGCGGATCACCGTGATTCCCGACGATACAGGGGTCATAGGCATTGAAGCGGGACTGTTTTCGAAAAGCTATGACTACGTGTTTACCGCAGGAGGCGTGGGACCGACCCACGACGATGTTACCATGGCCGGCATAGCGAAGGGTTTCGGGACAAGACTTATCGTCCATCCTGATCTCGAACGGCGCTTTCGGCAGCGTTACGGCGATTCATGCAACGAGGCGATAATGAAAATGGCCGTCGTCCCCGAGGGAACGCAGATAATCAGCCGCGAGGGGATGCGCTTTCCGGTGATGACTTTCAGGAACATATTCATACTGCCGGGCATCCCGGAATATCTCAGGGAAAAATTTACCGTGATAAGGGAGAGGTTCAGGTCCTCTTCCTACTGCCTGAGAAAGTTTTTCATCAACGCCGAGGAATCGGACATCGCATCCATTCTGAATTCCGTTGTTTCGGAAAATCCCGGGGTCTCTTTCGGTTCCTACCCTGTTGTCGGCAATCCGGAATACAAAGTTGTGATAACGGCGGAATGCAAGTCCGACGATCTGCTGGGCAGGGCCGTGGAGTCACTGCTGAAGGGGCTCCCCGAGAAGATAATAGTCAGGACCGAATAGCGTAAAGAAGGACGGGCATGGGACACAAGAGAATTCTCGGAAAGACAAGAGATTTCATAACGGGACGTGAGATTACCGACACAGACGACGAGAGGTACCGCCAGAAACTTGCGAGGCTCCTGGTCGAAGAGATGGGATATGAAAAAGGGGACATCGAGCCAAGACGCAGGATCGAGATGACTATCGAAAACAAGACCGTGCTGTCGATGGTCGATTTTGTCGTCAGGGTGGAAGGAAGGAACTTTATGGTGATCAAGTACGGCCCGGGTTCCATCGTAACGCGGGAGCGCCCTTCCCTGGCATCGGCCCGTCTCCTGGGCGGATACCAGGTGCCTTTCACGGTAGTGACCAACGGGGAAGACGCCGAGGTCCTCGACACGGATTCAGGGGAGGTAATCGGCACCGGGCTTGAATCGATACCGGACAAAAAAACCGCGCTCGGGCAGCTGGACGGCGTCACCTTCCGGCAATTGTCCCCCGAGAGGATCGAGGCCGAAAAGAGGGTCCTTTCGGCATATGACTGGCTCGAACACTCACTCGAATGCGACGACGACTGGTGCGCTCCGGAATAATTCGGCTGCAGGCCTTCAGCGTTCAGCGACAAACTCATGAATCATCCTGGCTGCAATGTAAAGTCTTTCGCCGACAGCTTACAGTCGATTGCTAAACACCGGCATCGACGAAATTGAGGCGTGTACAGGCGATAACGCTCCTTTTACACTCCGCCGGGGGACACTTACTATTTCCTGGAGACCGGCTGCAGTTTCGGCACAGGGTTCTCTCCTTCGGCAAGGATGTCCCCTTTGACGCCTATGACCACCTCGTGGTAGGGGAGGGCCTTTTTTGATGCCTGGATCGCCTGCTTCGCGAGATAAGACAGTCCGCCGCAGCAGGGAACTTCCATCCTCAGCACGGTAACGCTCCTGATCGAATTCCCGGCGAATATGTCAGTCAGCTTCTCGTAGTAATACTGTGTGTCGTCGAGTTTGGGGCAGGCGATCAGAAGCTTCTTCCCCCTGACGAACCTGCTCTGAAAATTCATGGTCGAGAAGGCAGTGCAATCTGCTGCCAGCAGGAGGTCGGCATCCTCAAAATAGGGCGCCTTCACTGCAACCAGCTTCAACTGCACCGGCCAGTTGGTGAGTTCGGACTTAATCTCGGTCGCCGGGGTCACCGCCTCACTTGCGGAAAAATCGACGGTCCTTGTTCCGGGGCATCCGTGGTATTCGGTCTTTTCATTTTTGACCGCCTCCATGTGTCTGTGCGTGGCCTCCTCATCAAAAGGGTCCGACTCGCGCTGCACGATCGAGAGTGCCCCAGTGGGACAACTGCCCAGGCACGCCCCCAGGCCGTCGCAGTAAATCTCCTTCACGAGCCTTGCCTTGCCGTCCACGATCTGCAGCGCGGACTCAACACAGTCAACAATGCACTGTCCGCAGCCGTTGCACTTGTCTTCGTCAATATTGATGATATTTCTTGTCGCCAATTTCTACACCTCCGAATGGTTTACTGGTTCTTGATTTAGTATAGAAAAAGAGGCAAAGGCCTTCTATGATCTATATCAGATAAACCCTAAGGTTGTAAAACAGCCCGGAAGGGCCACCGAAAAAGTCTTGTAATGACGACATGGTTCTATTCATCTTCCACATGAATGAGGACCCGACGTTCAGTGACTTCCGGGAAACGGCCGAAACGACTTACGTCTGTATTTGTCGGGCACGACCGCCGCCGGGTGAGTCATGTTTCGGCCAGTCCAGAATGATACGGGCAATTTCACGCACATATGCACATTCACAACGCGCCGGGCACGGGCGTAAATCATTCTTGTGCAAACAGAAAACCCCCCGCAGTCTTCAGATCCGTCCATCCTTTCAACGAATATCGGACCATCGTAAAGATCCTGGAAGTCGCCCGCCTGAATGGCAAGCGTAGTTCCGCAGATATGGTTAAATAGAAAGAGACCTGCCCTGAGATCGGCAAAGTCAACTTGATAGCCGACCATGCGAAGCTTCGAATCGTGAAGGAAAGACGCCCTGGTGGGCCAGCCATATCCGCATTTGGAGCAGATTTTGAAAGGTTTCGACCGCGGTTTCTTCACTTCAACCATCCGTTTGCATTCACGAACATGCCTTAAGACATTTTATAGCGGCAGAGTCTTTTTTCTCAACTGCCGGAGGAACAGAATAAAGGCGGGCACGGGGCAAGTCTCATTTGATGACGATCGGTCCTTTATGAGAGACGTGAGCGAGCGAACTTCTTCTTTTATCCGGAATTTTTTCTGTAATGACTTTCTTCCGGCGTTTGGGTCCATGGCAGGGCCCCCGCCAAGATTGCGGCAGAGTATCGGAGAAGCAGGGAATATGGTATTCTGAGCTTAGGAACCAAGTCTTAACGCCAGAGGTGATTTATGAACGGAATAAGAGTGTTGTTTTGTTTCAGTCTGATCTTCTTCTTGTGTCTTACGCTGGAAGCCAGGAGCGCCGATCGGACCGACAGGAAAAAGATACTGAAGGAATATGAAGCAGCCGATCTCAACAAGGACGGATACGTGGATGAGAATGAATATAAACGTTTTATCAGCAAGAAATTCAATTCAGTTCATGGTAACGGGGAACAAAGGACTGAAAAGAATGAATCTCGCAAACGGGGAGGAGAGGAATTTGTAGCAACCGGAAAAGACAGGGAAGCAAAAATCAAATTTAAAGAGTTCCTGAACGGGAGGCTTAGGTTTTTTAATGAAGCGGATGCAAATAAGGACAGGCTCTTGTCCCTGGAGGAATACACGAGGATGAAAATGATGGACCCGGTGAAATAGGCCTGACTTGCTCTCCCGGCTGCATGGAAGCAGCCGGGAGAGTCAGCCCGTTGAGACTGACACTTCGCCTCATTCTAACCGAAAACGCCGCCACACGGACGGTCCTCAGAAATTCCCTATGAGAGTCCAGTGCGAACCGCTGTATGAGCCATAAAGATTGAGGCTGCCGTTAGGCCGCACGTCTGCGAATATGTAAGGGTAATAATACGTTGTATAATCCCCGACGGGCGTGCCGGTGTAATCCAGAAGAACCAGGAAAAAACTGCCCAGATTATCTGTGCTTTCATACGTTATTACCGCGTGGTCGCCGTAGATGTCAAAGTCGGGAATCACCTCGACAAAGCTATACGTAAAAGGTGAAATGGCGAAGTATGTCTGGGCCCAGCTTACGGCATAACTTGATAAGACAAAAAGAACTGCAAATAAGGTAACCACGATACCCTTCTTCATTACTTTTCCTCCTTGGACGAGAAGTCTTATGGATCGACATAAGACGTGTGAATTTGACTGAATCAGTCGTTGTCCTCTTCTTCCGGAATTAGTTCACCTCCTTTCCAGCCCCTTTTTCTACAATTATACCTTGAATATCTCTTGAGGCCAATGAATCCCTTTCCAGTGGGAGGAGGCCGGGAAAAGATTTCGGAGCCGAAAGTGGGTAGTGTAAAGTAATCGCGACTGGGTTATAATTATTTGCCGGACGGGACAGATAAACAAGGAGGGATGCTATGGAGAAAAGAGACGTCATGGAAAAATACAGGGCCTTTGTCGCCGACTACAACAAAGGTGTGAACAAAGCGGACCTCTGCGCCAAATACAGACTGTCGGAGCGGGATTTCGATCCTTTTCTGTCCTTTCTCAAAAAGAAGGGGTTTGCTCTTTCCGCTGTGGGGTCGGGCAAGTTCGTGTCGGCCCATGAAATAGATTTCGAGATCTGGGGGGACGACCTGCAGTTCGTCGAAATAGAACTCGACCCGGGAGAAACCGCCATTGCGGAGGCCGGCGCCATGATGTATATGGACTCGGGAATCGAGATGCAGACCATCTTCGGAGACGGGAGCAGGGAATCTGCCGGAGTCATGGACAGACTCTTCGGGGCGGGCAAGAGAATACTTACCGGGGAATCGCTCTTCATGACCGCCTTTACAAACGCCGGGTCCGGGGAAAAAAGGGTCGCCTTCGGAGCCCCTTATCCCGGCAAGATAATTCCCGTGGACCTTTCTCAAATGGGCCGGGAACTTATCTGCCAGAAGGACGCCTTTCTCTGCGCCGCAAAGGGCGTGTCTATAGGCATAGCATTCCAGAAAAAAATCGGAGTGGGTCTTTTCGGAGGCGAAGGTTTTATCCTGGAGAGACTGCAGGGTGACGGGCTGGTCTTTATTCATGCGGGCGGAACTATCATCGAGAAGGAACTTGGACCTTATGAAGGGATCAAGCTGGACACGGGATGTATAGCCGCCCTGCAGTCGGGCGTTTCCTATGATATAGAATTCGTGGGAGGCATCAAGACAGCACTTTTCGGGGGAGAAGGCCTTTTCTTCGCGAACCTTACCGGTCCGGGCAAGGTCTGGCTCCAGTCCCTTCCGTTCAGCAGGCTGGCGGACAGGATCATATCCTCCGCGCCCAAGACGGGCGGCTCGAGAAGAGGCGAAGGCTCCATCCTCGGGTCACTCGGCGATATTATCGACGGTGATAACAGGTTCTAGTGAAAAAGATCCTTGGAGTGGTCGGTGCTTCCGCCCCCTTTTTCGGCCTGACGACTGGTTAACAAATGGCTGTTTCGAAACTCGCGACGATCTCTTGCGACAAGTCCCTCTCTGGCTGAAATGACTCCCATTCTTCGATTTCTTCCTCATAATCACAGAGGATGTTGGGACACTGAGCAAGAATTCCACTCTCCAGCATATTTCTGCCGCAGGCCGGACATTTCATAAGTCAACCCCCTTTTATTGGATCTGTACATAGTTTAGTAAAGGGACGTTACAGGATTATTTCAGCAGAATGAAGAGTACGTGTCATAGTTTTTCCGATCCGGGCCTGTCCTCGATCAGGCCTGCGACATGGGCGGCCCGGAACTTGTGGCGGCATATAACGGAATCACGCCCGGGGCAGGGCATCCCGTGAGAATGTGAATCCCGGTCAGGTCAGCTTTCAGGATACTGACGAGTCCTTCTTCCGGCTGTTCGACAGTCTTATCGTCCGCCCGGTAAACAGCCGAAAGGTTATTTCGATAAAGAAGGCGGACCCAGCCATGACGAGCAGAACCCAGAGCTGACGGGGCGAACTCTCCGCCGTCTGCCAGAGGAGACATGCCAATGCACAAAGGCAAAGTCCGACCCCGATCAGAGAAAGCCAGCCCTTGATCCCTGTCTCACCGGCCAGCGTCGCATTGGCGCCATTGACTGCCGCAAAGATCAACAGGAAGCCGGCACTGCCCATCGTCGATATGCTGGCAAGATCTACGAGGTTGGCGATAAACAAGGTGATCCCCGACGTGATCAGCAGCCCCTCTATCGGTTCGTTCCAGACCTTTTTTTCCAATGCGCGAGGAAGCTCGCCGTCCTTGGCAATGATATAACTCAGCCGCGCCGTGCCATAGAGCGTGGCATTGATGGCCGAAGCTGTCGAGAGCATGGCCGCGACGGCGATCAGCAGGAACCCCGCCTGTCCCATGAACGGCTTTGCCGCCTCGGCCAGTGCGTAGTCTTTAGCGCCCACAATTTGGGCGACCGGCAGTGTTCCGACCGTCACGACGGATATGAGAACATATAGGACGATCACAAAAACGACGGCCGAATAGAAGGCGCGCGGCAACGTCTTTGCCGGCATCCGGACGTCCTGCGCACTGTTGGCGATCAACTCGAATCCCTCATAGGCGAGAAAAATGATCATCCCGCCCGCAACGACGTGCAGCGGAGATTGCCATACCGACGGCTCCAGACGGGCGGTATCGATACCCCATATGCCCGCAGCGATGAAGACGACCAGTATCACAAGCTTAATCAGTACAATCCAGTCTTCCGCCTCGCCGATCAGCCTGGCGCTCAGCAGATTCAGTCCCGTTATCCCTATGACGCTGCCGCTGATCAACACATGCTTCCAAATAGTTTGTGATGACGGTGGAAACAAGGAGGCCCCATAGCTCCCAAAGGCGTAGGAATAAAGGGAAAGCATGACGATGTAGCTTATCCAGAGAAGGACGTTCGCGCTTCCCGTCAGCAGGCCGGGACCGAACGCCCGGTCCAGGAACGACACCGTACCTCCCTGGCTGGGATAAGTTACGGAGAGCCGGGCATAGGAATAAGAGGTGACAAGTGCAACGATCCCCGCAAGAAGAAAGGCAACCGGCGCTCCTCCGCCGGTCAGGTCCACTGAAAGCCCAAGGACGGCAAAGATTCCGCCGCCAACCATACCGCCGATCCCTATAGCGGTTGCCTCCAGGTATCCGAGCTTTCCCTTTTCAGGTCCGCTCATCCGTTCGTGCTATCTCCACATATTCCGTTCCCGACTCGCGGGACCATAGCCCGTCCCGAAGGGCTTCCCGATCTCCGGTCCCTTCATTATGTCGATGTCTGTCAATTTATCAACTTCCTGTTCACTTGCAGAGAGTCTTGAGACAGCCCGTTGAGATTTGAACCCACGAGATCCTTCTCATGTGGTTGGCGTCTCTTTTAACTTATAGTCTCCTGCTATCTGTGTTCTGCGTTCCCCCGGTCAGGTTTTTTTCGAGACTTCTTGCCTTGTGATCCCCCCCGGCGTTGCTTCTCCTGTGTTTGAGAGCGCTGTTTCTGCAGCTGCTGTTGTCTCTGAGGTTGCCCTCCCCGGGGTTGCTTTTGCCTGTATTTTCTTTGTTGCTCCCTTATCTGTTGCTGATGCCGCTGAACCTCGGGTCTCTTTTGATATTGCTTTTGCCTCTCGCGCCTCAGCTCCTGTCTTTGTCGTTGAGGCCTGGGTTTATAGTTGCGGACACCCCAGGTCCTCTGCCTTTCCCAGTGCCGGCTATTATGCCAGTTCCTCCAGTTCTTCCGAAGCTGCCTGTCGGGAATCCTTTTATAGTCCCACCGGTGTCCGTGCCAGTCACGGCCTCTATAGTATCGCCTCCAGCCCGGATCTACATCAAAATAAAAACGTGGAACGTTCCTGTAATAGGCCCATCCGCGGTTATAATAATGCGAGCGATACCAGCGGCCCTCCCAGAGGCGCCACCACCAACCGTTCCAGAAAAACAGCTCGACATTTATATCGGGAACGACATACACGTCGTTCGTATCAGGCAGCACTATCACTTCCGGAGGCGCCTGGAACACGATGGGTGGTGGCAGAGCAATTCCAATACTTATGTTTACCCCTGCCATTGTCGGAACTGGGACGACAATGGCCACCGCCAAGAGAATCGACCCTAAAAGTAGCTTTTTCATCTTATTGTCTCCTTATAAATATAAGGATATCGGCTTCATAGGAAAAGTCAATCGTCGGCCGTGGAGCTTGAAAGTCAACGCAGGCAACACCACCCCGATCAGTCCTGCATTCGAAAGTCCCGCCCCTGTCAAGGCAGATCGATTTCCGCCGTCTGGCCTGCCCTGAGCAGTGGCCGGGAGACGTTGAATACGACATCGACAGGGTAGGAGGTCTCCTTTTCTGAAGAAACCCTTTCCAGTCCGATACTCCGGACGGTCCCGGAATAGTCTACCCTACCCACCTTCACCTTAACCTGTTTGCCGACTGAGAACCGGCCCAATTGGGCCTCCGGCACAAGGGTGCGGGCGATATACCGGCCGGAGGCGGCAAACACCAGCAGTGTCGGCGGGGCCAGCCGACTCGATACTGTCTGGCCCGGCTCGGCATTTCTTTGCAGTACCCAACCGTCAAAAGGCGCCCGAATGACGCTGTAAGTCAAGCGGTATTCCGCCCTCGAAACCTCAGCGTCCGCTGCTCTCCATTCAGCCAGTGCCCGCCTGTACTTATTGTCGGCATTCTGCAGTTCCACGGTGGAGAGGACCGTATCTGCGTAAAGCTGCTTCGCCTGGTCATCATCGCGCTTGGCTTCGTCCCGGGCAACGGCCGCCCGCGCCCTCTCGGCTCGGGCGAGCTGCAGTGCCGACTCAAACGGTATTGGATTCAGGGCCAGCATGACCACGCCCTTCTTGACGAATGAGCCTGGCATTACGGTTACTGTTTTGACCACCCCGGAGACCGGTGTGCTCAGTTCCACCCGGCTGGCCCAATGGATAGTCGCCTCAAAACCCGTCGCCGACGCCGGATGACCTAAGGCCTCAAGAACTATAAGCATTCCCATTGCCAGCCATTTCATCTTGTTGTCTCCTCCGGTGAGGCTGCGATCAGCTTGCCGGTCAGGGCATCGATCCTGGCCCAGGTCAGCGCCAACGCGTAATCGACCTTTGCCGCCTGCCACTGTGCCTCCGTGAGCCTGGCCATGGCATCACCCAGGTCCGTCCTGATTTCCAGGTTATACATCGAACGGCTGCGATCCGCATACAGCTCTCGGTAAGCCGATCGTACCCGGGCAGCCTTACGCGCCGCCTGAAGACTGTTTACCTGTTCAACCAGGTCCATCAGAGTAATGCGTAGTCCCTGCCGAACGCTTGCGAGTCTGGCCTCGGCTCGCAGCATTTGTGCCCTGGCCCTGGCAACGGCCGCCTCTACATCGCCGCCCTGATAAATCGGAATGCACAGGCTCAGAGTGGCACGAGCGTCATTGCGGCCGGTTAACTTGCGCTTCCACAGGGCGGCTTCCAGCTCCGCCTCCAGGACCGGCCGGCTTTGCATTCTTGCCGCCACTACTTCTTCCCTTGCCGACCGTACCTGATCGCGCAGAGCCAGGATTTCGGGGTTTGCCTCGAGCGCCTCCCGCAATATGTTTTCGTAATCGGGTACCGGACGATCGAGCTGTGGAAGATCGGGTCGAACGAGATTGTCGGGCAGATCACCGGGATGGTTCAAGGCGACGGCCAGTTGCGCGCGGGTCAAACGCTGCGCCGCCTGACTCTCGGTACGCTTGACCAGCGCCTCCCGGTACCGCTCTTCGTAAGCGAGCAAATCGACATCGGAAATCTGGCCAAGCTTGCGTCGGTGGCGCGCCTTGTCGAAGGAGACATAATTATAGGCCGTGGCCTCGCTGTCAAAGGCGTATTGCGCATCGGCAAGTAATACATCGAAGAAATATTTTATGATCTCCAGCCGGCGCCGTTGCCGCACATTAAAGTAGAGTCGACGTTGCGCGCTAACCGACGCCTTTGCCGAATAAGTCAGGGCGCGCGTTTGCCCGAAATCATAGAGGCGTTTTGTCAATATCACCTGTATGCTGCTGTCATTAGTCAAGCCGCTGGAAGAATCGGTGGAAGGGTCCACCAACTGGGGTGTGATATACAGGTAACTGCGCATTTCGGTGTTCGAGGCGGCCGCTACAACTCCGGCCAGGGCTGAAGCTACGTCGGCCCGGGCAGCATCCAGTTCAGGAGCGGGTGAGTCCGCGTAGGACAACGCTTCGTTCAATGTCAGAGGGTCGGGCAGCTGCGACTGCTGCCGGGCGGGCAAATTACCGGCCCATGCCGCATTTATGGTACCCGCCAGACCCACAGTTAGTAATGCGCAACCGATCATTCCAATTAGCAGCATAGCGACGCCGACGCCTCTCCAAAGTCGCTCCGGCATGCCTCCCTTATTCCGGACCGCCTTCAGCGGCGAGCTGCCTGCGCTTGTAGGCGATAAACGTCTCTTCTTTGTAGTGGCCTTCGACTACGAACTTGCCCAACAGCATGAATTCCTTCACGCCACTTGTCGCACCTGTGTACCGCATCACGGGTTTGCCGTCCAAATCGAAAAAAATAAATACCGGCGTCGCCCGTATATGAAATTCCTTAAAGGCAAAATCCTTCGCGGACATCTCGTGGCCCGAAAAATCGGTGACCGGCGTATCTCCCTCGGTATCAACTTCCAATACGCGGAAATATTTTCGGTAGTATTTCTGTACCTCTGGCAGGCTGAACACTTCCGACTTCATTTTCTCGCACCATGGGCAATCGTCGTTGCCGAACATGATGAAAAGGCCGCGTTGTCCTGCCTGCCGCGCTGTAGCCAATTCCTGCTGCAGGTCTCCGAAACTCAGATTGAAAAAATATGCGTTAGGGTCGGCATGGGAAGATAAGGCCGCGGCCTGACCTGGCAAAAGAGCAAAGGCCGCGAATATCAATACTTGGGCCGCGATAGCCGCAACACCGGCCGAATGTCTCATTTGGGAGAAACAATGGGAGAGATGAAACGACAAGAACCTTCTTCTCGTAGCCGTCGGATAAGAAAAAGAATGGCAGATAATCCTCGTCACCGTACAAAGACCCCCTAAACATTCTGGCTGACCGACATATCTACGACACGTTATTTCTTCCAAGAAGGAAGCAAAGTATGTGCCAACCGTTTGCCACTTAAAATGAGAAAAATTGTCCGTTCCCGAACACCCGCTGCCTTTCCGTTGTTCATAAATGTCCAACGTTGAGCTCTTGCGCAACTCGGGCGACACTTCTTGCAGATGCCAAATTCAGCGACATCGGGTAAGTTGTTCAGGGCGGCAACGAGCCGCAATACGCCATTCGTGTGATGAACACGTCAAGCTTTGCGCATGAATTTGAGAGGTCAGAAAGGCAGGACTATGGCAAGGGCCGGAATTTTCTCTACTTCTTTGTCTTCGACTCCAGTACAAAGCTGAACATGTCCCTGCACATCCTGAGTCTTTTCAGGTAGACCTTCCGCTGTGTCTCATCGAGTTTTTCGATGACCGGCTTCAGTCTGTCGCATTTCGCGATGAGTTCTTTCAATTCTCCTTCAGTAAAACCCATGGCGTCCTGCGTCTTTGAACACAGGTCATGAAATTCCCCTTTCCAGTCATTTTGTGCGCAGGCAGGGCTGATTGTGGAAAAAGCGTACTTACTGTCACCGGCCTTGATGCCGACATAGGACATACCCAAAAAAAGAAAAAGGGCAACCAGGAGAATTCTTTTCATTTTATGCACTCGCTATTCCATATGCGGAAACCCTGAGAATGTCATCTCCGATGGCATCCCCTGCAATCATTCAAAGGGAAGGCGACTGTCAAATGGCAGACCCCGCAGGATTCCTTGTTCACCATTTCATCCATGGAAAAATGTCTACTGCTCTTCATTTCTATATTAAATATGCCGGGGTGACAGTTTGCGCAGTCGAGCCAAAGAATGTGTGCCTTGTGAGGGAATACTGCAGGCGGGATGTCTCCCCACTCTACTTCATATGTAAGTTTCTTTTTGAACGGTACGGTCTTATAATTCCCGTCAAGCGAGCCTTTGGGCTTTATTGCTCCGTCCTCGACCGCCTTGACCCAATCTATACCGTTCCCGTCCCCCGCCTTTGGAAGCGTCTCCAGTCGGGCAAATTCGGACTTTCCCGAAGAAATGTCACCGTTGTGGCACCGCTTGCAATTGTCCTTTGTTATTCCGAAAGCGATCTTTCCGTTATGACAGGCGCCGCAATACTTGCCTTCCCTGTTGGCTTTCTCGGTGATCAACGTAGTGCTGGCCTGAAAATTGAAACCCAGTTCCAGGTGACAAACCCTGCAGGTATATTTCATCCTGTGGAGCCAGTGAGAAAAGACAACGGGTTTTACTCCGTAATTCCCGGAATTACGGTTGATCAGGATATTCCCGTATTGTTCAGGCGGAGGAGCAGGAGGAAGCTGCAGAAACTGGGCGACGGCGTTGGACGGCAAGAACGTCAGCAACAGAAGGCCGGCCAGCGATATGACTAAAAGCGTACTTTTCATGCCCGATGGTCCTAGATGGGTTTTGAGTGACATCTCTGGCAGTCCAGATTCGGGAAAGCAACCTTGCCATGGCAGACCCCGCAGTACTTGCCGGAAAAAATATCCGACATGGTATATTTCGTCGCACCTTTTCTTACGTCGAAGATTTCAGGATGGCAGACTTCACAGCCGTTCCATACGGCATGCTTCCTGTGAGAGAATATGATTTCCGGCATATGTGCCGCCCCGGCGTTGATATCGAAGTCCTTAGGGACAGACAACGGCTTCCGCCTGATAGAGACCCCTTCAAGATAATCCTTCAGCCGGATTTTCCCTTCCTGCTCCGCTTTCTCCCAGTCGATACCGTTTCCGAACCGCCCCTTCGGAAACTCCTTCGTGAATTTATAAAAATCCTTTTCTAATACCGGTCCCTGGCCGAATGAATGGCACCGAGCACAATTCTTCGTCTCCTTACCAAACATATTCTTTTCCTTCGGACCGAATGCCTCTTTTCCGTTATGACAGGCCCCGCAATAAAAGCCCCGTTTATTGTCCTCCTCAGTCACGCCGGTAGCCCCGGCTTTCATGGCAAAGCCGAGGTCGACATGACAAAGCCTGCAGGTATACTTGGCTCTGTGCAGCCAATGGTTGAAAATGACAGGAGCTATATTGTTCTTCATGGAATAATTGTTCATGAATACGTTCCCGTATTCATCAGGCAACGGCCTTCTCTTCAGAACACCCATTGAACTGGCAAATGCGAGAGACCCCGTGATTATGAGAATCAGGATTACTAACGTCCCCCTTTTCACATCTTCCCCCTTCGAATACTTCCGCATATTTGTGAGGTCAGGCTGAAGCGTTTCGCCTTAATTTGTAACAAAATCCGGTAATGATTGTCAACCGCTGATTGCAAATGAAAAATCGGGGCATTACGGGGACATCCCGATACCAGGGGCATTGCGTACCTATTTCCTCCCCAATGTCCTGCCCGACTGTCCGCAAGATCCAGCGGGAATGGTGAGATAAAGACAGATCGCTTTTTGTCGAGGGGACAAGCGGAATAGCCACGTCAAGATACTTAATCCCTGGTTACCGGGTGAGATGAGAATCCAACTTTGATATTGACACGCCGCCGGAATGGGAGTATGTTGAAGTCATGAGAAGCTCACCGGGTGGTGGACTTGCTCTTCCCGGACTCAGCAGAAAGGTTTAGCACGAAGGACGTAAAGCAAAGACGTAAAAGTCTCACGCAGTATGTCTCAGGATGTTCAAACCGCTGAGTAGGGAAGAGCAAACACCACTTTTTTCATTGCCCTGCTCGTCCTTCCCCGATGATGCGCTCTCCCAGTTCCCAAAACATGACGGGCGGAACACAGAAGCCACTAAAGTCATCGTGCTCCATCCCTTTTTCCCCGGCTATCATGTTGTAGGATTATTCAGACATGAGATCTTCC
>JARRRD010000051.1:0-20388 GCA_037381085.1 Candidatus Sulfobium sp.
TATCAGGAGAAGCGGCAAGACCACCGCAAAGAAGATGCGGTACGCATTCGTCGCCCTTTCGCGGAAGGTAATCTCTCTGCGCCTTCGGAAAAGCCATGCCCCCCGCCATATTCCGAGACCCCAGGAGATGAACACGGCCGGCATTTCAAAGATGCCGTGTGGTAACAGTTTCAAAATTATATGCCCGAAGTTCCCGTAGGCCGCCGACAGCACCACACCAAGCAGCATCCCGTTAGTCACGGCCGCAGCAAGCGGAACCAGTCCGAGCAGGGCACCGGCCCACATTGAAACAAAGGAAGCAAAGAAGTTCTGAAGGAAGATCATTGCAATGAGGATGGGCACGCTGCGCCCTGCGAACCTGGTGGCAAGCTTCCTGAATGAATCGAGAAATATCTCGAAGCGGCCGGGAAAAACCAGGCCGATCAGAAGGCCTGCCGCATATATCGCTACTGCGAAGTACACATAGCTCCGGGCCTCACGCAGGTCCTCAAGTACAGCAGCATAAAAATCCCTGATCTTCTTTCCGGTAAGCATATAACCTATAACAGTCTCGCGAGCATGGACGGGAGCGCAGTCTCAACAGTAAAAATACGTTTTCCAAGACTCACTGCGAAAAAACCGCACTCCATAAATTTTTCAATTTCGTATTCTATAAAGCCGCCTTCAGGACCCACCGCGAGGGTCACCTGGCCCTTCACCTGACGAGGACATTCTTTGGCAGCATGGGGATGCGCGACTATCGGTACCGTCCCCTTCACCAGTTGAGGCATTTCGTCCTCGACAAACGGCTTGAACAGGGAACGGATCAGGACTTCGGGCATAATGGTGTCCCGGGCCTGTTCAAGTCCGAGGACCAACTGCCTGTTTAACTTGTCCTCCTCAAGCAGAGGACTCTGCCAGAAACTTTTTTCAACGCGCCAGGAGTTGATCAGAACAATCTTCTTGACGCCCATGGAGGTAATGGAAGACAGCACCCTTCTCAATACTTTGGGCCGCGGGAGGGCGAGAATGAGAGTCACCGGCAGCGGAACCGGAGGCTCGCGGAAAACATCGACATCCATCTCCAGTACGCCGTCGCGGAGTCCTACAACCACTCCCCTGCCCATGAGGCCACCGGACAGCCCGACATTCAACTCGTCACCCAACGAGGCGCGATGTATCTCCGTCACATGCCGGAAACGCCGTCCCTCCAGACGTACTCTGCTTGCCCCCATAAAATCACCGGGAAAGAGGAGAATCATGTTCATTGCCTATACACCATATTCATTATTCATTCGACTCGCAGGTTCCTTGATCTTAAAGCAATATTATTTGGCAATAGCAATGATTTCTGCAACGACGTCTCCCTTGTCTGGTTCATGTGCCGCACAAGAAAAGCAGGTGAAGCAGAGCGGCGGCGCTGAAAATTGACAAAAAAGCCCATCAGGAGCTATTGTTATACATGAAGCAGAGAAATCCTCTCTTGCCTGAACGACTTAGCAGCACAGCATGGCAATGGCCGTGGCTGGGGAGGATAACTTCCGACTTTTAGTATTAATTTTTGTGAGATAATCAAAAGGCCACGGCGTACAAACCGTGGCCTTTTTTATTCCTTAAGGAGGTAAGAATCATGAGAATGCCGGCGCACAAATACAGACCTTATCCCTCTGTAGAGCTGCCTGACCGCAAATGGCCGTCCGCGACAATCGGGCATGCCCCGCAGTGGTGCAGCGTCGATCTGAGGGACGGCAACCAGGCGCTGATCGTGCCGATGGGACTGAAAGAGAAAAAAGAGATGTTTGATCTGCTTGTTGAGATAGGCTTCAGGGAGATAGAGGTCGGCTTCCCCTCCGCCTCTCAGACCGAGTACGATTTTTTGAGGTTGCTGATAGAGAAGGAATTGATACCCGGCGATGTAACCGTGCAGGTGCTGACCCAATCGCGGGAACACCTCATCAGGAGGACCTTTGAGTCTCTGCGCGGCGTAAAACAGGCTGTTGTTCATCTTTACAACTCTACATCGGAACTCCAGCGCCGCGTCGTATTCCGCAAGGGGAAGAAAGAGATCATGGAACTCGCTGTCCGGGGGGCCGAACTTATAAGGAGCGAGGCGGAGAAGATGACGGGCAGCCGCATCGTATACGAATATTCGCCGGAGAGCTTCACCGGCACGGAGCCGGATTATGCTGTCGAGATATGCGAGGCCGTCGCGGACGTGTGGGAGCCGTCCCCGGATAGGAAAATCATTCTGAACCTCCCCGCGACAGTCGAGATGGCGACCCCCAATGTTTACGCGGACCTGATCGAGTGGTTCTGCCGCCATATCAAAAACAGGGAAAATGTGGTCATCAGCGCCCATGCACACAATGACAGGGGGACAGCCGTGGCCGCTTCCGAACTCGCGCTCATGGCAGGCGCCGGGAGAATCGAGGGAACCCTGTTCGGAAACGGCGAACGCACCGGCAATGTAGATATAGTAACACTGGCATTGAACATGCTCTCGCAGGGCGTCGACCCTGAACTGGACCTGCACGATATAAGCAGGGTCATGGAGATATACGAAAGGTGTACAGGCATAGACGTACACATGCGACACCCTTACGCCGGCGAACTGGTATATACGGCTTTTTCGGGCTCGCACCAGGACGCTATCAATAAGGGGATGAAGGTCTACCGTGAACAAGGGCCCCCTTATTGGGAAGTGCCGTATCTCCCTATCGACCCGGCTGACGTCGGAAGGACTTATGAGTCGGTGATCAGGATAAACAGCCAGTCGGGGAAAGGCGGCGTTGCCTACATCATGGAAAAGGAATTCGGCTTCAGGCTGCCGGTGGATATGCGTCCTGAATTCGGCGAAATAATCAAGTCTCTTTCGGACAGCACGGGCAGGGAGGTGACGACCGGAATGATATGGGAGGCGTTTGAAAGAGAATACCTGCGGGCGGCGTCGCCTTTCTCCTTCGCCGGCTGCGAGAAAAGTGAAGACCTGCCTCAGACCGGAGCGTGCGGCTCGCCGGAGACCGTGGTATCGGCCCTTGTGGATGTCGGGGGCGAAAGGAGAAGCATTGCCGGGAAAGGAAACGGCCCTATCGACGCATTCAGCCGGGCGATCGGTAATGAAATCAATATAGATTTCAAGCTAATCTCTTATTACGAACATGCACTGGACAAAGGTTCCGACTCGCGTGCTGTGGCCTATATCCAGATAGAGGATACCAAAGCTCTAAGGTTCTGGGGCGCGGGCATCGATACCAACATCGAAGTCGCGTCATTCAGGGCCATCCTGAGCGCACTGAACAGGTCGCAGCGGAAGTAACAAGAAGGGCTCATCCGGAATGTTCGAGATGCTCCTTCTGTAGATACCGACGAGCAAGCCGTGAAACTCTACAATTGAATCTTCAACGAACCTGAAAATCTCCCCCCCGCCCCTCTTTGGCAAAGGGAGGTTAGGAGGGATTCTACGATTCAACGCAACCATCATTTTGAAGCTGCCAATATGAGCCTAATAAGACTGAGGGGTCCGGGCATATCTTCCGTCATTTTACTCGATCTTTACCTTCTTCTGTTTCTCTATCGCCTCGGCGGTCTTGGGGAGTGTTATCTGAAGAACGCCGTCCCTGAACTGCGCCTTTATCTTGTCTGTCTGCACATCGGAAGGAAGACTGAATGACCTGGTGAAGCTTCCATAAGAACGTTCCATCCTGAAATAGTTCTGTTTCTCGACCTTCTCTTCCTTCTTCTTCTCACCCGATATGGTCAACACGTTGCCGGCGATTTTTACGTCCAGTTCCTCCTTCGTCATTCCAGGCATCTCCGCCTTCACGACCACGTTGCCGTTGTCCTCGAATATATCCACCGCCGGAGAGGTAACCTCCGGCATTTTCGGGACCCGCCACCAGGACGGCATCATCATCGAAAAAGGCCGTCTGAAGAAGTCCTCGAACTCCCTTTCCATTTCCTCGAAGCGCGAAAGAGGTCTTGTCGGTTCGACTTTGACCATCTCTTTCGATTCTTTTTGTGCCATAACAACACCTCCTGTTACACACCTCCGGACCCCTCACCTAAATTCTACCTCCGGGATAACCGGTGTCAAGCGGACGCCGGACAAGCACACAATAACAGCATTGATTCATAAAATCCCTCCTGACCTCCCTTTTCCAACGGGAGGTCGTAGCGATCCTAGGCTCAGACACGCCTCTGGAGGGGCGGGGGAAGATTTGCTGAGTATTTGAGGTTTCGAAAATTTTGTGGTATCTTTTCCCTGTTTATCATGATGTCATATTTTCTGTCATTGCTCGCTCACTTAAGACAACCTATTAAGTTGTCAGTGACCTGAAAATACATCCGTTTTGCGTTGTCATGCCGGCTTGTCCGGCATCCTTCTTAATAGCGCGAAAGAGGGATTCCCGACAAGCGGGAATGACGGCACTGTCGAATTTCATCTCTTTGGCTGATGAAGTATCAAGACCCTCAAAAAGAAATGAGGTCCAGTGATATTGCTGAAGCGCGGAACACTGTGGAGTGAGATCACCCGAAGGACGGAAGCCGCGATAAAGACCGGCTCCCTCCAGCCAATCCCTACGGAATATGAATTCATGGAGGAAGGCGGCGTGAGGTTCTTTGTGCGGATATTGTCGAGCCTTGCCCGAAAAGAGGAAGCCGGGAAAAAGCAGGAGAAGGAGTCCAGAGCGGGGAAGGAGATCAACCCCTTCCTGCCTTATGAAGAGGATCTCTTTGTGGCCGACATCTCGAAAACCCATGTGGCTCTTCTCAACAAGTTCAATGTGGTAGAGCGTCATCTCCTCATCGTCACGCGTGAATTCGAAGACCAGGAAATGCTTCTCACACTCAAGGACTTCGAGGCCCTTCTTGCCTGCATGGCCGAATACGACAGTCTCGGGTTTTATAACGGCGGCGAGGCCGCAGGCGCCAGCCAGAGACACAAACACCTCCAGACGGTCCCCCTGCCCCTTGCCCCTGAAGGTCCGTCGGTTCCCGTGGAACCACTGCTTGATACCGCAGAATTCTGCGGCGACCTTGGAACGGTCCCCGGGTTTCCCTTTAAGCACATCTTCGCCAGAGTAGAAGAGGGCCGTCTGCAGCATAGGGAAGAGATCTTTGCTCTCTACGGCGAGATGATCCGGCGGACAGGTCTTGAATCCCCTGCGGGCAAAGGTCCGAAAAGGCAATCCGGCCCCTATTGCCTGCTTGTCACGCGTTCCTGGATGCTCCTTGTTCCCAGATCACGGGAGTTTTTCGATTCCATTTCGATCAATTCCCTGGGACTTGCCGGAGCACTTCTTGTAAGGAACCGGGGGCAGTTGAAATTGATAGAGAAAACAGGCCCCATGCAGGTCCTTGCACACGTGGCCCTGCCACTGTGATTTTCAGGGCAGCATGTCAAACGCTTCTTTACATACTACCGGGTCTCTTTCACCCGTCATTCCCGCGCCGGCGGGAATCCAAGTTTTTTGTTCTTAAAGGCAATGGATTCCCGATTACTACCTCGGGAACGACAAAGAACAGCTATGACTCGGATCGTGCTTCTGCTACAATTTTACTGTAATGGAAGAAAGGATATACGATTGCATCATCATAGGTGCCGGTCCCGGAGGGCTTCAGGCGGCCATATATCTTGGAAGATATAACCGCAAAGTGCTGCTTATCGACCGCAGCGGCGGCAGGACATGGCACGCCAGGAGGATCGAAAATTTTCTGACTCAGAAGGCAATTTCGGGCAAGGACATCATAAGAACCGGCATGGAACAGGCTAGGAATTTCAACGTGGCCATAGAAAAAGGACTTGTCGTTAAGGTGCTGAAGCAAGACAATTTCGAGATGAAGACCGAAACCGGTAGCTATTATTCGAAATTCGTGATCGTCTCTTCCGGGGCCTACGACAACCTGCCTCCATTAGAAAATGTCTATAGGTTCCTGGGGGATGGATTTTATACCTGTATCGACTGTGACGGCTATCGCACGACGAACAGGAAGCTCGTCATTCTTGGGAACTCCCTGGAGACAGTCCACCTGGCCTTCGGCATGAGGGAGATGTTCACGAAAGACATAACTCTGATCCTCTATGACTACATGGTCCCTGAGACATACATGGAAGAGCTGCGAGATGAAGGGATCGCCCTGGTCAGGGAACGTCCGAAAAGAATGGTGGGAGAGGAAAGTGTCGAGGGCCTGGAACTGGAGGACGGCCGGATAATTCCCTGCGAGGCGGTCATGTCCCATTTCGGATATAAACTGAACGACCACTTTCTCTCCGACCTCAGCCTGAAAAGGGACAGCAAGGGTTTCAAATATATTACGAACAGCGAGTATGAATCCTCCCTGAGCGGATTATATATAGTGGGCCCCCTCACCCGGAATGACCAGGCGATCATAGCAGCCGGCGAGGGAGCAGTCGCCGCAATAGACATAAACAAGAGGCTGCTCCAGTTGTAACATCAGCAAGGCATTACAAAGGGCGGAGCCGCATCCAGATCCGCCCTCCTTGTGCAGAAGTTACCAAGATTCCGTGAGGAGGAAGAATGGACACCAAGTCAGAAATAAAGGAGATTTTAAAGAGACTTAAGAAAGAATACCCTGAGCCAAGGACAGCGCTCAACTTCACATCTCCTTTCGAGATGCTTGTCGCAACCATCCTGTCGGCCCAGACGACGGATGCTCATGTGAATAAGGTCACTGAAAAGCTGTTCAGGAAATATCGCACTGTCGAAGATTATGCCGGTGCCTCCCTTGAAGCTTTCAGGAAAGATATAAGCTCCATAAATTTCTATAACAACAAGGCAAAGAATATTCACACCTCGGCAGGAATCATAGTAGAAAAATTCGGCTCGAAGGTGCCGAAGACCATGGAAGACCTGACAAGCCTTCCGGGAGTGGCCAGAAAGACGGCCAATATCGTGCTTTCCAGCGCTTACGGGATCAATGAAGGCATTGCCGTGGATACACATGTAAAAAGGCTGTCGCTGCGCCTCGGCCTGACAAAAAATGAGGACCCCGTCAAGATAGAGAAGGACCTCATGCAAAACACCCCCGGAGCTGAATGGGGCAGCCTTTCCCATCTCCTGATCTTCCACGGCCGCAGGATATGCCAGGCAAAAAAGCCGAACCACAGCGAATGCGTTCTCCGTGACATCTGTCCGTCAAGGAACATCTGACTTGTGAGATGTAAAGGTGGTCGGGACAACTTCATGCAGAGACACTATTTATGCAGTCTTCACGCCAAAGACAATTGATCTGACCGCATGAGCGAACATGAGGTGTTGCAAAGCAATCATCATAGCCCTCCGCCCTCTGGATCGTCCTGATGAGCTCTACCTTGTTTAACTTCCAGCTGTTAACTCCCTTGTCCCTTGCAATCTTCCTGATGTCCGCAATCTTCATCATGTCCTCACCTCCGTTGACGGTTCAAACGCCCTTGTACGAAATATACATCTTTCTATGACCGATGTAAACCACCCCGCGATTGTTGTTAACCCGGCAGCACATATACAGGCCTTTATCCTTGATCTGACCGGATTGAACGGCATAACCCCTCGAATGCAAAGAAAGATTTCTGACCTGTCTACCAGCAGGCAGGCCTGAATGATAAAATGGCGGCGGGGAAGCGGGAGTCACTTGGGCCACTTTATTCATTTACTTCAGAGACGGGACAGAGGCGCGGGCGGGACAGATGTTCCGAGCGGTATTTTTAGCCGACCTGCCAGCCGGCAGGCAGGTAGTCCTGCAGCATGTATGTGAAAAATGGGGAGGCAAAAGCCTCGGAGTGCAGCGAGAATGAGTGAGGAGCCTCTGTCCCGCCGTACGTTCATGAATAATCCGGGTTGAGCCAATTGACCCTTGAGTTTGCCGCATCGGATGTCAATATTATTATGAGACAGTTAGCAGGGCGGATAAAAAGAAAAGATGCGGACGGCCTCAGATTTCTCTTCGCCCCTCCAGGGCCTTGCCCAGGGTAACCTCATCGGCGAATTCCAGGTCGCTTCCCATAGGCAGTCCGTAAGCTATGCGCGTCACCCTCACGCCGAGGGGACTCAGTTCTTCCTTGATAAACTGGGCGGTTATCTCGCCTTTTGTATTTGGGTTGGTAGCGATTATGACTTCCCGGACGCCGTTATCCCGGACCCTTCCAACAAGCTCCTTTATCTTCAGCTTGTCGGGCGTGATTCCGTCTATGGGAGACAGCGCCCCGAGCAGAACATGGTAGAGGCAGTTAAGACCCTTGACCCGTTCCATCACAAGTATGTTGCTGGGTTCCTCGACGACACATATCCTGCTCCCGTCGCGGGAACTGTCGCTGCATATCCCGCATACTTCATCCTCCGTGATATTGAAGCACTGATTGCAAAACCTGGCCTTCTCCTTCACCTTCTCTATGGCCTTCGCTATAGAGAGGGCATCGGCGTCGGGCATTGCCAGTATAAAAAAGGCAAGCCGCTGAGCGCTCTTTCTTCCGATACCGGGCAGGCGCATGAGCTCACTGATCAAATTCTCGATAATTCCTTGCATTTCCTGTCTTTCAATCGTAGTCACTTTGGGCTGCTGGGAAAAAAAGCCTCAACCAGTCATTTTCCGAACATATTCCCAAGCCCGCCGATTCCGGGAATCTGCAGCCCGCCCGTCAGTTTGGCCATCTCTTCGTTGACCATCTCCTGGGCCCTTCTGAGGGCCTCGTTGCCGGCCGCAAGTATGAGGTCCTGAAGCATCTCGACATCATCGGGATTGACGACGTCTTTTTCTATCTTTATCGACACAAGTTCTCCCGCCCCACTGGCGACCACGGTCACCATACCGCCGCCCGCCGTCGCTTCGGCGGTTTTTTTCTTCGACTCTTCCTGCGTCTTCTGCATCTCCTCCTGGATCTTCTGCGCCTGGCGCATCAGGTCCCCGAGCATTTTTTTAGACATACTTTCCTCCGTTATGCTTGTTTTCCAGGTCCCCTGAAGGGGAAATATCGACGATCCTCCCGTCAAAGAGCTCCAAAGCCTCCTTAATCAGGGGTTCATCCATGACCACTATCTTCCCGATCGCCTCCAGGCTGTTCTCTACGGCGTCCCCGAACAATGCCGCGTGCCCCCCGTTAAGGGTCAGGAAGAGTTCCTTCCCCCTTAATTCCACCTCGGCATGCGCGAGTTGTGACGACAGGGGAGGCTCCAGTCTCGCGACGGTCCTCTTCCATATCTCCGACGCGTCTTTCCCCTCCGCTGCCCCGTCTCCTGCGGCATCACCGGAAGGAGAACCGGCTGCCTTCCGCGGTATCTGCGGATTCATCACCGGTTCCTTCGTATATTCCCGCTCGTCCGGTTTATTCGCCCCCTCCGCCTCCTTGTCAGGAATGGCGGGAGGAGGGATAGAGGGTATTTCTACCGCGGACCTTTCCCCGTGCCGGCTGATATTCTCTATCACTTCCTTAAGGGGCTTCATCGTGCTGAGGAAGCTCGCCTTCAGAAGGCTCAATTCAAGCGCAAGCCTGGGCGATGAAGAAGTCCGCACGTCTGTTTCAGTCTTCATTATCTCCGAAAGGATAAGCGTCAGCTGGTCTTCGGATGACGTCGCCGCTATCTCCTTTACGGCGGCCATCTCCTCGGTACCCAGATCAAGGACCTCATCGGGGCTGTTCATAACACTGGCCACAAGAAGGTCCCGGAAAAACAGTATCAGCCCCTTTGTAAACGCCCTTATATCGGTACCCTGTTCCGCAAGGACTTCCACGGCTTTGAGCAATTCGACCCTGTCGCCGGCAATAAGCGCCCTTGAAACTTTCGACAGCAGGCCAAGGTCGGCTATGCCGAGCAGGCCTTTCACATCCTCCTCCGACACCTCCGAAGAAAAGGAAGACAACTGGTCGAGTATCGTCAGGGAGTCGCGCATGCTTCCGTCGGCGGCCCTTGCTATGAGACCCAGGGCCGGGGGAGAAACCTCAATGCCCTCCGATTCCGACACCTCCCTGAGCCTGTCCTTTATAGCGCCGCTGGATATCCTCCTGAAAGGCATATGCTGGCACCGCGAAACCACCGTGGCCGGTATCTTCCTCATCTCCGTCGTTGCCAAGACAAAGATGACGTGCAAAGGGGGCTCTTCGAGAGTCTTCAGAAGCGCATTGAAGGCCGAACCTGACAGCATGTGCACCTCGTCTATAATGTATACCTTATATCTCCCGCTGGACGGTGCATACCTCACCTTTTCCCTGAGGTCTCTTATATCGTCAACACTGTTGTTGGAGGCCCCGTCGATCTCCATGACATCGACGGACGAGCCGTCGGTTATCGCAGTACACGATTCACAGATACCGCAGGGGACCGGTGTCGGCCCCTCCTTGCAGTTCAACGCCTTTGCCAGGATCCTGGCAGAGGAAGTCTTGCCTACGCCCCTGGGGCCTGAAAAGAGATAGGCGTGGGCGATCTTCCCCTGGGAGACGGCATTCTTCAGAATGCGCATTATGGGTTCCTGACCGACAAGGTCGTCGAATCCCTGGGGTCTCCATTTTCTTGCCAAGACGAGGTAGCTCATAGTAATTACCCTGCGGGTATAAGCAGAGGGCCGGTGCAGGGATTCCCCTGACGCCTGACTTCACCCCTCAAACGCATCCCTTCTGTCTCATTGCAGCCCGCAAACGACTTGCCGCGGCACACAGGGAAAATGCTTATCGCTGCTTCCTTCCGGACCTGACGAGATTCACACCGTCCTGTTGCGCAGGGCCGTTTGCAGACTGCAAGAAAACAGTGAATATCACTGCCGCCCGGCAGGATATTCACGCCCCTTTTCGGTCTTTTATTGTAGCACATCCATTTGTTGTTTAGCAGTGTTCAGGCCGCGATCACACCAAAACAAGAGCAACCTCAGTGCACATATTTTTCAAGTCTCTGAAGCACTTCGATATGCATCCGCTCGGTGGGTACGATCCTGAATTCGATCCAGCCCTCTTCCCCGGACCTGGCGTTCACCGGCAGGGCCGAGGCCGCAAAGTAGCCGCCGTAATACCGTTCAAGCCTCGGGTCCGCAGTGTACAGGGCGTTCAGGACCATGTCCGCCAGCTGCTGCATCCGGGACCTCATGCTTCTGTTCAAGCCCCGGTCCCTGCTGATCCTGAACTTGGCGCTCACAAGTATGAGACTGATATGACCCCTGATGTCGGGATCATGGAGGGCGGCGAGAAAAACCCTGCTCAGTTTTTCAATGATCCCGCCGCCTGAATTGTTGTCGTGATGCGCACTTTCCAGCAAGAGTGACTGATCCACGAAGATGGACCCTCCCCTGAATCTTATGCCCTTTACATCCCCGCCGCCGAATTCACTTACAAGGAGATCGTTTACACTCTGGGTAAACTGTATCCTCGGCTCGGAGATGGCAAAAGCAGGCTCGAGGAATCTCTGTATCTTTATGGCGCGGTAATACAGAAGGCCGCTCAGAAGCATCAGACCTATAAGGGTAAGGCTCAATATCGGCCCGGGAGGCAGCATGTATTTCTTGAGAGAATCCATGTTCATGACGACAGGGCGTCCTCCAGCAGACGCAGGCTCTTTATGGCCGCCTCAAAGTCATCTTCAGAAACGGACATCGGTTGATGTATCGCCTTGTTCCTCAGCCGGAGCAGCTTATGGAACAGACCCTTCCTGTACTGGCCGATCCGGCGGTTGCTCTCAAGGGCCTTAAGGCAGTCGTACAGCGCCGGGAAAGCGCAGCCGAGCATCATCGTGGTAAACATCCTCAGCTGGTTCTCAAGATAATGTCCCAAGAGGAGCGAGGCGACGGTTATTTCACCGTTTCTGTAATACTCCAGCGCGTGTTCGACGGAGATTGCGCCCTTGAAGATCCGGATATTTTCGTTGGACTCCCTCTCTCCGGGAGCAATGTTCTGGATCTTCTGATATACCTCCAGACACTTGTCGATCATGTTTTTCTCAAGATAGGATTCTGCCAGCAGAAAAAGTTCCCTTATGTTGTCCATGCCCTCTTTCTGGGTGAAGGCAAAAGAATATGCGCGCCTCAGCGCCTCGCTCTTGTCGTCCTTCTTGTCGAGAACGTCGAAATGCCGCGCCCAGCGTTTACCCTTCAAAACGTTGTCCTTCGTAAACCGGAATAACTGTTCCGAAACTTCGCTCTTGTTCAGCTTGCCGCTGATAACTATGATATTAAGTGTCGGATAATTTTCGAACATCTCGGGCAGGGCGTCGATACCCTCGGTCATCCGGTCAAATTCAATGTCGAGCGTCATGAGATCGAAGACCTGCGAGGTCAGAAGCTGCTTGGCCTGTTTGACACTGACCGCCTCGTAGAACCTGAGATCAGGCTTCTCATCGCTGAGCGCCTGCTGGATTTCGAGCTTCAGCAATTCCCGGTCTTCATAATTATCATCGGCAATCAAAACCCTAAACATTGAGGGTCTCCTCGACAAAAGGCAGGTTTATGATTATCTCCGTTCCCGCTCCCGGCGCAGTGTATTCCTTGCCCACCCTGATCTTCCCTGCATGGAGACCTATCACGTATTTCACAAAATACAGCCCCTGCCCCCAGCCTTCCTGGTTGCCCTTCCACTTGTAAAAACACCGGTCCGCCTCCTGTTCGTCCATCCCTATCCCCTCATCCCGGAAGGACAGCGAAACATACTTTCGCCTCACATCAACATCGACCGACCATGACACTGATATCCTGGCGCGCGCCTGCCCAGGTTTCTTATACTTGATGGCATTGTCCACCAGATTCTCGAAAACGGTCTTCAGAAGCGTTTGAGATGCAAAGATAGCGGGTACGTGCATCCGGTCCCCGAACCTGAATTCGGCGAGGTCGGCGTAATGCTGTCCCAGTTCAACGAGTATGTCCCGCAGATTGACGCGTGCAAAATCGATAAGGCCCGATTCCCTTTCATCCGAGATCTTCTTGAAAATGTCTATATCCGCGAACAGTTTTTCGAGGTTGTCGTCAAGACGCGTCCTCGCGTCCCCCGGTATGTCCGGGAGCAAATCGATCCTCCGCTTTATCCGGCCCAGGTTGTTCTTGAACTCATGGCCTATGGTGGCCGATATGTACCGTATGAATTCGTTCCGTCTCGCTATCTCCTGGTTCTTGAGGAGAAGCATCCTGTTTTCGCGGGCCCTTCTCTGCTTCTGTTGGTAAACCAGTGTCAGATAAATACTGAACACGCCGAAGGACGCGATCATCGTACCAAGGGCATAATTCGCCAACTTGTTGGACGCATAGATCGTGCCGCGCATCATCGCCATACGCTGGGCGACGCTCGCGTCATAAGGTATGGCGTTGAGGGCCGTCCAGGGCATCAAAAAGGGGACCAGATGATTAAAGGGGGGGATGAAGCGGTCGACATAAACCATTCCGAGCAGCACCCAGATCAGCGCCATCACCGCTACAACCAGGATGTATCGCACGATCCTCAGGATGAACACGACAGACATATTCTAATTCTAACCCATTACGGAGACAATTTTCATTTAGTCGGGACGGCCCTTCGGGTCTCAGTGTCATTAACAGTGTCGGTGTCAGCGGTTGGTAACGGCAGAGGATAAAGCGTCTCTCAAGTTGACACTAATCGGTGACGCTGCCACCGGCTGCCCGCTCAATAAGGGCAGCCTGCCTGAGGATCCTCAGGAATT
This sequence comes from Candidatus Sulfobium sp., assembly GCA_037381085.1. Lineage (GTDB taxonomy): Bacteria > Nitrospirota > Thermodesulfovibrionia > Thermodesulfovibrionales > UBA6898 > JARRRD01. Next base: position 13,602 of record JARRRD010000051.1, read on the forward strand.
TCACGTTCTTTTCGTGCTCCATGACCGACAGCCTGAAAAAAGTCTCTGATGGCGCATCCCCCGTCTTCCAGGTGCTTATCAGAAATCCATGCCTTGACAAAAAAGCCGACACTTCCTCCGCAGGACAAGCCGCTTTGATGAGCAGTACATTGGAGTCGGAATCATAAGAGGTAAACCCGCCGATTTTCTGGAGCGACTGCACGAGAAAGGTCCTTTCAGCAGCAATGTATCGCCTGGCGGCCTGCGCGTAAGACTTGTCTCTCAGAGCCGCCCTCGCTGCAGCGGCAGCCAGAACGCTGACTTCACACCGCCGCTTGCCGTTCAGTCTCTCTATTATTCCGGGAGACGAAACGGCATAGGCGAGTCCCAGCCCGGGCAGACCGTAAAAATTCACCGTTGTGCGAAGAACAACTACCGCCTCCTCCCGGGCGGCCCGCTCGCAGCTGCCATTGTCACCGGTGAATGCGATCAGACTTTCATCCACGACGGCCAAGTCATCCCGTGTCGCGCAAAAATCCAGCATTTCATCCAGCCGCCCGCTGTCAGCCAAACGGCCTGTGATGCGGTTCGGCTGGGAGATAAAGACAAGGCCGGCTTCTCCAGCCCCGGTACTTATCTCCTCCCCCAAATCAAGTTCTTCGACCTCCGCTCCCGAAGAGCATAAAGCCCTTGAATGGACATCAAGCAAAGGACCGTCAACCAGCACCTTCCCGGGTTTGAATACACTCGAAATGAGATAAAGAAGCTCCTCGACGGTGTTTCCGAAAATGAGGCTGTCGCCGTCGATCCCCAGCATGGACGAGACAGTCTTCCTGAGCCTCGCTAAAGAGGGATCCGGCAATAACCGTATATCCCTGATGGCCTTTCGTATTGCCGCCTTGACTTTCTTCGACGGACCGCACGGACATATCCCCGAGCTCACATCAACGATCTTCCGTTCATTAAGGCCATGCTTCCTGGCAAAACCATATATGTCGTTTTCCACTTTGCCGGTCACTTTCCCTTGTTTGCAATAAAAATCATGAATGCCGGGTATCCCTTCAGTTACGGGTCAAATCACAGGCGGTCACAGAAGGATTCCCGACGCGCTTCGCTTGCGAGAATGACAGCAGAAGAGGCCCGCCGCTCAAATTTGTCATTCCGGCTTGTCCGGAATCTTTCTTCGCATTGCACCCCGTAACTGAAGGGATACAATGTCGGGCAACTACGGCCCCGGTGCCTCCGCGACAAAGGGATTATATCATATGTCCTCTCGCCTCCAGGAACGCCATCACTTCCCGAAGTCCGGGAATACCGGCCCTGCCGCCTATCTTCCTGCATTTCATTGCGGCAATGGCGGAGGCGAAAGTGACGGTATCACGGATATCCCAGGACTGCAGAAGGCCGTAAATGTATCCGCCATGAAACACGTCGCCGGCCCCCGTCGTATCGACGACCTCCACGACAAAAGCAGGCAGCCGGTCAGCCCCGCCGTCCGAAACAGTAATGCTCCCCTCTCCGCCAAGAGTTATGGTCAGTGTCTTGAGGCCAAGCGCCGCTTTCTTCCCGCCCAGGAATTCTGGAGAAAGGTCCCAACCGTTGCCCCTGGCAAATTCCTCTGAGGCAACCAGGTAGTCGGACCGTTTCGCTATTTCGAGCAGTCCGGACCGTGCGCTGCCGGCATCCAGCATTACGGGAATATTCCTTGCACGCGCCGCCTCGGCGGCGCGGATTGATACTTCGCTCATAAGGCCGTCGAGCAAGAGAAAGTCGCAGTTCTCAAGGAACTCTTCGCCGGTCTCTTCGGCCCTCATGGCCTCCCCGGAAGGTCTTTTCCAGAATATGGTCCTCTTTGCCGAGCCCTTCTCGACCGCTATGAAAGCTACCTGGGACGAAGTTTTCTCCCGTCTCTGAAGTCCACTCACGTCAATGCCTTCATCTACAAGGGATCGTCTTATCTTTTCCCCCTCCGGATCGTCCCCGGTAATCCCGTAAAACCGGCACCCCATACCAAGGCGGGACAAGGCCACCAGTGCCGTGGCCACAGGACCTCCACACTGCTCATGCCATTCGAGGACTTCCTTCTTTGTGTCGATTTCAGGATAGGCATCCACCAGGGCGAGATAATCCAGCGAACATTGCCCAAGACCGCAAACCATCATAATTAACCCTTACAGTTTATTCCTCGACCTCAAAGATAAACTCTATTTCGACCGGCGAGTCAAGGGGAAGAACATTCACGCCGACAGCCGACCTGGCATGCCTGCCGGGCTCACCGAATACCTCGAACATCAGATCGGAGGCCCCGTTGATGACCTTAGGCTGACCCGTGAAGTCTCCGGCGGAGGCGACAAAGCCGGAGATCCTGATGCATCTTTTCACCTTGTCCAGTGTACCGACAGCCGACTTCAAAATGGCAAGGGCATTAATGGCGCAGGTGCGCGCATCCCGGGCGGCGTCTTCTGGCGCGATCAATTCTCCTACCCGGCCGGTACTCGCAAGTTTCCCGCCGGTCAGCGGCAGTATGCCGCTCAGATAGATGATATTCCCCGTCCTCACGAACGGGACATAGGACCCCAGAGGTTTAGGGACCTCCGGCAGCACAATGCCCAGCGAATCCAGTTTTTCCTCAGGGGTCACCTGTTCCTCCTTAAAAAAGCTGTCAGCTCTCAATCGTCAGCCTTCCGTCCAAACCAGAGGGAGCTGCCTCTGGACCACGACTATTGATCACTGCATAAGTAATGACCTATACGATTATCTCCTGATCTGTCACTCCCGCTTGTCGGGAGTCCTTCTGAAGAAAGATTCCGGACCTGCCTGCCGGCAGGCAGGCGAGCCGGAATGATGACACAAGAAGCGGATATCATAAAATTTCAATTTCGAGATAGGTTCTAATCTAATACTTAGCATCGGCGAACTCCACCCATCCCCCGGCCTTCACGAGGGCCTTGTCGAACCCGGAAATTCGATAGGACAGGGTCTCCGTTCCCTTGCCCGACTCAATGGTAATCCGGTCGTTCTCAAAGTCCACCTCTATGACAGCATCGCCGCCCCTGTGGGCAAAAAGCTTCTCTATGTCCTCTTCCGGCAACTCTATGGCAAGCATGCCGCAGTTGAACATGTTCTGCCTGAATATCCTGGCAAAACCCGATGCAACCACCACATTGATATCGTTGACCTCGAAGACCCATGGGGCGTGCTCCCGTGACGAGCCGCACCCGAAATTCGCCCTGGTCACGATCACGTTCGCCTCGTGGACGGAAGGCTCCTGCGGATCAAACTCCTCCAGTTTCAGGTCTTCGAGCATATGGGGCCTCAACGCCTCCTTCGATATCTCCGTCAGGTATTTCGCCGGTATTATCTCGTCCGTGTTGATATCGGACCTGTCAAGAAAAAGGACCTTTCCGCCGAATTTCTTCATCCTCTGCTCTCCTTGCCGTATTTTCTCGGGTCGGCTATCCTGCCCTCAATCGCCGTGACGGCCGCGACAGCCGGGCTCATCAGATGGACCATGCCGCCCTTGCCCATCCTGCCGTTGAAGTTGCGGTTTGTCGTGGACGCGCAGACCTCGCCCGGCGCGAGCACGCCGTTTGACATGCCGAGGCATGCCCCGCACGTCGGGTTCGTCACACAGAAACCAGCGTCCATGAAGATCCTGATGAGCCCTTCTTCATCGGCCTCTCTGAATATTTGGGGGGTCGCCGGCGACACGATACCTCTCACTGTCGGCGCGATCTGTCTGCCCTCAAGATAGGAAGCCGCCACACGGAGGTCTTCCAGCCTCCCGTTTGTGCAGGACCCTATATAAACCTGGTCTACCGGCGTCCCATCCATCGCGGAAATATCCTTAACCTCGTCCGGCTTATGACCGTAAGTTACCTGAGGCTCCATGCCCGTAACATCGATATCGACGACCTTCACATACTCGCAGCCTTCATCGGACCACCACTTTCTGAAATCATCAAGGGCCGCCTTCTTGTCCTTATATTCCGATGAGATGAAGGGCCAGAGATAATCGACCGTGACCTCGTCGGGCATGCAGACCCCGGACGTGCCCCCGGCCTCGATGGCCATATTGCAGAGAGTCATCCTGCCCTCCATCGACATCCCCTTTACTACATTCCCGTGGAATTCGATCACGCAGTCAGTCGCCCCTTTCACGGTGAGCTCCTTGATGACTCTGAGTATGATGTCCTTAGCATAAACACCGGCAGGGACCTTCCCGTTTACATCTATCCGGATCGTCTTCGGCTCCCTGAAGGCACAGACTCCCTTCAATATACCGACCTCCAGGTCGGTGGTGCCGACCCCGGCAGCAAATGCGCCGAATGCGCCGTGCGTGCATGTGTGGGAATCGCCCATGATCACTGTGTAGCCCGGACGGATGAACCCCTTTTCCGGGAAGATTGCGTGGCAGACCCCGTTCCGCCCGATATCGAAAAAATCATGGATGTTCTGCCGTGCCGCCCAGTCGCGCAGGATCTTTCCCTGCTGCGCGGTCTTGCTGTCCTTCGCGGGAGTGACGTGATCAATGACCACCTTTATCTTTGAGGAGTCGAAGACCCTGTCCTTGCCCCTTGCGACAAGATCGTTGATCGCGATAGGCGTCGTTATCTCATGGCACATCACCACGTCGATATCCAGCACCTTCGCCCCCGGAAAAGGTTCATCCCTCAGATGGGACCTGAAGATCTTTTCTGCTAACGTCATCGCCATTTCAGCACCTTCTTTTAAGACAGTTTTTCCCCGCGGAATCTGTTTGACTCCTCGGTTGATTTTAGCATATCATAGCACTATACATTATTCAAATTCATTATTATTATAAAAAGCATAACTAATAGTATGGATTTTTATCAACTTTCGTATTTCAGGAAAGTCGCCGAGACAGGCAGTGTGAGCCGGGCCGCGGAAGAGCTCTTTATCACCCAGCCTGCCGTCAGCAAACAGATAAAGGCGCTCGAAGATGAGCTCGGAGAGAGGCTCTTCGACAGGTTGGGCAAAAGGGTCTTTCTCACGAGGGCAGGCGAGGTCCTTTATTCGCACGCAGACAGGATACTGAGGTCGGTGGCAGACGCGAAGACAGCTGTCAGGGATATGGCCGAGGACTGCTCCGGTGAACTCCTTATCGGCACAAGCGACCATATAAGCCTTCACCGGTTGCCCGGCCTGCTCAAGAAATATATCACGACTTTTCCGAAGGTGAACCTCAAACTGAGGTGCCACCGTTCGGAGACGATCCTCGAAATGGTGTCCCGCAATGCCGTCGACCTCGGCGTCGTAACTCTCCCGCCGCTGCCCGGTAATCTTATATCCAGGACCATCTGGGCGGACCCCATGTCCCTAGTTTTTCCCAAAGGGCATCCCCTCCAGGACCTGCATGCGGTCAGGCTCAGGGATGTTACCGGTTACGGCATGATACTTCCCGAAAGCGACACCACAACAAGGAAGGCCATAGACCTGGCCTTTGCAAAGAAGAACCTTACCCCGAACGTCACCATGGAAGTCGCCTATATCGAGACGATCAAGGGACTTGTAAAGGCAGGGCTCGGCATCTCGGTCCTCCCCGACAAGGCAGTGGAACAGGAGGTAAAGGCCGGTAACCTGATCAGGGCGCAAGTGGCAGATGCAGTCTTCACCAGAAACCTGGGAGTCATCCGCCTCAAAGAAAAGTTCCTCTCCCGGCCGGCCCGGGAGTTCCTGGCTTTCCTGGAAAAAGAGTCACAGGACCGTCGTTAAGACTAACTCCAGCGGCACTGATAGCTGACATTGACTCCGGATTCCCGCTGGAAACCGCCGTCGTTGTTCAGGTAAACTACCGCAGCTTCGTTTCAAGGGGTGGGAATGGACTTTCTTTACATGCTGTTTCCCGTTTCCGGGGTAAGGACGTATGCCTTTTTGCCTCCCCTTGTGGCGTTTGTTCTGTCGTTTTTCACCTCGATGGGAGGGATATCGGGCGCATTTCTGCTCCTGCCTTTCCAGATGAGTTATCTTAATTTCACAAGTCCCGCCGTGAGTTCCACTAATTTCCTTTACAATGTCGTCGCCATACCGAGTGGAGTGTGCCGGTTCATAAGGGAAGGCAGGATGACATGGCCTCTCACTGCCGTTCTGATTGCCGGCACGCTCCCGGGAGTCTTTATAGGTTATTACGTGAGGGTAGCTTTCCTGCCGGACCCGCGGACCTTCAAACTCTTTGTCGGATGCGTGCTGCTTTACATCGCCATACGTCTGCTCTACGATATTATCGGAAGAAAGGCGGTGTCCGGGCCCGGCGGAAAAAAGATCGACGAAAAGTTCAGAGGACAGACAGGGCGGACAAAGGGACCGCGAAGGACCGCGATTAAAACTGACATTCATTCGCTTATCGCCCGCTGCTCCTCTCTCATCGCTCAGCCAAGGGCAGGGCTGCCTCCCGGGGCCTTCGTAAACACGGTCTCCTTCTCCCTCCGAAAGGTGGAGTATGAGTTCCGCGGCGAGACGTTCTCATTCAGCACCCCCTCCATGTTCTCTATCGCCTTCGTTGTCGGCATCATCGGAGGCGCTTACGGCATCGGCGGAGGAGCGATCATAGCACCGGTCTGTGTCGCCATATTCAACCTGCCGGTCTACACCGTGGCCGGGGCCGCCCTGCTGAGCACCTTCATGACCTCCGTTGCCGGAATCGTCTTCTACACGACAGTCCCGCTGAAGAGCGGGGTTGCAACGTCGCCGGACTGGCTTCTGGGGGCCATGTTCGGAGTCGGCGGCTTTGCGGGCATGTATCTGGGAGCAAGATTCCAGAAACATATGCCCCAAAAGATCATCAAAG
>JARRRD010000052.1:0-24316 GCA_037381085.1 Candidatus Sulfobium sp.
TTTTTCTGAAAAGGTCGACCTGTCCCGACAGTGAAAAATTGTAGACCTTGTCATATGCCTTAATTCTGGCCCCGGCGATAAGGTTCTCATCTATGGCGGTGTCTACGGCCACCTTTCTCGAAAGAAGCGATTCGAGGGTCGCGCCGAATTTCTCCAGTTCCTCACCGCCGAGAGGATAGGCCGAGGCAATCTCGACCCTGATCTCTTCGTCCTTTCCTCCCATCCCCGAAAGGTCCTTTGCAATTTCTTCAAGACCCTTCAGAAGCCTTCTGTATACGGCCCTGTGGATGTCCTCGTCGGAGAGGTCCTTCAAAAGATTTTCGGCCATGACGCATGCCGTATCTATCGCTTCGTCCTTCAGTTCCGCCTGCAGTCTCTTTTTCTCCGCATCGAAAATGGCCTTATCCCTTTCGATCACTCTGCCGGCCTCCTCTTCGGCCCTGCCCAGCAGTCTCTTCTTTTCTTCCATTGCCTCTTCCTGCAGCCTTTCGAGAGTCTGTGCCCTGAGGTCCTTCAGCCGGGCCATCTCTTCCCCGTACTTTTCCCTGAGTTCCAGCGCGTCCTGTCTTGTCTTTTCCGCGTCCTGAACGGTCTTGTCTATCGCGGCCCTGCGCTTTTCAATGATCTCGCGCACCGGTTTATAGAGGAGTCTCTTCAGGATGAACAGCAGGACGATGAAATTCACTATCTGGAAAAGGAAAGTGGTGAGGTCGAATTTCATTTAACCACGTACCCGATCAGAGGATTTGCAAAGAGAATAATCAGCGCGATAACGAAGGCATAGATGGCGATTGATTCGATCAATGCCATACCGATAATAAGAGTCCTTGTGATCTGGGCCGCCGCCTCGGGCTGCCGGGCTATTGCGTCAAGGGCCTTCGTCAGCGATTCACCCAGCCCCCTTGCCGGACCGTATCCCCCGATGGCCATGGCCAGCGCGGCCGAGATTATCGAAACGGAAATTATTATTGTCAACGCATCCATTGCAGCCTCCTTTCATCCCTCCGGCGTGATGCCGGTCGCTATGAATACAAGGGTCAATATGCCGAAAATATACGCCTGTATGAGTCCGATAACGATGTGAAGCAGGTCAAAAGGGATGGGCGCGAGGAGCCCGACCACTCCGATGAGTATGGCCGCTATCATCTCCCCGCTCAGCATGTTCCCGAAGAGCCTCACTGCCAGCGCTATCGTCCTCGTTACCTCCGCCATGAGATGTATGGGCAGCAGCAGCCACGTGGGCTCCCTGTAGTGAGAGAAATAGCCTTTGATGCCCCTGGTCTTAATGCCGAAGACATGGGTCATCGAGTATGAGATAACGGCGAAGGCAAAGGTCGTGTTCAGGTCCGCCGTCGGGGTGTTCAACCCCGGAAGAAGGCCTATGAGGTTCGAGAACCCGATCAGGATCCATATTGTTCCCAGTACGGGCACGGCAGCCCATGGCTCCACGGGCAGCACCTCCGTAACGGTCTTTTCGACCGCCTCGAAAGTGGCCTCGATGACTTCCTGCAGGGCTGAAGGCCTTATGGAAAGCCTTCTCGTGGCAAGGAACGATATGACAGATATAATGGCCATTACAACCCACGTCGTAACTACGGTGTCGGCAATGTGCAGCCGGCCGATCGAGAAAACAATCTCGGGTGAGATGCCGATTCTCCTCATGGCTGAGATTTCCTTAGCAGGAAATACCAGACGTTGTAAATGCCGACGGCTATGCCGATGATTATGAATGTTATGGTCCAGGATATTTCGCCCCCGAGCTTTCCGTCCATATACCTCCCGAGATAGGCCCCTGCAACAACGGGGATGACGAAGAGCCATCCGCCGACACCGAGCATCTGGGCGTAATGCCAGAAACGGGACTTCTCCTTCCGGGCCTTCACAAGTTCCTCCGCGGACTTTTCAACCTTCTCGGAGAACCTCCTGTCCTTCACCGGGCCCTTCCCTTGACAAAGGCGATGCTTTTCTCCAGGAAGGCCCTTTCGATGCCCTCGATCATCCCGCGCATGGCAGTCTCGGATTCGTCCCTTTTCGTGACGGTATTTTCGATAATAGCGGCAAGTTTATCGGCGTCGGTGCTTTCATATACATCGCGCGATGTGAGGGACAGGACGCCATTCCTTATGCCGAGTATCCCGCCGTCGACGGCAAGAAAAAACTCTTTTCCGCCGGCGTCCGTGTAGTAGCAGAGTGAAGGCTCAAGGACCGTCAGGAAATCCGTGTGGTCTCTCATTATCCCGAAAAAGCCCGTTCGGTCCTTCAGCCTTACATGTTGTATATCCTTTTCGATTATCTTCAGAGGGGTGACTATCCTGAATTTGAAGGCCGGACCGCTCACTTTATCTCCTCCAGATCTCCGACCATGAAAAAGGCCTCCTCGGGAATATCGTCGCCTTTGCCCTCAAGAATCATTTCACAGCCGTCGAGCGTCCTGCCGACCGGGACATGTTTACCTTTCCTGCCGGTGAAATCCTCGGTGAGGAAAAAGGGCTGGCTGAGAAACCTTTCCAGTCGCCTTGCCCTGCCGACAACCACCCTGTCTGAATGAGAAAGTTCTTCTATGCCCAGTATGGCGATAATATCGAGCAGTTCCCTGTACCGCGAAAGATGTTCCCTGACGGTTTGGGAGATGTCGTAGTGCCTCTCCCCCACTTCTTCGGGACTGAGGAATTTCGATGTCGAAAGGAGGGGATCAATGGCGGGATAGAGGCCCTTCGAAGCTATCTCCCGTGAAAGGACGACAGACGTGTCGAGATGGGGAAACACGTTGGCCACCGCCGGGTCGGTTATATCGTCGGCCGGCACGTAGATCGCCTGAACGGAGGTGACGGAGGCGTTCCTTGTCGACGCAAGCCTTTCTTCCACCTCCGCAAGCTCCGAAGATAACGTGGGCTGATAGCCCACCCTTGAAGAAAGTCTGCCCAGAAGGACCGACACCTCGTTTCCGGCCTGGACAAAGCGATATACGTTGTCTATCAGGAAGAGCACGTCTTTGCCCAGCTCATCCCTGCAATATTCCGAAAGGGTTATGGCGGCAATAGGGGTCCTGAACCTGATGCCCGGGGCCTCGCACATCTGGCCGAAAACGAGTATCGCGTTCTTCATGATACCCTGCCTCTGCATCTCTCTCCAGAGTTCGTGGCCTTCTCTCATCCTTTCTCCTACGCCGCAGAATATGGATGTGCCGGCATAGACCTTCACGATCTTGTAGATGAATTCCATCAGGAGGACCGTCTTGCCGACTCCCGCCCCTCCGAAAAGACCGATCTTTCCTCCCTTCGGAAAGGGCGACAGCAGGTCTATTATCTTGATGCCCGTCTCGAGTATCCCCGACGGAGACACCTGTTCTTCGAGGGCAGGAGGGGACTTGTGGATGGGTACGGAATTGCAGCCCGAGATTGCGGGCTCACCGTCGATCGGCTCGCCGAAGGCGTTAAAGACCCTGCCGAAACAGCTTTTCCCCGCAGGAATAAGAAGAGGCGTCCCCGAAGGCGTTACCGCCATGCCCCTCTTCAGCCCCTGGGTGAACCCGAGGGCGATCGCCTTTGCCGCAGAACGGCTGGTATGGTCATGGACTTCGAGGATGAGTTCCGTACCGTCGGGTTTCTTCACGATGAGAGAGTCATTGATGTTCGGAAGCCCCCCGCTGAATTCAATTTCCACGACATCTCCATGGACCGCTGTGATGACCCCTTCCATAAGATAAATTGTATCACCATATGGACACGATTTATTTGCCCCGGAGTGACAAAGGGGTCAGGGCAGATTTATGTGATAAATGTCTGTTAGATGGGAGACCTTCGGCCCTGTCCCGCTTTGACATCCATTCTTTATAAATGCTAAAATTCAAATCCCAAAACCATTTTTTCACTCGCGGCGATGAAACCGGAATATGGACATTAAGAAGATCGAAAAAGGCGTAAAGCTCATCATCGAGGGGATCGGGGAAGACCCCGAAAGACCGGGCATGAAGGATACGCCGTCCCGCGTGGCGAAAATGTACCAGGAAATTTTTTCCGGTCTTGAGACGCCTACGGAAGAGATCCTGGGTCATATCGCCGGTGAAAGCCATGATGAACTGGTCCTTCTGAAGGACATCCCCTTCTACTCGGTGTGCGAACATCATTTGCTCCCCTTTATCGGGAAGGCGCACGTCGCATATATACCGGGTGCGGGAAAGATCGCGGGTATAGGAGAACTCGCCAAGGCGGTCGAAATACTGGCGAAAAGGCCGCAGGTGCAGGAGCGGCTTACCACCCAGCTTGCCGACATGATCATGGAAAAACTGAAGCCGAAGGGAGCGATGGTGATCATCGATGCGGAACACCTCTGTCTTTCCATGCGGGGCATGAAGAAACCGGGAGCGCATACCGTGACATCGGCGGTGAGGGGCCTCTTCAGGACGAAGGAGTCGACGCGGCAGGAGTTGCTGGAGCTCATCAAGAAGAGAGATTAATAATCAAGGAGGCATTATGGCGGCAAAGATTATAAGCGGAACGGAGATCGCGGCACAGATCAGGGAGGAGCTGAAGAAGGAAGTCGCTGAAATGAAAGAAAAGAACGGGGTGGTCCCGGGGCTGGTCACCATCCTGGTGGGCAAGAACCCCGCCTCTGTAAGCTACGTCACCGGAAAGCAGAAAACGGCCCATGACCTCGGCTTCAATTCAGTCCAGGACGATCAGCCCGAAGATATATCGGAAGAGGACCTGCTCAAACTCGTCGACAAGTATAACAAGGACCCTAAGATACACGGCATCCTCGTCCAGCTTCCCCTCCCTAAGCACATCAATGAGAAGAAAGTCCTCAACGCGATAGACCCCGACAAGGACGTGGACTGTTTCCATCCTGTAAATGTCGGACGGCTGATGATCGGCGGCAATGAAGCGAGGTTCCTTCCCTGCACGCCCGCCGGAATCCAGGAACTGATCGTCCGCTCCGGGGTCGAGACCTCCGGCGCGGAGGTTGTCGTCGTGGGCCGCTCGAACATAGTCGGTAAACCGATAGCGATGATAATGCTTCAGAAAGGGAAGGGGGCCAATTCGACGGTAACTGTCGTGCACACGGGGACGAAGAACATGGAAGACCACTGCAAGCGTGCCGACATCCTTATTGTAGCTGCCGGAGTACCAGGCCTTGTGAAACCCGAGTGGATCAAGCCCGGCGCCTGCGTTATAGACGTTGGGGTGAACAGGGTCGGTGAAAAGAAGAGTGAGAAGACAGGGAAGATGATCCCCATTCTCAAGGGCGATGTGGACTTCGATGCCGCCAGGGAGATCGCAGGGGCGATAACGCCTGTGCCCGGCGGCGTGGGCCCGATGACTATTACGATGTTGATGAAGAATACCGTTGCGTCGGCCAAATTGGCGGCGGGGATAGAGTAAGTGCGGGGTAAAGCCGTCATACCCGCGAAAGCGGGTATCCAAGGTAGGCATAACTACTTTAAGAGAATGGATTCCCGATTAAGAACTTCGGGAATGACGACCTCAAAAAAAGCTTTTTTACGATGAGGTCAAGTATAGAAAAGTTGATCAGGAGTAACAAATGTCAGACACGTCGGCGATAAAGAACAGCAGGATATATCTGGAGCGGGTGGCTGCGCTGAAGGAAAAAAGGCCCTACTCACCATGCCGGGCGGCATGTCCGGCTCACACGGACGTTCAGGCATATGTGGGTCTTATTGCCCAGGGCCGTTACAACGAGGCGTTCGATGTGATAACATCGGTAAACCCCGTCGCCTCGGTCTGCTCGATGATATGCCACCACCCTTGCGAACAGGCGTGCAGGCGCTGTGCCATCGACGAGCCCCTTTCCGTGAGGCACCTGAAACGGTTCGCCATCGAGAAATCGAAGGAATACAGGCGCAGCAAGCGAAGGCTGGTCGAGAAGACAAGGGGCAAGAGCGTCGGCATTATCGGCTCCGGACCTTCGGGGCTGGCTGCGGCCGACGACCTCGCCAGTTTCGGCTACAACGTCACTATTTATGAACGCCACCCCGTGCTGGGAGGCATGCTGGCGTCGGCGATACCTCCCTACCGTCTGCCGAGAGAAGCGTTGAAAGAGGATATCGATGACGTCGTTGCCAAGGGCATCGAGGTGAAGACGAACTGCGAGATAGGCAGAGACGTGAAGCTGGAAGAGATTATAGGGAAACATGATGCGGTGCTTATCGCCGCCGGCCTTTCCCGGAGCCGCTCCCTGAACATCCCCGGCGTCGAAGGGCCGGGCGTCTTGCTGGCCATACCTTTTCTGGAGGATGTCGCTTTTGAAAGGAAGCCGGAACTCGGGAAGAAGGTCCTTGTAATAGGAGGAGGAAACGTGGCCATGGACGTTGCCAGGACCGCCCGCAGACTGGGCGTTAAGGACGTCTCAATGGTCTGTCTCGAAAGCGCCGAGGAGATGCCCGCCTGGAAGTGGGAAGTCGACGAGTCACTGGAAGAGGGGATTGCCGTTGACCACCGCTGGGGGCCGAAGTCCGTCAAGCGGCAGGAGGGCAGAGTGCGGGGGCTGGAAGTGGTAAAGGTGAAGTCTGTCTTCGATGAGAACGGACGCTTCAATCCGGCCTTCGACCATAACGACACGAAGGTCATCGAGGCGGATACGATAATTATCACCATCGGCCAGATGTCGGACAATTCTTTCCTGAAGGATAGTCCCGTCAAGGTGGATGAGAGGGGCCGCCTCACCTGGGACCCGAAGACGCAGATGAGCAGCGCGAAGGGTGTCTTCGTCTCGGGCGAGATCGTGACCGGCCCGGGTTCAGCCATCGCTGCGGTGGCCAACGGGCACCGGGCCGCGCTTGCGATTCATCTTTATTGTCAGGGAGAGACTATAGAGGGAAGACTCCCGGAACAGGAAAAGGAGAAGATCGAGCAGATGCCGGCGGACCTGGTTGAAAAGATTTCCCGTGAGCCGCGGCAGAAGATAAAGCATCTTGCCCCGGAGGTCCGATGCGACACCTTTGTCCATTTCGAGATCGGATACGACGAAGAAGAGGCGCTGAGGGAAGCGGGCCGTTGCCGCGGTTGCGGCGGCGGGGCCGTGGTGGACCCGGACAAATGCATGGCCTGTCTGACCTGCATGAGGGTTTGTCCGTACGGAGCTCCGGTGGTCACGTCAGTCTCCGAGATACGGCCCGAATACTGCCAGGCGTGCGGGCTCTGTGCTCCGGAATGCCCGGCCGAGGCGATCAGTATGGTGAGTTACGACGTCCGGGAGTTCAGGGAGACGATACCCCGGGTTGTGGGTAAAATAGACCCGACAAGGGAAGAGCCTGTCATCGTCGCCTTCGTGTGCGCGCGTCAGGCGGGGGCGGGAACTTCTTGCCATGCTGGGCATGGAGGCGGGACGCCTTGAATTGCTTTCCGCTTCCGGCGGCGACGGAGGGAATACCTACTCGACTGTATGTTCCGGATTCTCGGAGAGGATAAGTCAGATGGGACTGAGGGGCGTGAAATAGTGATGTGTGTGAAAAGCGTGAATGAGCTCAACGTAAAGGAGTAACAGATTATGATCGTTGGATCGCAGAAACCGATTGAAGAAATCTGGGAGATGGTGAAGGACTTCAAGCGTGTGCTTGTCTTCGGGTGTAATACCTGCGTTGCCGTCTGCCATGCGGGGGGCGAAAAGGAGGCCGAGACGATCGCGTCCATGATCCGCGTGAAGGCGGCACAGGAAGGCAAGGCGATGGAGGTTAACCACATGGGGGCCATGCGCCACTGCGAGCCAGAATACTTCGACCCTGTCATAGAAGAGGTAAAGACCTACGACCTCGTACTTTCCACCGCCTGCGGTGTGGGGGTGAACTTCCTGTCAGACAGGACCGGGACCATCCCCGTCTATCCGGGCATCAACACTTCCTTTTACGGGACGGTGACCGAGCCGGGCGTGTTCGAGGAGGTCTGCGCCGGCTGCGGGAACTGTATCCTGCACCTGACGGGAGGCATCTGTCCCATAGCACGGTGCGCGAAGTCGATCATGAACGGACCCTGCGGCGGTACGAACAACGGCAAGTGCGAGATTAGCCAGGACGTTGACTGCGCCTGGTACCTTATCGTGGAGCGGATGAAGAAACTCGGCACGCTGGAGAAGCTCTCCGAGGTGCTTCCGCCCCGTAACTGGTCTACGTCGCGCGACGGCGGCCCGCGGAGGATATCACTGGAACACATCCGGGCCTACGAGGAAGAGGAAGAAAAGAAGACCGGGCCGGCGGGAGGTAAGAAACAATGAAGAGCGGAAGCAACCTGGAAAGAGTCATCGCAAGCGGGGCACCGGCGGTAACGGCGGAGCTGGGCCCTCCCATGAGCGCCGATGCCCATGAGATAATAAAGAAGGCGCAGATGCTTAAGGGTTTCTGCGATGCTGCAAACGTTACGGACTGTCAGACCGCGGTCGTGCGCGTATCGAGCATTGCCGCTGCCGCGATAGCTCTGAGGGAAGGGCTTGAGCCGGTCATGCAGATGACCTGCCGCGACCGTAACAGGATAGCGATTCAGGCGGACCTGCTCGGGGCCGCCGCCCTCGGTCTCAGGAACTGTCTCTGTATCGCTGGCGACCACCAGAAGTTCAGCGCCGCAGGAAGGCTCAAGGGGCACCCCGGCGCGAAGAACGTCTACGATGTCGACACCCCCCAGCTCCTCGGAATTCTCAGGAAGATGAGGGACGAGGGCCTGCAGGAAGGGGGTGACCCGCTGGAGGTGGCGCCGAAGTTCTTTATAGGTGCTGCCTGGACGCCCATGGGCGACCCCATCGACTTCAGACCCATAAGGCTCATGAAGAAGGTGAACGCCGGGGCCGATTTCATCCAGACACAGGGGATCTACGATATCGAGCTTTTCCGGTCGCAGATGGAGAAGATACGGAACATGGGCCTTCATGAGAGGACGGCGATACTCGGCGGGATCATCGTTCCGAAAAGCGCCATGATGCTTAAGTACATGGATTCCTCCGTCGCCGGCGTGTCAGTTCCCAAGTCTCTCATCGACAGGATGATGAAGGCGAAGCAGGCGGCCGGGGACGACAAGAAGAAGGCGAGGGAACTGCAGGAGGCCGAGGGGCTCAAGATCACGGTGGAGCTTGTCCAACAGGTGCTGGAAACTCCCGGTGTCAAGGGTGTGCACATCCAGGCCATCGAGTGGGAAAGCGCAATCGAGGGAATAGTCAAGGCCGCGGGACTCTATCCCCGTCCGAATATCCCAGGGGAATAAGGACGTTGATTCTGAAAACGGCATATAGCCACATAAGGCACAAAAATTACGCAAAAAACAATAGCTGAAAGGGCGGCAATGCTCAACAAACGGGTGACGAATTTCACTAGAACCTATCTCAAAATTGAAATTTCATGATATCCACTTCTTTTGTCATTCCGGCTTGTCCGGAATCTTTCTTTGTTTTCAGAAGGATTCCCGACGCCTGCCTGCCGGCAGGCAGGCGCTTCGCTTGCGGGAATGACAACATTCAGCCAGGAACCGATTTTGAGATAGGTTCTAACATCTTTTTTTGATTTTATGTGTTCTATGTGCTTTTTGTGGCTCATCTGCTCTTTTCAGGTTTATATGATAAGAATTCATCCGACGCTGTTCGCTGCCTGATTGGCGAAAATCTACTTCCGGACCATCGCATTCGCCAATATCTCAGGTTCAAATCCCGGCGCGACCTGACCGCTGCGTGCGTACAGGTAAAGAGCGGCCTGGAATATCGCCTGCAGAGCGGACTGGATCAGGGCAAGGCCTATGAGATAAACCGTTGCCAAAACGACGCCAACGATTGTCCCTGCCCCGCTGCCTGTCGCAAATCCCAATACGATAAAGACGATGGCCGGAATGCCGAGAAGAAAGAAGACCAGGCCGAAGCTGAAATTGCCGATCAGTTGCTGTCCCCAGGTCTTCTTGAGGAGAACTGTGGACTCTTTTAATGCAGTAAACGGTCCTTTCTTTTCGACGACCAGAACAGGAACGACCAGGAAACTTGCCACTGTCCATGCCACGCCCAACAGGCCGGCAACCAGCTGGCCCAACCTTTCCGAGCGGTCTTCAATTACACGAAGGATCAGCCCCACGGTAGCCGAGATCAAGGCCCAACCGGCAATCAAGGGAAGAAGTGAAGCAGCGGCCCGCAGTCCGTCCGATACGGTCGGATTGCCCCCTTCCATGCGGACCCTGGCGCAGGCAACAATGGCTGCGTTAAAGAATACGATCACGAAGTAATTGCAGAAATAAAAAAGAAAGAGCGTTGCATAATAAACGATGTGAGCGCCGGTCGACGCGTCCCCGCCCGGGGGTTGCCAACTGCCACTGGCGATTAACGGGATTGCAAATGATGCAAGCACAACGAGGCAGCAAACACCCGAGATGAGCGGAAAGACCAATATCTCCTTGTCCTTCTTGAGTACCTGCCATGAAGCCCCCATCAAAGACCACGTACTTGAAAATTTGCCCATAACCATCCTCCTGTCATTTTGTTGACGTTATGATTGAAGCTTTACTCGTCGAATCTTTAAGCCTACTCCCCCAAGCAAAGACATCTGTTCCTGCATCTTATTGCCTGTCCTTTTCCGTCAGGCTTGTTCATTTCTTCCCGATTTCCTCTAACAGATGGAGCGTCCTCAGATCCCGCTCCCCCCGGAAGTACTTGTCAAGGACCCGTTCAAACAGCGACTGTCGACCTGCCACATGAGCAAACAGCGTCATAGACGATTTGAGCTTCATATCGTCGGGGTAACCGAAGATTTCTGAAACCGATCGTCCCTCGACGCCAAGAACGGCTTCCGTGCATTCCAGAAGCCTCTTCCCAAGGACCGGATGTTTCAGATACTGCCGGGCTTCTTCCATGCTTTTGATGGCATAGTATCTCGAAGTTGAACTGCGGCCCAGCCCGTCGATCTGGGGGAATATAAACCACATCCAGTGAGTCCGCTTCTCGCCCTTCCTCAACTCCGCAAGCACGTTGTTATAGATGCCTTCCTGAGCCTTCGTGAAGCGGCTCAGGTTGAAAGGGTCATGATCGTCATGTTTATTTTCTTTTTTTGTCATGTTTGACTCCCTGCATGCGAGAATGATGAGACAAGGGCAGCCTGACCTTTCGCTGTTCTTTCATGGTTCTTTCCCTGCCTGGTATGAAAGTCATATGCATAAGTCTGCATCAGCGATATGTCGCTGTCAAGGAAGATCCGCTCGTTTCGGAGGAAATCGAGGGTTGACGCCCATACAGGGCCCACCGTAAAATTGATGACTGCCTGAGAAAAGGAGGGCGTATGACGGCAAATGCAAACATGCTCCTGCTGGTCCTGAGCGGGATCGTGGTAGGGATAGGAGCTTCATTCAGCGGGTTGGGCGGAGGGTTTCTTATGGTTCCCCTTCTGCTCTTCCTGGGATATTCGGCTCAGAAGGCGGTCGGCACGTCCTTTCTCGCCATAGTGGTAATCTCCATATCCGCGCTCGTGGCACACAGTAAACTGGCCGACGTCGATTACCGGGTCGGGATCCTGCTTGGCATCGGCGGCATTGTCGGCGCCCAGATCGGTGCGCGTCTCGTGGAGCACGTTCCTACGGACAGCTTCAAGAAGATCTTCGCCTTTGTACTGGTAGGACTCGCCCTGTATCTGTTCGTCAAAAAGTAGGGCGCACCTTCCAGTTGCATAAATCCTGCATAAAAATCTTCAGGAAGCGCGGAAGGGGCAGCGAAAAATGTCTTGTAGCGACACCTTCCAGCCCTTGAGAGAGGTCTGCCAGCCTTTTTCCGGAAGTCACAAACGTTGGTCCTCATTTATGTGAAAGATGGATCGATCATGTCGTTATTACAAGACTTTTTCGATCTTCCTTCCGCACTTGATCGCAACGTTAGGGTGTATTCACCTGTTGGGCAAGGCCTCTTATGGCCATTTCATGAGGAAATCTTCGATGACGGGGCACAGCTCTCTTCCCTTCTCTTCCTGAATGAAATGGCCGCAATCACCGTATCTCATAACCTCAGAGTTTGAGAAGAGTCCCGACCACCTGTTCAATTCCCTCTCTCTGAAAGCAATATCTTTCATGCCCCACAGGATAAGCGCGGGCTTGTCCCTGATCCTGTCCCGCTGAGACCAGAGAGAGTCAAGCCAGTCACTTGAGCCTATGATGCGTTTTGGAAATATCCAGCACCCCTTTCGTTCGCTGGGTTTCTCCAGCGGTTTGAAGTAATGCCGATGGATTTCAGGTGGAAGCCTGGAAGGATCGCCCATCAGCTTCTTCATCAGGACCCGTACGAAAAAATTGAAGCGCCTGATCAGGAACTTTCCGATCGGTCCGCCCATAAACCTGCTGAACCTCTCATAGTAGGGGTCGCCTCTTACTGACCACATCCACGTGTTCATAATTATGAGGCGTTTCACGGTCGCCGGTGATTTGATCGCATATGAGACGCCGATCGGTCCGCCCCAGTCCTGGACGATGAGAGTAAGATCCTTCAGATCCAGCTTTTCAATAAGGCGGTTGAGATTGACGGCATGGTCCTCCGGATAATATGACCAGTTCCAGGGTTTATCGGAGAGGCCGAACCCGATGTGGTCCGGTGCGAGGCACCGGTATTTTCCCGAGAGACCCTTGACCAGATGCCTATAGAGAAAAGACCAGGCGGGATTGCCGTGAAGCATGAGTATGGGCTCGCCCCTTCCTTCATCGACATAATGCATTTTTCCCATTTCAAGCTGAAGGGAGTGCGATTCAAAGGGGTACTCCTTCCTGTCTATCCAAGAGGCTTCATGCATGCGTCATCCCGCCTTCTCGATTCCGAAATGCTCTATTTCTGCTTCGCAACGGCGTTGTAGACCCAGGCGATGATCGCCCCGGCCACGGCGCCGTCGATGAACCCCCATACCGCGCCGACTATACCGCCGAAAAAAGTCGGCCTGAAGCCTATGTAGACGGAGGACATCGCTGCAACGAAGCCAGATCCCCAGCCGACAAGCCACGAAGACCAGCCGATAAAGAGCATATACAAGCCCCACAGAACGCCGCCAGCTATCATCAGCGCCTTCACATTGAGTCTGCCCATTTTCATCCCCCTTTCTTTCTTCCGGCCGACCGCATGCCAAACGTCGGCGACGGGTTGTTATGTCTTAAGTATATCTCCAAATAGCGCCTCTTACTTGCCGGTCACCATCAAAGGGGTGTCAAATGAACAAGAAGTTTCTTCCGTTACCTGATACTCGCGAATGACATTCAGGATACTGTCTTGCCAAAGAGCCCAGGAGTGCCTCTGGCTTTAAAAGGGCTCGATATGATTGCCAGAGCGGTCGTGTTGCCTTTGGTGTTTCAGATGAAATGATAATACAGCCAGAGTAAGCCGCAAAAAATGATGATCAACAGGAAAGCTACCCGGAGCAGAATCGAGGCAGTTGTCCTGTTTTCCGTTCCGGCCTCCCGGCCTGTAGAATCAATAAACAACCCTACGATGAAGTCGATAATGTTCATTCCTGGTATTATTGTACCTTAATTCTCAAACTCGACGGCTAAAGGAATAAAAAGGCGACAGCTTAAATTAGTGCCATTCCAGCCTGTCCCCTTTTTCTGTTCTCTATTCCGCCTGAGTATATCACAGGCTAACTCTAGCGGGCAGGGTTTGCGCCGGCAGCCGGTCCTGCATCCTTGACGCACCTGAAGCCCATGTCGTCGTCTCTCCACACCAGATACCCGTGTCCCGGATCGCCGGCGCGGAGGCTGATCGGGTTACTGTACCAGGACCCGCCTCTCAGCGTAGCGTTGTCTACCCATTCCCTGACATTCCCGGCCATATCCAGGGCACCATAGGGTGAAGCACCCTGAGGGAAGGTGCACGCCGGGGCAAGCTTCCTGTATCCGTCAATCCTGCCGCCCTCGTCCCAGTTGGCCTTCCTGCCGTCCCACTCATTGCCCCACGGATAGGTTCTCCCGTCGGTGCCCCTGGCGGCCTTTTCCCACTCCGGAGCCGTGGGCAGCCTCTTGCCGGCCCATTCGCAGTATATGCCCGCCTGCCGCCAGGTTATGCCCACAACCGGGTAGGCCGCCATCGATGTTTCGCTGTACCACTCCTTGCCCGGTTCGTGTATTGTCTTCGCATAATCGGTTATCAGTGAAGGGTCCTTGCACGCCCCGGCAGCGACACACCCGTGGTAGAGCGCGTTGGTCACTTCGCACCGGTCAATGTAGAAAGCCCTGAGGTATAACTTCCTTAAAGGGTTCCTGTCGCTGCCCGGCTGTCCGGGCTGAAGACCCATCGTGAAATAGCCTTCCGGCACCAGGACCATCTGCGCGCCGTCCCGGCCGGTAATCACCCGTTCCAGGGCGTAAGACGTCTTTAGAAAGAGAGTCGGGACGAGCAGCGGTACAACCAGCAGGGCACACAGGGCGATGAAGTGTGGAGTCGTACTTTTGCGGACTTTCATCTTTGGGGCCTCCCCTATGAAAAGGTGAAACAGCCGCTACATTTGTATTATAATATCAAACTTATTCTGGAACTCTATCCTTTTTTACGCAAAAAAGACGGGCCGGATAAGAATCGTTTACAATTTATTTTCAGAAGGGAGACGTCATGAGCAGAAAGATGATAACCGTTGACGGTTGTACGGCATGCGCACACGTTGTGCATGCGACTAACGAGATCATCACGATTTATCCGATCACGCCTTCGTCGCCGATCGCCGAGATCTGCGACGCCAAGTCGGCGGCGGGGAAGGAGAACATATGGGGATCGGTGCCGAAGATAAGCCAGATGCAGTCCGAGGCCGGTGTGGCAGGGGCCGTCCATGGTTCCCTGACGGCCGGTGCCGTCGCCACCACGGTGTCGGCCTCCCAGGGTCTTCTTCTTATCGTTCCGAACATGTACAAGATCGCCGGTGAGCTGACTCCCACGGTCTTCCATGTGACGGCGAGATCCCTGGCATGCCAGGGTCTTTCGATATTCGGGGACCATTCGGACGTCATGGCCGTGAGGTCCACGGGATTTGCACTCCTCTGCTCTGAAAACGTGCAGCAGGCGATGGACTTTGCGCTTATCTCCCAGGCTGCAGCGCTTGAGTCGAGGATACCCTTCGTCCACTTCTTCGACGGCTTCAGGACGTCCCACGAGATACAGAAGATAGAGGAGCTCACCCTCGACGACATGAAGGCCATGCTGGATGACGATCTCGTCATCGCCCACAGGAAGAGGGGGCTTACGCCCGACCGTCCTTCGATCCGCGGTACGGCGCAGAACCCGGACGTCTATTTCCAGGGCAGGGAGACGGTGAACCGTTTCTACAACGCCACGCCTGCGATTGTCCAGAAGGCCATGGACAGGTTCGCCGGCATCGTAGGGCGCAAATACCACCTTTTCGATTATTACGGTGCTCCCGATGCGGAGCGCGTAATAGTGGTCATGGGGTCCGCGGCCGAGACGGTGGAGAGCACCGTCGATGCCCTGAACGCAAAGGGAGAGAAGGTGGGGCTCGTGAGTGTAAGGCTCTACAGGCCCTTCTCCATCGACGATTTCGTGAAGGCCCTGCCTGCCACGGTCAAGGGCATTGCAGTGCTTGACCGCACCAAGGAGCCCGGTTCTATAGGCGAACCCCTTTACCTCGACGTCAGGACCGCCGTCGGCGAGGCGATGGAAAAGAAGTCGGCCGCTTTCAGGGAATATCCGAAGATCGTGGGAGGACGCTACGGTCTGGGGTCCAAGGACTTCACTCCCGCAATGGCAAAGGCCGTCTTCGACAACCTTTCCGCCTCCGCCCCCAGGAACCATTTCACGATAGGTATCGACGACGATGTAGCCGGCACCAGCCTCAAATACGACGACTCCTTCAGGATCGAAGGGAAGGGCGTGTTCCGCGCCCTGTTTTACGGTCTCGGATCGGACGGAACGGTCGGGGCGAACAAGAACACGATAAAGATAATCGGGACCGAAACGGACAATTTCGCCCAGGGATATTTCGTCTATGACTCCAAGAAATCGGGTGCCATCACCATATCACACCTCAGGTTCGGCAAGGAAAAGATCCACAACCCCTATCTTGTACCACAGGCCAACTTCATCGCCTGCCATAACACCTCGTTCCTGGAGAAATACGACATGCTCTCCAAGGCTGAAGAGGGGTCGACTTTCCTCCTGACGACCCTGCACAGCAAGGACGAGGTGTGGAACACCCTGCCGGTGGAGGTACAGGAGCAGCTCATCTCCAAGAAGATGAAGTTCTACATCATCGATGCCGTTTCCCTTGCCGAGGAAATCGGGCTCGGCACGAGGATAAACATGATCATGCAGACCGCCTTTTTCGTGATCGCGGGGATAATTCCCAGGGAGGAAGCGATCAAATCGATCAAGGAGCAGATAAAGAAGACCTATATGAAGAAGGGCGAGCAGATCGTGCAGATGAACTACGCTGCGGTCGACAAGGCCCTCCAGAACATAGTCGAAGTCCCTGTCCCCGCCAAGGTGACCGGCTCGAAGAGGATGAGGCCGGCGGTCCCCGAGGATGCCCCGGAGTTCGTGAAGAACGTGACGGCGAAGATGATAGCCGGTAACGGGGACACGCTGCCTGTTTCGGCAATGCCCGAAGACGGCACGTGGCCCACCGGTACGACGCAGTACGAGAAGAGGAATATCGGCATCCACATCCCTGTATGGGAGCCGGACGCCTGCATACAGTGCGGGCAGTGCTCCTTTGTATGCCCTCATGCGACTATCAGACTGAAGGCTTATGAGCCTTCTCTCCTTGAGAAGGCCCCGAAGACCTTCAGATCGGTCGACGCGAAGGGGAAGGACCTGGAAGGGCTCAAATTTACCGTTCAGGTCGCCCCAGAGGACTGTACGGGCTGCGGTTCCTGCGTGAACGTATGCCCGGGGTCCAAAAAGGACGCCGAGGGGAACAAGATCCCGGACTTCAAGGCGATCAACCTGCATCTGCAGGAACCCCTGAGGGAGCAGGAGGTCGCAAACTACAAGTTCTTCCTCTCATTGCCGGAAACGGACCCGTCCCGGTTTAACGTGATGACGATAAAGGGCAGCCAGCTGGTGAAGCCCCTCTTCGAATACAGCGGCGCATGCGCCGGGTGCGGCGAGACAACCTACATAAAACTGCTGAGCCAGCTTTTCGGCGACCGCCTCATGATAGCCAACGCAACCGGCTGCAGCTCCATATACGGCGGTAATCTGCCCACGACCCCGTACACCAAGCGTGCCGACGGCAGGGGACCCTCATGGTCCAACTCACTCTTCGAGGACAACGCCGAGTTCGGTTTCGGCATGAGGCAGACGGTGGACAAGTTTACCGCCCAGGCGCTGGAGCTGCTCGACAGACTTGCCTCCATGCCGGAATATTCCGGCTCCATGGGACTTTTCGATGCCATAAAAAGCGCGGACCAATCGACACAGAAAGGGATAGAGGAGCAGAGGGCGCGCGTTGAAGAACTGAAGAAGCTCGTTGCGAAGGACGGCTCCTTCCAGGCGAAGAGCCTTCTTTCCCTGGCCGATTATCTGGTAAAGAAGTCCGTATGGTGCATCGGCGGCGACGGCTGGGCATACGACATAGGCTACGGCGGGCTTGACCATGTCCTGGCCTCAGGTGAAAACGTAAATATAATGGTGCTCGACACGGAGGTTTACTCGAACACGGGCGGGCAGATGTCCAAATCAACCCCTCTTGCAGCGATGGCGCAGTTTGCTGCGGGAGGGAAGAGGACCCCGAAAAAGAGCATAGGCGCGATCATGACCACTTACGGGAATGTTTACGTCGGACAGATAGCCTTCGGCGCCAACCAGGCGCAGGCCGTCAAGGCGATAGCAGAGGCCGAGGCATACAACGGGCCTTCCCTCGTTATCTGTTATGCGACGTGCATCGCGCAGGGTATCGATATGAGCAGGGGCATTGACGAGCAGAAGAGGGCGGTGGCCTGCGGCCACTGGCCTCTCTTCCGTTATAACCCCGAACTCGAGGCCCAGGGCAAGAGCCCTCTGACTATCGACAGCAAGGAACCGACGATCTCCTTCGAAGAATACGCTTACAAGGAGAACCGCTACCGGGCACTGAGACAGAGCAAACCCGAACTGGCGGCTGTCCTCATGAAGCAGGCTGAGGAGAACGTGAAGAGGAGATGGAAATATCTCAAACACCTTGCCGCCTGGAAGCTCGAAGGGTAGCAGCGCATCGACCGACGAATGCGGATGAAGGCCGGGGAGGAGTCCCCGGCCTTTTTTGTTGTGACCCGGATATAGTCTTGATTCAAGTCAAAAAAGGATTGACAAAGCCCACCGCAGGGCATATAGTGGAACTAAAGAAACAAAGTTTGCAATACCCTTGGCCGGGTTCTAAGCAGAGACCACGGCACGCGCCGCGTCGATCACACGGTCGACATCTGCCGGCATCACTTCCTTGTTACCTTGGGATACCCAAGGATAATAGGTCCGTAAATCTTTTCGTCGTCCTTCAATTCAAGTTCCTTTATGATCTCCGCATCTTCCGTCACCATCGAGCCGAAGCCGACCCAGCAGCTCCCTACCCCGAGGGAATATGCGGCGAGCATGATATTCTCGCAGGCCAGGGGGCAGGAATGGTCCGCATACCTTCCCGAACCTATCACGAACAGAATGACGGGCGCCGAATAGTAAATCGGGTCCTCCATTTCTTCATAGCGCTTCATGATCTGTGCGTATCTTTCGGGGTCGGCTTCCTTCACATTTTCCAGTATGCCCAGGGCCTTCGGACGGGAGGCATTCAGCAGCTTCCGCTTCAGCCCCTGGTCCTCAACGACGACGAACCGCCAGGGCTGGCTGTTCATCGCCGACGGGGCCTGGTTCCCCGCCTCTATGATTGCCTGCAGGATATGTCTCGGCACGGGCTTGTTTTCGTAAGACCGTACGGACCTTCTTGTAGCTATCGCTTCAATGACAGGGTTCATATGTTGACCTCCTCAAAAAAATGTTTTCCTGTAGTTCGCTTGTCAGCTTGCGAGCTTGCATCTATTTCTTCTCCATAGTCTTTTCCACGGACCTCTCAAGGTCATTTATCTGCCCGCGCGGATTTTCAAATTCCCGGAAATACTCTGGACGTCCTCGACATCTTTCTCTCCCTGTCCATTATTTCCATCAACATCAAGCTACATTTTACCTCAGGAGAGGGCCAATATCAAAATGGCGTGACGGATTTTTCCTGATCAACGCAGCACCATTTCAAACTTTATCGAATATAATGATATCTGAGGGAGAATGGTGACGATGGCGGAGAGCACGGTACTCCTCAGATGCCGTAACTGCGGTACGGCAAATCGCATACCGGCAAGCAAATTACGGGCACATCCGAAATGCGGGCGGTGCAGGTCCCCGCTCGATTTTCCCGAGAGGCCCGTGGAAGTGACAGCCTCCGGTTTCGATCGCGAGGTCCTGGACCATCCGGGCGTGGTGCTGCTGTTTTTCTGGGCGCCCTGGTGTGCCCACTGTCGCGCGATGATCTCTCTGATGGAGGAGGTTGCCCGCGAGAAGGCGGGGATGATAAAAGTCGCGATGATAAACAGTGAGAAGGAGCCCTCTCTGGCCCGGCGCTTCGACGTGCTGTCGGTTCCGAAATCGATACTCTACCGTTACGGTAAAAAGATAGACGAAATGAATGGAGAAATGCGGAAGGACCAGCTTGAGGCCTGGATAGGATATTCTCTCAGCGGATAAACGGTCATTCATTCATTCCTTCTTCAGAGTATCGCATGTCCGAGTCTTCATTCTCCGACAGGACGAAGGTCCTCTCTTCATCGTCCTGCACCGCCTGCCCCCTTTCACCGAGTTCCTTGTATATAAAGGGTCGTGACGACGACGGAAGTTTCGGGTCCGAATAGAGGTCCCTTAGATCGGGGGTCTTCATGGCCTTGATGAACTGCAATACATGTCTCATGGGCGTATGGAAGCTCCGTATAAGTCCGAATTATAGAGCAGCCCTTCGGTAAGAAAGGGACTGTCCAGGCATGCCGCTATGACGCCGCCGTCCCCGCTCTCGATCAGGAGGGCGATGATGTTGCTGTTGGCCTTTCTGGCGAGGGCCTTCTTTACGCCCGAAGGCATGGAGGAGATCCTTTCGGCGAGGATGTATTCTATCTTGCGTCGAAGGTTGATATTGATCTGCTGGTCCCTTGCGACGTCGGCAAGATCGAAGACCCGCAGGAATTTCAGAAGGGAAAGAGCGACTTTTTGCGGCGTTTTCGGGTTCCTGCATATGGCGAGTTTCAGTTTGGAGCTGTCTCTGAATCTCCTGTCTCCGGCGAGTAAGGCAAGTACCTCAGAATGTACGTCCCTCCGTCTGGCTACAAACAGCGCCATGTCCTCGGAAAAATTCCTGTTGTACATCGCCCTCGATATGACCTCGGGACGCGGGTCTCTCAATAATCCCCAGAGATCCTCCGTTTCGGCATTTGCGGCCGCTCTTGCCCTTCCATCAGGTGAGACCATGTGAGTAGTTTAACCCGGCAGGCTGAAATTGACAAAGCACGCCCCTTGTCATCGGGGCCGATCCGCAATATCATGTAACTAAGCCTGAGGGGCGACATAAAAAAGAGGAGGTAAAGATGGACATTTACGAATACGCCATGAAGATGGAAAAGGACGGCGAGAACCTTTATCGCGAACTTGCGTCAAAGGCCGGCCATAAGGGCCTGACGACTATCCTGGGCATGCTCGCAGACGCGGAAGTAAAACACTGCAGGCTTTTCCAGAACATGAAGAACAATGAAGAGGTCGAGATGACCGATACTACCATACTGAATGATGTGAAAAATGTCTTCGAAAAGATAAGAGATGAAAAGCAGTTTGATGTGGATGTCTCACAAATGGAACTCTACCGGGAAGCTCAGGGGATAGAGGAAAAAAGCAGGGATTTCTATATGGAGAAAGCCGATGAAGTCGGCGACCACAGGAAGAAAATATTCCTGAAGATAGCCGACGAGGAAAAGAGGCACTATTTCATTGTAGAAAATATAATCAATTTCGTAAACCAGCCGAACACCTGGCTGGAAAATCCGGAATGGTATCATCTCGAAGAATACTAGCCCCGGCGGTTATCTGTGCCATGATTCTGCACAAAGGGAAGGGCGGGCATGCAAAGAAGCCCCTGTGCGGCTGATGCGGCGTTCAATGGCTGCGAAGGAGGAGATGGTGCGGAATGACCTGGAGCCCGTGGCATGAGGAAGGAAAATTTTTCAGCAGTAGTCCTGGCAATTAACTCGAACGACTTGCGTCGGTTATTGATCTGACATAATGCTAGAACCTATCTCAAAATTGAAATTTCATGATATCCACTTCTTTTGTCATTCCGGCTTGTCCGGAATCTTTCTTTGTTTTCAGAAGGATTCCCGACGCGCTTCGTTTGCGGGAATGACAACATTCAACCAGGAACCGATTTTGAGATAGGTTCTAGTAATGCGTTAAACTTCCCTCTTTCTTCGCCCTCCTGACAGCGTGTCCGAAAATAAAGATGCTGAGTGGCATCAGGAGGCACGAAAAGATAAGCAATACCATAATGTTTGGGAATAATAGCTCTCTGAGGGAATTTCCCTTGAGAAGCGCCAGCCTCATCCCTTCCAGCGCATAGGTAACCGGCAGGAGATAGGACACATGCCTTAACCACTCCGGCAGGACCGAAATCGGGTAATATAGTCCCCCTAACAGGGCCGACAGACTGGTAAAGAGCCAGCCAACGGGATCGCCCTTCTTCAGGATCATGACAAAGCTGGCCGAAAGTATTCCTACGCTTGTGAAGGAAGTTATCGTCAGTAGCAAAATGAGAAACGCACCGGCAAGATTGGCCTGTCCCATGTCTATCCCGAACACAACGACTCCCAGGAACAAGTACACTGCAACCTTGAAAGTGGCCCAGAGGAAACTATAGAGAGATGAAGAAATTATGATTGTAGGAATATCGGTTTGCGTAACGAGAAGGGCTTCCAAAGTACCCAGCTTCTGACCTTCCCTTATACTGCTTGAGATGCCACTGATGGATACCCCGAGGTAACTGAAAAAAGCGACACCGATAAGCACGAATGAGAAATAGTTTCCACCGTAAGGTTTCAGGTAAGCAACCCCGACCCCGCCGAATAGCCGTGAGATAAAAAAATATATGAGCGTCGAACTGATTATGCCGAAAATCTGCATGGCGAAGGACAACTTATAGCTTGCTTCCTCGATGAAATCCTTCCAGACAAAAATAAGAGGCTTACTCATCGCCCGAAGCATGTCTTTCCCTTATCCCTCACGTGAAACTACCCTGGAAAAAACCTCTTCCAGCGTAGGTTCCTTTTCATAAAAAGATGCCACTTTTCCGCCCGTTTTGGAAAGTT
This sequence comes from Candidatus Sulfobium sp., assembly GCA_037381085.1. GTDB lineage: Bacteria > Nitrospirota > Thermodesulfovibrionia > Thermodesulfovibrionales > UBA6898 > JARRRD01. Next base: position 22,302 of record JARRRD010000052.1, read on the forward strand.
CATTGATGATATGCGACATATTGCCGTTGCCTGTTTCCAGTTCCATTTCAAACTGAATATAGTCATGTGACGATCCGTTTGTGTGAAGGGAAAGGCTTTTGATCGACGGGATCGCCTTAATCTTGTCAAGCAAGCCGTTTCCCGCATGTCGCACTTTGACGATATATCGTGCCCCTTGTCGATACTCATTCTTCAGGGCGTCAACGGTGCCTGTATACCGTATGGCTCCGTTGCTGATGATCGCCATGCGGTCGCAGAGTTCTTCGGCTTCCCGGAGGTTGTGGGTTGCATAGATCACCGACCTTTTTCGTTCTCCCATTACCCTCTCTTTAACCAGCCCCCGAATATGATGAGCAATAAGCGGGTCCAATGCCTTTGTCGGTTCATCCATGAATATAATATCGGGGTCCGTAAGAAGCCCCCTGGCAATGGCGAGTTTTTGCCTCATTCCCGTAGAATAGTCCTTGAAAACCCTGTCGGCATCCCGTTCAAGCTCCACCAATTGGAGTAATCGTTTTATCCTTTCCGCGGCGTCTCCCGCAGGCAAATTATTGAGAGCCGAAAAAAATGTGAGGTTTTGCCTGCCTGTAAGCCTCCAGTAAAAACTCCTTTCATCGCTTACCACATACCCTATCTTCCTCCTCACTTCCCTGTCATGGGTGGCGACATCAAATCCGCCTACAAAGGCCTTCCCGGAAGAAGGGAGGATTAAGGTGCTCAGGATCTTTATGAGCGTGGTTTTGCCTGCGCCATTCGGTCCCAGAAGAGCAAAAAACTCTCCTTGTTTTACACTGATATTCACCTCTCTGAGAGCAGCAATCTCCTTCTTTCTGAAAGGGTGCAGAAGCAGATCGCGGTACGTCTTGATGATCGTAAAACTTTTCGAGAGGTTCCATGTTTCTATGGAGCAAGTCATTTTGTCCTTGTTAAAGTTCCCCATCATTCCTTCCATTTCTTCCCGTCCTGAAGATTCTTGCGGCGGATTTCCCATATCTCGCCAGGAGATGAAAGGGGCGGACGAGGTAATAAAAGAACATCATCATTGAGGAAGGTGAAGCCGGGTATCTCTCGGCCATCTGCTGCCGGGAAGGAAATATCGTGGACAGAAGATATGTTATTCTTTTCGGAAAGTTATCAAACATCATGGACTTTAGAAGATGGGGGTTTATGGGAGCGTCCCCGCTGTCCACGAAAAGACTGCCTTCCAGGACCTGAAGAAAGCGATAATCCGCGTGATCCAGATTTATCGGAATAAAGGAGCCATCCAGGGGGGCGTAAAACTTCCTTGCCAGCTGCAATATGGAGTGGACCTGCTTTTCTATGCCCTGTTCTCTTATCTCGTCCTGTAGTAGTTTCCAGTCGATTTCAGCCTCATAGTGCCGCAGCGCTTCAAAGATATCACACAGGCCTCTCAAAACAAAGCCATTGTCATAGCCGTGGTTAAACAGGTGAACGGAGAGATGAATCAGCATATCCTCGGGAGACGGGACCAGAATCCGGTATCCCATAAGGTCTTCGGCCTTGGCCCTTTCCCACCATTTCCGGACATTACTACGAGAATCTCCGGTGAAATGCCAGTGAATTTCCACTATCGCCGGTTTCCGGACATGCCGATAGGGCGGCAGATGAAAATGATTCTCCATATATAAGCTGTCAACCGCAGAATAGTCCAAGCCGGTCATGACCTTGTCGGCAACTGCCAATTCACCTTCCTTTACGAGAAGATCGATATCGAGCATGGGCCGCAACCCGATGTCGGGATAGACAACACCGGCCAGGGCCGCACCCTTCAAAACGATTGCTTCCGACCCTGCGCTATGAAACGCGTCCAGGATAGTCTGTAACTCCGCATACATGAACATATTTCTCGCGGTGGTTTCATGGTAGACGTTCTTTAAGTCTTTCATTGCTGTGGCAGGAATGAGGCTGCTGTTGGACAGGCCCTTCAGATTATAATATAAAAGAGGGGAAATATTGTGGGAGTGAGCGGCTTCAGAGATGAATTTCCAGTCAAG
>JARRRD010000053.1:0-11052 GCA_037381085.1 Candidatus Sulfobium sp.
TGCCCGCCCCGACCTTTCTTTAAGGTCACAGTTTGTGATCTTAAAGCTGCAATATCTTGAAAATTAAGCTGAAACATAAAATCTGAAGGAAATCGATTGACGTTTCTCTTGACTGCCTGAACCAGCGTTCTCGTCTCCACTCCGTAAAGCTCCGCAAGATCGCTGTCGAGCATGACCCTATGACCGCGGATCAGATAGATTTTGCTCTCAATGAATTCTACCAGGATAAGTTCTTTCATTTTCCCTCCACTTTTAGGCTCAGCTACCGCCTTCCCCTTCATCGATCTTCAGGATATCCCCCAACATCCCCCACAGTGCAATCCCAGGCAAGCATTTTGTCGAACTGCCGCTATCTTAGCATAAAGGCTGTGGATCGGCACCGGGGACCAGGGACTGGGCTGACGGCAGTGAATCTTGAGACGTGAATTGTAAAAAGGCTGGCAAGCGACAGGCTGACAAGCTAAAAAAGACGATAGTCAGATCAACAGCAGAAAAAAGTGGGGGGGACGGTGTTAACTTTGTAAACTTACTGCCGTCAAATGCGCAATGACTTCCTCCTGAACTCACAGTTCACCTTCGCAAAGGAATTAACAAATGCTACTGGCATTACCCCAAATACATCAGATGGAGGCGGCCTCAATTTGTGCGAGATACAACTCGATCACCGGCAAGTCTGCCTCAGCCCAGTCCAGCGTGTATAATTCCTCCGGAGGCAGCCAGATAATGGCAGCGTGTTCGTGGAGGACAATCTCGCCGGACGAGATCTTGCAAGCAAACGGATAAAGGGTAACGATGAAGGAACTGTATTTGTGCGTGTGCGGTGGCAGAGCAAGGCCTATCCGGACAGCGATGCCTATCTCTTCCCTCAATTCGCGCAGCAGGCATTCTTCAGGCGACTCACCAACTTCAATCTTGCCTCCGGGAAACTCCCACTTGAGCGGCATACTCATGGCAGCACTGCGTTGTGTTGCAAGGACCTTTCCGTTTTCTTTTATGATTGCGCAGGCGACGTGTATATGCTTCATCTGACTATATCGAAAACGTCTTTTTACGCCGCCACTTTGTGCGCTTCCACACGCAACTTTACGTGTTCGTATGATTGAAGGATCTTGATTATCTCGACAATATTGTCGGCTCTCGGATTGCCGCGTGGGCCGAGCATGCGGTGTACGCTCTTGTCTGACTTCTTAAGCTTCTTTGCCAACTGCCGGAACGTGATCGTGGCATTTATGTAGTCACGGAGCATGGCCTTTCCCGCGCCGAGGTCTCCGGCAAGCAATTCGTTTACTGCCCCGGTAAGCAGCTGGGTGCGGAATTCAGGATCAAATTCGATGCGGGATAAAATTGTTTCCCGGAATTTACGAGTAATAGCCATATCCTCAGTCCACCTTCACTTTATTTGATTTATATTCAGCCCACAGAGCCTGGGCGGTTCTGATGTCTTTCTTCTGGGTCTTCTTACTCCCTCCGCCCAGCAGAATAATCACCTTCCCGCCTTCCTGTCCGAAATAGATCCGGTACCCCGGTCCAAAGTCAATCCTGTATTCCGAAACTCCTTTGCCTACGGCCTTCACATTCGAGAAATTGCCCTGCTCCAGCCGGTAGAGTGCAGCCGCCACCTTCGCTGCAGCGACAGCATCCAGTCCGTTGAACCATATTCCAAAGGGAGACACCCCCTGTCTAAGATATTCAACGATCTTCCGGTCAGCCATCCACTCCCTTTACAGTAACATATAAGTTACCAATAGTCAAATAGATTGTCTCCGGAATAAGCTTGTATCATCAACGATCCCCTCGGTGATATCCCCATCAAAGAAAAAGCACTTTTGAACTACCGCTATTCTAGCATAAAGGCCGTAAACAGGCACCGGGGACTGGGAACCGGTCTCACAACTCCAGGCAATGGGCAATACAAATGTAGTGAATGGTGAATAGTGAGTAGTGAACAGGAAAAAGGCAAGAATCGGAGATCGGGGATTGGTTATCGGAAGAATGAGAGCCCGGCGTGGAACAGTATCACTCGCTTTCTCTCTTAAACCCTATCTTCCGCTTTGGCTTTTCGGGAGGGCGCATGAGTTCACGTATGGCGTCAAAGACGACCCTGAACTGTGCATCGTATTTCTTTTCCAGATCGGCCAGCTTCCGGGCAAGCCCGGCATTGGTGGCAAGCAGCTGCCGGAGTTTTACGAAGGCACGCATAATCTCAATGTTGACCTTAACCGCCCGTTCACTGTTCAGGACGCTGGAGAGCATTGCTACGCCTTGTTCAGTGAAGACGTAAGGGAGATAACGCCGACCTCCACGCCCCGCTTCTTTTGACATTCCAATTTGGAATCTCAAAGAATCGGCTTCCTCTCTAGAAAGTTGAAACATGAAGTCTTCAGGGAATCGACCGATATTCCTCTTGACCGCCTTGTTAAGATTGAACGTCTTCACTCCCTAGAGTTCAGCAAGGTCGGCATCCAGCATAACCTTGTGTTCGCGGATTAGATAGATTTTCCGTTTTATTATTTCAGCTGGAGGGTGCAGAAGGACTACATCCTTCACGATAAAGATATGGTCGAATACCACCTTAAGTGACAGGCCGTGACTCGGGCTTCGGCAAGTCCTCGGAACGAAAGAGCCTGCCGGCAGGCGGGCAGGAATGAGCCACGAGCCTCCGTCCCGCCGTCAGTTTATTAATAATCCCTCAGAAAGCCTCTCTCAGTTTGAGGAAGGATTCACGCCACGACCCCGAGAGGGTCTCAACGGCCAGGACCTTCACTATGCCTTCCCTGTTCCGCCTGTCGTGGTGGTAGATACCGTTGGCAAATGAGACTGTTACCCCGTGGCGATCCTTATCCCTGAGAACGAGGGCATCGCCGCTTTTCACGGCCCCCTCTTCAAGCACCCTGAAATAATACCCGGTCCTGCCCGAATCTACTACGAGTTTCACCATGTCGTTCCTGCCGAACCTGGCAGCCAGGGTAGAGCAGGGCTGCCGGGGCTGGCTTACCTGCACGACGGCCGTCCCTGCCTGGAAAACGTCCCCGATGCATACCGTGGCCTCGTCGAGGTCCGAAAGGGAGAGGTTTTCGCCGAAGGCAGCGGGCGGCAGGGCAGTCCCGAGGACCTTCTCCCAGTATGGATAGTGATCGGTCCCATATGCGCACACCGCCTTGTCCGGCCCCCCGTGGTTCTTCAGGTCGCCGACGCCGTCACCGTCGAACCCGGTCTTCCCGAGCCGCACCGGCCCCACGACGGGCTTCTTGCAGATGCCCGTTATGATTTCCTTTCCGAAGAATGTCTCCTTCACCGGGCGGCCCACATTAAGCGACCGTATGACCATGACCGGGGCGTCCTTTCGTGCATTACTTCCGACTCCTGTCATATGCCTTCCTCCCTCACATAAGGCTGCAATAATTCTTTGTCACCCGCGGTGCATTGAGCCGTGCTGAAATGTAGTATACAAATTTACGTTATTGATAGTCCCGGTTGGTGGACCTGCGACCGGGTGCTATACTGAAAGTTAGGACGGCCCGGCGGACGTTTACGGATTACGGACCGGTCCCGGGGAGGAGAAAACCATGAAGGTCATCGTCATAGGTGCAACGGGAACAATAGGGAGCGCCGTCGTCCGCGCCATCGGAAACCGCCACGAGGTTATCCCCGTCAGCTTCAGCAGGTCGGCGATCAAGGTCGATATCGCTGACAGGGCATCCATCGCAAACATGTTCGGGACGACGGGGAAGGTCGACGCGGTGATCTGCGCGGCAGGACTGGCGAAGTTCGGCCCCATGAGTTCGCTCAGTGATGCCGACTTTGCTCTCGGCCTGGACAACAAGCTCATGGGGCAGGTGAACGTGGTGCGCTCGGGAGTGGACCACCTGAACGACAACGGTTCATTCACGCTCACGAGCGGCATCCTGAGCCGCACACCCATGAAGGGCTCGACCGCGATCAGCCTGGTGAATTCGGCCCTCGAAGGCTTCGGCAGGGCGGCGGCCCTGGAAATGCCGCGCGGGATCAGGATAAATGTCGTAAGCCCCAACTGGGTGGTCGATACGCTCAAGGCCTTCAACATGGACCCGTCCATGGGAACTCCCGTTGAGACGGTCGCCCGCGCTTATGTGAAGGCCCTTGAGGGCACCATGAGCGGCGAGGTGGTCGATGCCATAGAATAGACGCGGCGCGTCAGTACAGGAGCTCTCCGGGTTCAGGAACCCCGGGGGCCTGACAGTGATAGAGCAAGAGGGGGGATTATGAAACAGGGACACTCGCCGGGCCCCGACAGGCAGGCCGGCATTTACTCTTACATGGATATGGTGGCCAAAGAGGCGGAGGATTACGCATTGACCCATACGTCGCCCATGTCTCCTCTGCTCGAAGAGCTCGAATCCTTTACCCTGACGAAGACACCCTATCCGAACATGCTCACCGGAAAAGTCGAGGGCCGCTTCCTGCGACTGGTAACGCAGCTGTCCCGTGCGCATCAGGTCATTGAGATCGGCACCTTCACCGGGTACTCGGCCCTTGCCATGGCGGAGGCTCTGCCCGAGGGGGGGAGAATTCAGACCATCGACCATGACCCGGAACACGCCAGGATAGCCCAGGCCTTCTTTGACAGGAGCCCTGCCGGCTACAGGATCACCATCCGTCTTGGCGAGGCCGTCGAAATCCTGCGGACCCTGCCCGATGCAAAGACCGACCTTGTCTTCATCGACGCCGACAAGGAGAACTATTGCGCCTATTACATGGAGTCCATGCGGATCCTGCGAAACGGCGGACTGATACTTGCCGACAATGCCCTGTGGTACGGCAGGGTCTTCGATCCGAGGGACAATGAAAGCCGCGCGATGGCGGAATTCAATGAACTGGTGAACAGAGACAGCCGGGCCGAGAAGCTGTTCCTTACCATCCGCGACGGGATCTACCTGATAAGGAAGAGTGACGGCACCGTCTGATGTAATCGCAATGCCTCGTCGGCTGCCGGGGGCCGGCGCCGTGAATGGAAGGAAGTGACAGGAGGTAAGGCATATGCCCGTTAAGATAAGGATCGCGGTGAAGGATATCGTTCTCGACGCCGAGCTTTTCGATACTGCCACGGCAAAGGCCGTTGCCGGTGCGCTTCCCATCAGCGCGGAGCCCCACGAATGGGGAGACGAGTTCTATTTTGAAATCCCGGTCAGTATGCCTCTCGACGAGACCGCGACGACCGGGGTGTCTGCCGGCGATATCGGCTACTGGCCGCCGGGCAACGCCCTGGCGATCTTCTTCGGCCCCACACCAATGAGCAGCGCCAGCGACCCGGTGCCGGCTAGCGCTGTCAATCCCGTCGGCAGGATCAATGGAGATGCAGCAGTACTCAAGAAGGCGAAGGGGGCGAAGGAGATAAGCATCGAGCGCCTTTGATCAGGCCACACCCTTTTTCGGGCAATTTCCCGGGGAAAATATGGTGCCCCCTGCAGGATTCGAACCTGCGGCCCCAGGTTTAGGAAACCTGTGCTCTATCCTACTGAGCTAAGGAGGCTCCGGGATACCCGATATTATACACTAAAACACGGGGAAAACGTGATACGGAGCGACTGTCTGCACCTCGGTCCCGACGACATTCATGAACAAACCGGCTACATCTCGTACAGCGTGTCGTCCACAGCAGGAGGCGGTCTCCTGGACCGGGTCTTCCCGTTCGTTTCGAAGGAAAAGGGCTCCTCTCCTTCCAGAAGGTCCCCCATTTCCTCTTCGATCTTTTCCGGGTCTTCCCCCCTCTCCAGGCGGCTCAGGGCATCCTCCATCTTCGGCCCCATGTTGAGACCCGTCATCTCCGAGAGCTTTCTCATGAGGGTCGCCGCCTGACGCGGATCGTCCTCTCTCATCTCCTCCGCCTCACCTGCCAGAGCGGCCATGGCCTTCTCCATCTTGGCCTCATCAAGGCCGGGTACGCCCGCTTCACCTCCGGCTTCCTCTTCCCTGCCGGAAGGTGTCGCGAAAAGTGAGACCATCCTTTTCAGCGGGCCCCTGCATTTCGGACAACCGGGTACCTTCTCCGTATTTACCCTTTTTGAAATGAAACTGTAAACAGTGTTGCAGCCCTTGCAGTAGAACTCGTATACCGGCATCCCCGGCCCTCACCCCTCCGCCCGAAACATCAGTTGTGCGAAGGCCTTCTGGACAGCGTCAGAGGCATTTTCGGCCCCGATTACCCCTTTGATCTCCCATGTCCCGATCCCGATCACCGGCTTCCGCATCTGCATCCCGAAGGCGATTTCCGAGAGGGTCCCATACTCCCCTCCCACGGCAATCAGGGCTTCCGCAGTCCGGGCTATGATGACGTTCCTCCCTATCCCCAGGCCGGTCGGAATTGCTATGTCTATAAACTCATTGGCATCTCTCTTGTGTTCCTGGGGAAGTATGCCTATCGTGAGTCCCCCAGCGGACCTCGCTCCCCGTGCCGCGGCCTCCATCACACCCCTGAGGCCCCCGCAGACAAGGACGGCGCCCCTTTCGGCTATGAGCCTGCCGACCTCTTCCGCCTCCCCGAGCAGGTTCTTCTCGGTCTTACGTCCTCCTATGACCCCTATGACCGTCCGGTCCTTCATTGTCCTTGCCTTGATTTTTTTCCGCCCGTTTCCTAATATTTCAATGGAAAAGCCGTTTGTGTGATATTTTAGCAAAAGGTGGTCGGTTTGGACATACTGGAGATCATAAAGACGAGGAGAAGCGTTCGCAGGTTCCTGGACCGCCCCGTGCCGGGCGATCTGGTGGACAGAATACTGGAAGCGGGCAGATGGGCGCCGTCGGGCCTTAACAACCAGCCCTGGCGATTCGCGGTAGTTACTGACGTTGCGATGAAGGAGGAGCTGTCGAAGCTGACCCGTTATTCGAAGATCGTCCGCGAGGCCAGGGTCCTGGTACCGGTTTTTCTTGACAACGCGGAAAGTTACCACAGGACGAAGGACGCCCAGGCCGTTGGGGCCTGCCTCCAGAACATGCTGCTTGAGGCCCATTCCCTTGGCCTTGGAGCGGTCTGGCTGGGGGAGATCATAAGGAGCGATAAGGAGATAAGGAGGGTCCTCGGCCTTGGCGACGCACTTGAGCTCATGGCGGTGCTGGCGATAGGCTATCCTGCCGGGTCGCCGGGGAAGGGCAAGCGGAAGGAATTGAAGGAACTGATTATCTTCAGAAGGTAGGATATGCTCCGGCTTTTTCAGCCCCGCATCGAGGGGACCCGTATTTCTTCCCCTGATAGGTATCTCTCTCTTCCAGTCTTCTTTCTATGTCGCGCAGTATCTGGTGCCTGTTCCTGCCCCAGTGCGGGGCGACAAGGATGTCGTCCGGGGCGGTCGCAAAGAGCCTCTGGAAGACAACCCCGGGAGACGTCCTTTCGATGAAATCCGTGATGAAGTCGAGATATTCTTCGTATTCGAAGGTGTGGAAGGGGTCTTGCCTGAACATCTGTTCGAGGGGAGTGTCCTCCACCACCTGGAGCTGGTGGACTTTCAGGAACTCTACGGGTAGACCGGAGATCTCTTCGGCCATAGACAGCGTCTCTTCCCGCGTCTCCGTCGGGAAGCCGGCGATGACGTGGGCGCCTATGGAAATACCCCTTCCCCTTGTAAGATCTACCGCCTGCAGGAAGGTCCTGTAATCGTGGCCGCGCCGGATGAAGTCGAGGCTCTTGTCAAATGTTGACTGGAGGCCGTACTCGATGAGAATAAAATATCGCTCCGCCAGTGATTCCAGCATGCGGAGTTTAGGTTCGTCAACGGCGTCAGGTCTCGTGCCTATCGCCAGTCCTATGACCGAAGACCCGGCAAGCGCCTCCCTGTAAAGCGCCTCCAGTTCATCCACCGGCGCGTAAGTGTTCGTGTAGGGCTGGAAATATACAAGAATCTTTTCGGCCTTATAGCGTCTTCTCACATGGTCTGTCCCCTTGCGTACCTGCTGGCTGACTGAGAGGGCAGGCCTGCAGGAACCGGGCCTGAAGCTGTCATTGTTGCAGTAGACACAGCCGGACACCCCGAGGGTCCCGTCCCGGTTCGGACATGTAAACCCGGCGTCCACGTTCACCTTGTAAACAGTGCCGCCGAAGAGGGCCTTCATATGGGCGCCGAATGACCTGTATCGTTTCATATTCCATTATCAATTTTTGGAGGTTCATAAGTCAAATAAGCGAATAAACTTGACAGTTTTATAATTGTCAGTTATTTTTAAGTGAAAACAGACCGAAAAAAGGAGAAACGGATGTCAAGAAAGATCCTTCTTCAGCTTGTCGTCATCTTGTCCCTGCTTGTTCCCTCATTTGTCCTGGCCCAGACACATGAGATAAAAAACTACACTGTTAAAAAGGGAGACACCCTATGGAGTATATCCCGCCAGGAACTGGGCGACGCCTTTTTATGGCCCAAGGTATGGAAGGAAAACCCTGAAATATCGAACCCCGACCGCCTGTATCCGGGACAGGTTGTGAAGATACCCATATATCTGAAGCAGGCGGTCCGTGAGGAAAAAGTGCCCGCGCCCAGGGCCGTCGAGAAGAAGATGCCGGAAAAACAGGTGAAAAAGGCGGAGAAGAAGGCGGTAGCAGGGAAGGAAGCGCAGAAGATACCGCTGAAGCCCCTTGTCAACAATAAACTTCTGGAGGCCAGCGGGTACATTTCGGACTCCGTTCCATCCGTGGGAACACTGGACGGTTCGCCGTCTGGAAGAACGCTTTTCGGGAACAACGATACGGTTTTTGTGAAAACGGACACTGCGGCCAAGGCCGGTGACAAGTTTGTCATCATAAAGGCGGTTCCACTGGAACAGCCGATGGCGACCTGGAGCCACGGTTATATTATCGAACCCCTGGGGGTGGTTGAAATTACGAAGATCGAAGGTAAAGACACCTCGGCACGGATCATGCACGCCTTTGGTCCCATCAGGGATGGAGACGTTCTGGACACTTATCATGAGGTAAACTCTCCTTTAACGACAGGCGAGTTCAGGAAGCCCGACATTGCGGGTGAAGTGATAGCAGCGCGTAATCTGCAGCTTCTCAATGGTATCTTTGATATTGTTTACCTGGACAAGGGTATGAAAGACGGCATCGAGATCGGAGACATGTTCAGGACAGTTGATACCGGAAGCGGCCACACGGTACCGACAGGAACAATCCAGGTCATAGGGGTAAAGGATGCCACTTCGACGGCGGTGGTCAGGGGAAACATAGGGGGAGCAATCTCGGCAGGTAATCTGTTTGTGCAGCTGAAGTAGAGCTTGTACAAATGGAAGGAAGTATAACCACAGAGGCACTGAGAAGACTCTGTCTTCTTATTTAACGTTGTTTTCCTCTGTGACTCCGTGTCTCCGTGGCGAGATTCTTCTTGGTTCCGGCCATGCCGGATTAGAAAGAGGTCAAATCAGGGAATCCGTGACGATCAGGCTGTGGTGAGGACCTTGAGTGCCCTCAGCCGGCTGGGGTGCTTCAGCTTTCTCAATGCCTTTGCCTCTATCTGCCTGACCCTCTCCCGGGTTATGGAGAGATGACGTCCGACTTCCTCGAGTGTGTGATCCCTGTCGACCCCGATCCCGAACCTCATCCTGATCACCTTCTCCTCTTTGGGCGTGAGTGTTTTCAATATCATCAGAATCTGGTCGGATATCTCTCCCTTCTCCGCATCCGAGTAAGGAGAAGGGCTGCTCTTGTCGCCGATAAAGTCCTCGAGTTCCGTGTCCTCATCCCCCACCGGGGTCTGCAGGGCTATGGGGTCCTGAATCGCCCGGAAAACCTCCTCCACCTTCCTGGTGGGGACGGCAAGCCTCTTTGCGATCTCTTCGTTGCCCGGTTCCCTGCCGAGTTGCTGCGTCAGCTCTCTGGAGGCCTTCGTCACACGGTTGTAAAATTCCATCATGTGAACCGGGACGCGGATCGTCTTCGTCTGGTCGATCAGTGCCCGGGTTATCGCCTGTCTTATCCACCAGGTGGCGTAAGTGCTGAACTTGAACCCCTTTTCATACTTGAACTTGTCGACGGCCTTCATCAATCCGATATTGCCCTCCTGTATCAGGTCCAGGAGGGGCAACCCCCTGCCGACATAGTTCTTCGCAATGTTTACGACCAGTCTGAGGTTGCGGGTAATCAGTTCGTTCTTGGCTTCCATGAGGAGCGCCCGAGCGTTTGTAATCCTGTCCCACTTGGTCCTCAGATCATCTATCTTTATCCCAACGTCTGATTCTATCCGTTTGTATTCGCCGTGCACTTCTCTTGCAAGGGCCCCAAGCTTGATCGGGTTGATATCTCTCTTCTTCTTCTCGGCGATCAGCCGCTTCAGGTCCTTCAGGGACCCGTGGCGCGCGACCTTCATGTCCGCTGCTTCCATCTGCCTTATGGCACCGTGCAGGATCCTCAGGCTCATTATCAGCGCCTCGCCGGGCTTGTCATCCTCCGCCGCGGCTTCCTCCTCATTTTCCGTGTGCACTGCGAGGCTCTTTTCGATCCGCTCGTACAGGGGCATTGCGCTGACAATAGCCTTGATGATCTCCCGGCCCTCTTCCAGCCTCTTGGCAAGCTCCGTCTCTTCGTCCTTCGTCAGGATAGAGATGTCGCCCATGGAGTGAAAGTATGCCTGGACGAGGTCCTCCGTCTTTTCATACTCGGTTACTTCCTCTTCCTCGGCCACTTCCTCTTCCGCCCCGCCGGTCCCCTCGTGGTCGACGACCTTCACCCCCATATCCTGGAGAAGGTCCATGAGATCCTCGAGTTCATCGGGAGAGAAGAATTCAGACGGGAGAGCGTCGTTTATCTCGTCATAAGTAAGTGTGCCCCGTCTCTTACCTATGTCTATGATTTCTTCGAAGATATCCCGCTCTCTCATTATTGTTCCTTGATAATCCTGAACTGGATACAAGAAAAGGGCCTTCCAGGCCCTTCTCTCCTAATCATTGTACTACTTTTTATTTTTTTGACAACAGGAGGGAAGAGAAGTAAGGGTCAAGACTCACGGCCAATTAGTACTGGTCAGCTGAATGCATTACTGCACTTACACCTCCAGCCTATCGACGTGGTAGTCTACCACCGGCCTTCAGGGGGAT